>CALVAE010000087.1 GCA_944325465.1 uncultured Bacteroidales bacterium | reverse complement strand
TATCGGAGGGGTCTTTGCCCTCATTTTCACGACCGGAGAAGTGAGCATCCCGGCCATCATCGGTTTCATCTCGCTTTTCGGCATAGCCACGAGGAACGGTATGCTTTTGATTAACAGGTACAACCATCTGCGGCAGGAAGGCGCGACCGTCAGGGAAAGTATCATACACGGCTCCCTTGACCGTCTGAACCCTATTCTTATGACCGCCCTGTCTTCTGCTCTGGCGCTTATTCCCCTCGCATTGAGGGGAGACCTCCCGGGCAACGAAATCCAGAGTCCGATGGCGAAGGTCATCCTTGGAGGCCTGCTTACCTCGACTTTCCTCAATGCGTTCATCGTGCCGATATTCTATGAACTTCTGCACAGAAATGAGGATCTGAGCCCCGACCGTCATCCTGAACTTCCTGGCTGTCATCCTGAACGCAGCGAAAGATCTGAAGCAAGAAAACACGGAACCAATTAAAAGAAACAAAATGTACAGACACATAAATACAATCATCACTGCGATGATACTTGCCCTTCTGCCATATTCCGCCCAGTCCCAGGATATGGAGTCGGTGCTGGATACCATAGAACGGAACAACACCCTGTTACGGTCCCTCAGGTCGGCAAACGAAGCGGCCGTACTGGAGACAAGGATGCAGAATAACCTGGGTGACCCGTCCATAGAATACAGCCCTTTCTGGGCAAAGGGGGTTGACGGGATTTCCAGTTCAGAACTTGTGGTATCATACGGATTCGACTTTCCTACTCAGTATGTTTCAAGAAACAGGTCAGGCAGACTGCAGAGAGCCGCTCTTGACCGGCAGTACCAGGTGGAAAGGCGGGACGTGATGCTTCAGGCGAAAAATCTGTGTCTGGATCTTGTTTTCCTGAACAGGAAGCAGGAACTCCTGACCGGAAGGCTGAAGAATGCGGATGAACTGCTGGAACTTTTCGAAATCAGGTTCGGGAAAGGCGATGCTTCCGCCATTGAACTCAACAAGATAAGGATGGAAAAGATGGATGTGGCCGCATCTCTTGCCCAGGTAGAGACTGATCTGCAGGCTGCAAGGGCATCCCTGCAGTCGATGAACGGAGGCCGGCCTGTGCAGTTCAGCGCAACCGAATATCCTCATGTGATGCCTGTGACCGATTTCAAATCCTTCAGGGATACCCTGCTGAATGCCGAACTTGAACTAAAGGCCTCAGAAGCGGCTGTCCAGGCAACGGAACAGGAAATAAGGGTCAACCGTCAGAACTGGCTGCCGCAACTCAAAGTAGGCTACCGCCGCAATACCGCGCTCAATGAAGCCAGCAACGGTTTTATAGTAGGGGCGACGTTCCCGCTGTTTTCCAACCGCTACAAATCACGGATTGCCAATGCCCGCCATGCGGAATCGCAGTACCGGCTGGATCAGGTGAAACTTGAGACCGAAGCCAGGATCAGGACCGGTTTCGAGGAAATGACAAGACTGCAGGAGATGATGGAGATCTACGATGTTTCCCTGATGGAAGAGACCCTGGCAATGCTGAGAAAGGCTGTCGAAGCGGGACAACTCTCAGTGATAGAATACTATACCGAGGCGGATTCGGTCTATTCCAAACTTCTGTCGCTTTCAGAAATGGAAAATACTTACCAGAAACTAATTGCTGACATTTACCGTAATTCGCTCTGACATTTGCACCGGTTCGGACTTGGAATTCACCCTCTTCTTAATTTGAGTCATTCAGGACAACGGGAGGGCATACTTATTGCTGCTTTCCATTCGTTTGTTTTGTCCTGTTATGAAAAGAATCATTATAGCGGCTGCATTGCTGTTGTCCGCAATGCAACTGCCTGCAATAACCCTTGAGGACTGTTACCGGATGGTGCGGGAAAACTATCCGCTCATACACCAGTACGGTCTGACGGAGAAGATGTCGCGGTATTCTTTCGAGAATGCCGCGGCAGGTTATATTCCGCGTATAACCCTGTCAGCGCAGGCTTCATATCAAAGTGATGCCGTTGCATTCCCGGAAGAGTTCAATTCCCTCCTGAAAATGGCGGGAATAGAAATGGACGGTATGCCTAAAGACCTTTACAAGGTACAGTTGGAGATAAGCCAGACCCTGTGGGACGGAGGATATGCCAGGGCACAGCGCGAGGCCGTCAAGGCGGAGCAGGAGGTCTCCAGACTCACGCTTGACAAGGATATGGATGCCTTGAAGACAAGGGTAAACCAGATGTATTTCGGCATATTGGTAATGGAGGCCAATCTCAAGGCCAACATCGGTCTGGACACTCTTATGACTTCAAATATGAGAGTCGTGGAGTCCGCTGTGGAAAACGGAACGGCCATGCAGAGCGATATCGACAAGGTCAAGGTGGAAATCCTTTCACTGAGACAGCAGAGGGTCCAGATCGAGAATACTCTCAAGACATACAAGGAAATGCTTGCCATCATGATAGGCAGGAAGATAGAGGATGACGAAGTATTCGAGAAGCCCGAAATACAGTTGGTGGACCTGTCCATGAACCGCCGGGCGGAACTTCTGCTTTTCGATGCTCAGATACGTCAGATCGAGAGCAGGAAGAAGATGCTGGATGTCGCCGTGATGCCTAAGTTCGCCCTGTTCGCCCAGGGCTGGTACGGCAGGCCGGGTCTGAACATGTTCAATGATATGATGTACAACAAACTGACATGGAACGGAGTGGCAGGTATCACGATGAAATGGGACATTACGGGGTTCTATACGCGCAGGAATGACAGGAGAAAGATAGAACTGTCCCAAAGGTCCGTGGCGGCACAGAGGGATGCCTTCAAGTGGAATACGGACATCCAGCAGACCCAGATACGGAATGAGATAGACAGGATGTACAGGTTGAAGGAATCCGACGAAGAGATCGTACGTCTCAGGACATCCGTCAGGAAGGCTTCGGAATCCAGATACCGCAACGGAGTCATAACTCTCAATGACCTTCTCCGGGACATGACAGAAGAGAACAATGCCGTGATTTCCAGTTCTCTGCACGAACTGGAACTGCTGAAGAACATCTATGACCTGAAAGTCGTGCTGAACCAGTAATTTATAGAAGATATGACAAGGATAGGACATATTCCTGCAGTGATGGCTGCCCTTGCGGCGGTTGTTTCCTGCAAAGGAGCCCTCGGGGATTATGATGCCGAGGGATATTTCGAGACCACGGAAGTGACGGTATCCGCCGAAGCGAACGGCAGGATTCTTTTTTTCGATGCAGAGGAAGGCGATACGGTAGCGGCCGACAGTCTGCTCGGGTGTATAGATACGATGCAACTGTATCTGACCAGAATGCAACTGGAAATGACACGCAGGTCGGTTCTTGAGAACAGACCGGATGTGGAGAGCCAGTTGGAAGCCATGGAGGAGCAGCAGAGGAAACTGTCAGCCGAAAAGGACAGGGTATCCCGTCTGCTTGCCGACGGGGCTGCGACCCGCAAACAGATGGATGACCTTGAGTCGCAACTGTCAGTACTGGAAAAGCAGATGACAGCCCAGAAGTCCTCCCTTGGGAATTCCGTGAAAAGTCTGGATGCCCAGGGGTCAGGCATTTCGATGCAGATTGCCCAGATTGATGACCAGTTGTCAAAGTGCAGGATCATTTCTCCGGTGAGCGGGACCATTCTGACAAAATATTCCGAGGCAGGGGAGTTCGCTGCTGCCGGAAGGCCGCTTTTCAAGGTCGCAGATCTCAGCAGGGTATATCTCCGGGCATATCTTACTTCCGCTCAACTGGCTGAAGTAAGACTCGGACAGGAAGTGAAGGTTTATTCCGATTATGGAGGAGGCAATGTGAGGGAATATCCAGGCACGATAACCTGGATATCCGATCAGAGTGAATTCACTCCGAAGAATATCCAGACGGAAGACGAGAGGGAGAACCTTGTCTACGCTGTCCGGGTAGCGGTTGAGAACGACGGATTCATCAAACTCGGAATGTACGGAGGCCTTGTCCTGCAATAGGAACCGTTACGACAGGAAAGAAAGACTGGAGAAATGGATTCGATAAGGGTAAAGAGACTGAAGAAAGGTTACGGCAGAGGGCTTCCCCCCGCCGTGGATATCCGTGAAGGCTTTTCCGTATCGGAGGGTGAACTTTTCGGCATCATAGGTCCGGACGGGGCCGGCAAGACGACCCTTTTCCGCCTTCTGACGACACTCATCTCCCCTGATGAAGGGGATGCGGTTGTCCAGGGGCTGGATATCATCCGCGACTACAGAAAACTCAGGACCATCATCGGATACATGCCGGGCCGCTTCTCCCTGTATCCGGATCTTTCCGTCAGGGAGAATCTTGATTTCTTCGCTTCCGTATTCGGGACATCCATAAAGGAAAACTATCATCTGATAGAAGACATCTACTGCCGTCTCGAACCTTTCGCTGACAGAAAGGCAGGCAATCTTTCCGGCGGAATGAAACAGAAACTGGCACTATGCTGTACTCTCATCCATTCTCCGGAGGTCCTCTTCCTGGATGAACCGACAACCGGGGTCGACCCTTCATCCAGAAGGGAATTCTGGGAGACCCTCGCCCGCCTCAGACGGACAGGAATGACGATAGTGGTGTCCACCGCGTACATGGATGAGGCTAACCGGTGCGACAGGGTGGCGATGATGAGGTCCGGACGTTTCCTGAAGGTAGACACTCCTTCCGATATAGTCGCAGGGTTCGACAGAAGGCTGCTCGCGGTACGTTCCGATGAAATGTTCCGCCTGCTGCAGGACCTCAGGAGCATGGAGGAGGTAGTCAAATGCTACACATTCGGAGATACGCACCACGTTGTACTGAAGGAAAACGCAGCCTGCGCTCCGGATGAGATCGGACACAGACTGACCGGAAAATACGGACATACAGGAGTACAGGTCAGGGAGCAGGCGGCCACTCTGGAGGACTGCTACATGAATCTGGATGACTGACAGAGAGAATGAAACTGATATGAGTGAAGACAATGTCATAGAAGTCGAACATCTGACCAAGAAGTTCGGGAATTTCACCGCTGTGGATGATATCTCCTTCGAGGTACACAGAGGTGAGATATTCGGGTTTCTCGGTGCCAACGGGGCAGGGAAGACCACGGCGATGAAGATGCTTACAGGATTGAGTTTCCCTACATCGGGAAAGGGCAGGGTAGCAGGATACGATATATGGACCCAATCCGAACTGATCAAAAAGAATATAGGGTACATGAGCCAGAAGTTCTCGCTGTATTCCGACCTGACAGTCAAGGATAACATCGAGATATTCGGAGGCATATACGGGATGGAGCGTCATGCCGTGCGCAGACGCGCCGTGGAACTGATGGACAGGCTCGGGTTCATTGCCGAGAAGAACGAGAAGGTCAGGGATCTGCCGCAGGGATGGAAACAGAAACTTGCCTTTCTGGTGGCCATTATCCACAATCCCGGGATAGTCTTCCTGGATGAGCCGACAGGCGGAGTTGACCCGGCGGCGAGGAGGCAATTCTGGGAACTTATTTACGATGTGGTAGACAGCGGGATAACGGCCTTTGTAACGACACATTATATGGATGAAGCCGAATACTGCAACAGAATTTCGATGATGGTTGACGGAAGGATGGATGCCCTTGACAGCCCTTCCGCTCTCAAGAGGAAATTCGGTGCGTCATCAGTCGCTGAAGTATTCGATATCCTTGCAAGAGGGGCAAAACGGTCAGAATAGAAGCGGAACAGGATGGTATTATGAAAGGTTTTTTTGCATTTGTCAGAAAGGAGTTCCTGCATATTTTCAGGGACAGGAGGACTCTTCTTGTCCTTATCGGGCTTCCTACGATGCTCATAGTCCTGTTCGGTTTCGCCATTTCCACGGAAATCCGTAATGTCAACATCGGCATCTGCGCCCCCGAAAGAGACATCACCGTGACAAGACTCGCGGACAAGATAGACAGAAGTTCCTATTTTACATTCAAGGGATGGTTCGGATCCGATGAGGACATAGACCATGCGATGAGGAAAGGCGAGATAGATGCCGCCCTTATGTTCAGTGACGGATTCTCCTCGTCCCTTGCAGGACCGGACGGTGCGGAAATTTCCATTGTCACGGATGCAGTCAATCCCAACAACGCATCAATGGAGGTGATGTACCTTACCAATATCATATACGGATATTTCCGGGAGGATATGCAGGAATCAGCCGAAGGTGCATCCATCGTCCCTAACCTGAGGATGCTGTATAATCCGCAGTTGAAGAGTTCGTACAATTTCGTCCCGGGCATAATGGGGCTTATCCTGCTTCTGGTGTGCGCCCTCATGACTTCGGTATCGATTGTCAAGGAAAAGGAGACGGGGACAATGGAGGTGCTTCTCGTCTCTCCTGTGAAACCGATAGGCATCGTATTCGCCAAGATGATACCGTATTTTGTCATTTCGTGCATGGTGCTTGTCATAACCCTCCTGCTGACCATTTTCGTGCTGAAAGTCCCTATAGAAGGAAGTTTCTTCTGGATGATTCTGGTGTCAATGCTGTATATCATCCTTTCTCTCGGGATCGGACTGCTGGTCTCTTCCCTTGTGAAGACCCAGATAATTGCGACTCTGATAATCGGAATGGTGTTCCTTGTGCCTGTGATGATGATGAGCGGTATGCTGTATCCTATCGAGAGCATGCCTTATGTCTTCCAGATTATCGCCCAGATAATTCCTGCGAAATGGTACATAGAGGCAATCCGGAAAATCATGATAGAAGGAGTACCTTTCGTGTTTGTCCTGAAGGAAGTCGGAGTGCTTCTGGCTATGACGGTGGTCATCTTCACGGCAGCGGTAAAGAAATTCAACGACAGGATAGAATAAACGGATATGTCAGCGTTCAGATATCTCATAATCAAGGAAATGAAGCAGTTCAACAGCAACCGCTTCATGCCGTTCGTGCTTGTGCTTCTTCCTGTTGTCCTGATGCTTTTTGTCCCTCTGCTTGCAAACATGGAGATAAGGAATGTCCGTCTTACCATTGTGGACCATGACCGCTCGGCGACTTCATCCCTGCTTGTCGACAGGATACTTCAATCCGATTATTTCAAGTCCGCCGGTTACAGGGATTCCTATTCTCAGGCAATGGACGATATGGGAATGGGCAGGACGGATATCATAATGGAGATCCCGGCCGATATGGAGAAAAGGATAGGAAGAGGGGAGCAGGTCGGGATATTCATAGCCGCCAACGCGGTCAACAGCACCAAAGGTTCCATTGGAGGGGGATACCTGTCATCCATCGTATCTGACTTTTCGGCAGGACTGGCTGAAAACTCTGGAGGACGGGTTGAGATGCCGCTTGTGGTCACTCCTCAGTTCAGGTACAATCCGCATCTGGACTACAAACTCTTTATGGTTCCGGCGATGATGATTGTGGTTATCGTCCTGATAGGAGGCTTTTTCGCGACCATGAGCATCGTTACGGAAAAGGAAACCGGTACCATAGAACAGATCAATGTCTCTCCCGTGCGCAAGAGGGACTTCATTTTCTCCAAGGTCGTCTTCTACGGCTTCCTGGGAATAATCGCTTTCACCCTTGCCTTTCTCATCGGACATTTCGTTTACGGCCTCGCCCCTCACGGCGGGCTTCCGGAACTGTATGTGGGAGCAATCCTTTTCCTGATATTCATGGCCGGATTCGGTCTGCTTATATCCAACTATTCGGATACCCTCCTGCAGTCCGTTTTCCTGATGCTGTTCTTCGTTCTGGTTTTCATGCTCATGAGCGGAATATTCACTCCTGTCAGTTCGATGGAGACCTGGGCACAGTATCTTACCTATTTCCTCCCCACGACCTATTTTGTCAACATCCTCAGGGCCGTATGCCTGAAAGGAAGCCAGTTCCAGGACCTTGCATTCAACTATATAATGCTGTCGGTCTTTGCGGTCCTTATCAATATCATTGCAATAGTCACCTACAGGAAGCAGAAATAGTGGTGCCCCGTTGGATTTTCGCAAAGGTTTCGTATCTTTGTGCCCGAACATATCTCTTCAGGGCAGGGTGCAAGTCCCTACCGGCGGTATAGTCCGCGACTCCCCGCAAGGGGACTGAACCGGTGAGATTCCGGTACCGACGGTATAGTCCGGATGGAAGACGGGATACGGGATAACTGTGGTTATCCTTCATATCGGGACCTGCGGGAGTCATTTCCTGCCCATCACCCCTGACACGGATATGCGTCAGGGGCTTTTTTGTTATTCTGTCATTCTGAGCGAAGTGAAGAATCTGATAAAGGGAAAGAATATGAATTGTACTTATGATATGGAATATATGCGCCGGGCAATGGAACTGGCAGAAAACGGGAAGGGCTTTGTCAATCCCAATCCCCTTGTAGGGGCAGTGATTGTCAAGGACGGACGTGTGATAGGAGAAGGCTGGCACAAAAAATACGGCTGTCTTCACGCGGAAAGGGAGGCGCTGGCAGCCTGCAGCGAAGACCCGTCGGGAAGTACGATGTACGTCACTCTGGAACCTTGCTGCCACTACGGGAAACAGCCGCCATGTACGGAAGCGATAATCGCCGCCGGAATCTCACGTGTGGTTGCGGGTCTTCCCGATCCCAATACGCTTGTGGCTGGGAAGGGGTTTGAAGTGTTGCGGGAACACGGTATCAAAGTGGAATGCGGGCTGCTGGAGGCGGACCTGAAATATCAGAACAGGGTCTTTCTGAAATACATGACTTCACGCAGGCCATGGGTTACCATGAAATGGGCAATGACCCTTGACGGGAAGATTGCTGCTGCTACAGGCGATTCCAGATGGGTGTCTTCCGAAGAATCCAGGTTCCATGCCCATCAGTTAAGGGCGTGGAACATGGCGATAATGGCAGGTATAGGCACGGTACGGGCTGATGACCCGATGCTTGACTGCAGGATAGACGGAATGTGCAGCCCGGTCAGGGTGATTGCCGATTCGGATGCATCCGTCAGCCTGTCTTCTCGGATTGTCCGCACCGCACGGCAACACAGGACGATTCTGGCCTATACCGGGACTCCTGATCCGGCAAGGCTTGCCGCGCTTTCCGATGCAGGTGTCGTGACATTACGTTGTGCAGCCACAGCCCGTCCGGTAAGGTCAGAGTCCGGCAATGAGCAGGAGAAGGCCTGCCAAAGCCGGATTTGTCAGGACAAGTCCGGTTTACGGAAGGTGGATATGGCTGATCTTATGACACGTCTGGGAGAAATCGGCATCGATTCGGTCCTGGTCGAAGGAGGAGCAGAACTAGGATGGAGCATGGTGGAGTCCGGACTTGTGGATGAAATCTATTGCTACATAGCCCCGAAAGTTATAGGCGGCAGTACGGCGAAAGGTCCTGTTGGCGGAACCGGTTTAGCGATGATGGCGGATGCTTTCCCTCTCGAGATAGAGTCCGTTTCCAGTTCAGGTCCGGACATCCTTGTCCATGCTTTCCCGGCATATTCCCAGCGCAGCCCATTGTCATTCCGAACCAGACTGTCGTCCCAAGCCTGACAGTCATTCTGAATTAGACTGTCATTCTGAGCGAAGCGAAGAATCTGAAAAAACAAAAAGATATGTTTACAGGAATAATAGAGGAAACGGGAACGATAAGGAATATCAGTATGGCGCAGGACAGCGCACTGATAACGGTTAATGCACGCAAAGTACTGGATGGAACCAAGGAAGGGGATAGCATAGCGGTTAACGGGGTCTGTCTGACAGTGACCTCGATGTCAGACGGCAGTTTTACCGCCGATGCCATGCCTGAAACATTGCACCGGACTTCTATAGGGAGTCTGAAACCCGGGAACAAGGTCAATCTGGAAAGGGCAATGGCTGCGGGCGGAAGGTTCGGCGGGCATATCGTTTCCGGACACGTGGATGTCTGCGGGAAGGTCATCTCGGTCACCGAATCGGGGATCGCCAGGATTATAAGAATCGGAATACCGGAAAATTCGTCCGGACTGATGTCCCTTATTGCGGTCAAGGGCTCGGTGGCAGTTGACGGAGCGAGTTTGACAGTAGTTTCAGCGGACCGTAATTCCTTTTCCGTTTCGCTCATCCCGCATACCAGATCGGCCAGCACCCTCGGCAGCCTGCGGACAGGTTCGACTGTCAACGTGGAGGCCGATGTCTTTGCCAGATACATAGCCCGCCTTCTGTCGGAAGGATTGCCTGACGGGGATTTACCGTCATCCGGACAGCAAGCCCAATCTTCAACCGGTTTACGGCCCGGGACTGACATGGGTTCGGGAGGACTGACCCTGGAATTCCTTGAGAAAAACGGTTTCTGATACGAAAACATTATTGAATATAGAATATGGAAATGAAATTCAACTCAATCGAAAAGGCTGTCGAAGATCTCAGGCAGGGGAAACTCATTGTGGTTACGGATGATCCGGACAGAGAGAATGAAGGGGACCTTATATGTGCCGGGAAATTCGCCACTACGGAAAATGTGAATTTTATGGCGACATACGGCAAGGGACTGATCTGTATGCCGGTTACATCTGAACTGGCACACAGGCTGGACTTGAAACAGATGGTGGTGGAGAATACAGACAATCACAACACCGCCTTCACGGTATCAATCGACCATATATCCACGACAACAGGTATTTCGGCCGTAGAACGCTCGGTAACGGCCCTTAAATGCGCGGATCCTGATTCGAAACCGGAAGATTTCCGCAGGCCGGGACACATGTTCCCTTTGACTGCAAGACAGGGAGGCGTGCTGATAAGGGCAGGACATACTGAAGCGACCGTCGATCTTGTAAGGATAGCAGGACTCGGAGAATGCGGCCTGTGTTGTGAGATAATGAAGGATGACGGGACGATGATGAGGACAACAGAACTGTTCGGATTCGCCCGCAGCCACGGTCTGAAGATCATTACGATAGCGGATCTGATCAGATACAGGCGCAGGACGGAATCGATAGTGGAGAAAGTGACGGATGCCGAACTCCCGACCAAATTCGGCACTTTCCGCATCTACGGATATATCAACAAGATAACCGGTGAACAGCATGTGGCTCTGGTTAAAGGTGATGTCTCGACTGACGAGCCGGTACTTTGCAGGGTGCATTCGGAATGCCTGACGGGAGATGCCTTCGGCTCCTTGAGATGCGACTGCGGCGAACAGTTGGCGGAAGCATTGAGGAGAATAGAGAAGAAAGGCAGGGGAGTGCTGCTCTACCTCCGTCAGGAAGGCAGAGGAATCGGCCTTATCAACAAACTCAAGGCCTACAAACTGCAGGACCAGGGAATGGATACGGTGGAAGCCAATATAGCACTCGGATTCAAGGCTGACTTGAGAGAATACGGTACAGGGGCATCGATTCTTGCCGACCTGGGCGTACGAAAACTGATACTGATGACCAACAACCCGATGAAGATTACTGGTCTTGACGGATACGGGATAGAAATTGTTGGCCGTGATCCCATTGAAATGACATGCAATGAAAAGAACGAGTTCTACCTTTACACCAAGTACCGCAAGATGGGACACCTTCTCCACGTCAGACATTGACAATTGTTTTATTGTCATTCTGAACCAGACTGTCATTCTGAGCGAAGCGAAGAATCTGTAACAAACAAAAACAGGAACAGAATATTCCAATAAAATCATAGAAGATGAAAAAGATTGAAGGAAAACTTTCGGCGCAGGGCCAGCGAATCGGCATTGTGGCAGCGCGTTTCAATGAATTCATAACCTCGAAGCTCCTTTCAGGAGCGGAAGACTCTTTTGTCCGTCATGGCGGCAATACGGATGACCTTGAAGTAGCGTGGGTTCCGGGCTCATTCGAGATACCTCTTGTAGCAAAGAAAATGGCTGATTCGGGGCGTTATGACGCGGTCGTATGTCTGGGAGCCGTCATCCGCGGTGCAACCCCGCATTTCGATATGGTGGCTAATGAGGCGACCAAAGGCATTGCAAAGGTGGGGCTTGACAGCAATATTCCGGTTATTTTCGGAGTGCTGACGACCGATTCGATTGAGCAGGCAGTAGAACGCGCCGGGACCAAGGCCGGCAACAAGGGCTTCGATGCAATGACTACCGCCATCGAAATGGTAGACCTCCTGCGTCAGTTCTGAATACCCGCAAGTTGACAAATACATCCCCGGTATCCTATTACGATGCCGGGATGTTCAGTATGAATGAGGCCTTGACATGACTGATGGTATGGAAGAAGTTTCGCAACATAGTTATAATTCATTGGCTACATCGCCAACGATCCGTCCATCGAACAGGTCGATAATCCTCTGGGCG
>CALVAE010000086.1 GCA_944325465.1 uncultured Bacteroidales bacterium | reverse complement strand
TAATCCGGTCTCCTTGAGCATTTCATCGATGAATACGGCAGTCACGGAAGCGTGTGACCGCGGGGAGTCGCTTTCCCTGTATGATATGATCTTTCCGTCAGAGGCGATTGCCGTGGAGCACAGTTCTGTGGATGTTTCTATCAGTATCAGATTTTCCATGTCTATTTCGTTATCAGATCCTTGAAATACGGGAATACGGAGTCCGCTATATCCTTGAACGGGGTGTACAGCAGGGATTCATTCAGTACGGATGCCGGCACAAGCCCGAATCTGGTATTCACGGCGTTGAATATGATGATGAGGAATCCCAGTATCAGAATGCATTTGAGCATGGCGAACACCGCCCCGAGCAGTCTGTTGAGCCAGCCAAGCATGATGATCCGAATCGTTGTCTCGAGCAGTTTTCCTATGGTATACAGGGCGATCGCCACTGCAATGAATATGACGGTAAAGGAAATGACATTAATCAGTTGCTCCGAGGTCTGGATCCATTGTGACAGCCAGTTCCCGACTATCGATGTGAATTTTACCGACAGCCAGACTCCGAGGACAATGGATATGATGGCCACGACCTGGGCAATGAATCCCTTCCGTATTCCGCCTATGATTGCAGGGATGAAGCAGACCAGAAGGATGATATCCAGAATATTCATTTTATTCCTATAAATTTATATATTTGCAACTTATTTTGATTCGGCCTCCTCTGGAGGTGGGAAACGGTTGCAAAATTATATAAAAAATATGACATTCAACGAGTATAAAGGCCTTGATCTGGTGGCTGTCGGAGCGGAGGTGCTTGACAGGTGGACAAAGAGGAATACGTTCAGGAAATCTCTTGAAGTCAGTGAGGGCGCTCCCGAGTTCGTCTTTTTCGAGGGTCCGCCGTCCGCCAACGGCATGCCGGGCATCCATCATGTGATGGCCCGTTCGATCAAGGATGCGATCTGCCGTTACAAGACGCAGAGCGGATATCATGTGGAACGCCGTGCAGGATGGGATACGCACGGTCTGCCTGTCGAACTCGGTGTTGAGAAACTTCTGGGCATCACCAAGGAGGATATCGGGACAAGGATAAGTGTCGAGGAGTACAACAGGACCTGCCGCAAGGAGGTGATGAAATATACGAAAGAGTGGGTTTCGCTTACCGAGCGTATCGGGTACTGGGTGGATATGGATGATCCGTACATCACCTACGACAACAGGTATATAGAGACCCTGTGGTATCTTCTGAAGGACATTTACGGAAAGGGCCTTCTCTACAAGGGATATTCCATACAGCCTTATTCTCCGGCTGCCGGTACAGGATTGAGTTCGCATGAACTTAACCAGCCGGGCTGTTACCGGGATGTGAAGGATACGACGGCTACGGTGCAGTTTGAGGTTATCAAGGACGAGAAGTCACAGCGGCTGTTCGACTGCGGTACCTTGCCGGTATTCTTCCTTGCATGGACGACTACACCGTGGACCCTCCCTTCCAATACCGCACTCTGCGTAGGACCGGAGATTACGTATGTCCGCGTATCGTCATACAACCCTTACACCGGTGATCCTGCTGTCTATGTCGTGGCGGAGTCTCTGGTGAATTCTATATTCAACCCGAAAGCGGCTGACCTTCCGCTTGAAAGTTATCACAAAGGTGACAAACTGGTTCCGTTCCGCGTTCTGGACGGGACATTCAAGGGATCTGAACTTGTAGGGATAAGTTATCATCAGTTGATACCGTGGTTCAGGCCGGATGAAGGGGCCTTCCGTGTAATCCAGGGCGATTATGTGACAACAGAGGAAGGGACTACGGGTATCGTCCACATCGCCCCGACTTTCGGTGCGGACGATGACAAGGTGGCCAGACTGAACGGGGTGCCTGCCCTTCTGGTAACTGACAGGAACGGTGACCGTCAGGCTCAGGTGGACCGCAAGGGAAGATTCTTCAGGATAGAGGACATGGATCCCGGATTCGTTGCAGAAAGGGTCTCCCCGGATTATGCCGAATTTGCAGGGCGATATGTGAAGAATGCCTACGATGATACGCTGGGGCCGGATGACCCTACCCTCGATATCGATATATGTGTGATGCTGAAGCAGCAGGGCAAGGCATTCAGGATAGAGAAGCATGTCCACTCTTACCCTCATTGCTGGAGGACGGACAAGCCGGTGATCTACTATCCTCTCGATTCGTGGTTCATCAGGACGACAGCCGTGAGGGAAAAGATGATGGAACTCAACGATACCATCACCTGGAAGCCGGAGTCTACAGGTACGGGCCGTTTCGGGAAATGGTTGGAGAATATCCAGGACTGGAACCTCTCCCGCAGCCGTTATTGGGGGACTCCGCTCCCTATCTGGAGAACGGAAGACGGCAAGGAGGAGAAGTGCATCGGCTCCCTCAAGGAACTGTATGCGGAGATCGAGAAATCCGTCGCAGCCGGGATTATGGAATCCAATCCGTTGAAGGATAATGGATTTGACCCGCAGGACATGTCCAAGGAGAATTACGACAGGATTGATCTGCACAGACCTTATATGGATAATGTCTTCCTTGTGTCTGGAAGCGGGAAGAAGATGTTCCGCGAGCCGGACCTGATCGATGTATGGTTCGATTCCGGGGCCATGCCTTATGCACAGGAGGGCCTGCGCAATCTCGGATCGCCGAAGTTCGGCTGTACGGCCGATTTTATCGCTGAAGGGGTTGACCAGACAAGGGGGTGGTTCTATACCCTCCACGCAATACATACGATGGTCAGCGGGACCTGCGCGTTCAAAAGGGTCATATCCAACGGTCTGGTGCTTGACAAGGACGGCAACAAGATGAGCAAGCGTCTGGGAAATGCGGTTGATCCGTTCAAGGCTCTTGACAAGTACGGCCCTGATGCTCTCAGATGGTATATGCTGACCAATTCCCAGCCGTGGGACAATCTCAAGTTCGATGAGGCCGGGGTGGACGAGGTCAGAAGGAAATTCTTCGGGACTCTCTATAATACCTATTCGTTCTTCGCTTTGTATGCGAATGTCGACAGTTTCGACATCAATGCTCCGAAGATTCCAGTATCACAGAGGCCGGAAATAGACAGGTGGGTGATTTCCCTGCTTAATTCCCTGGTGAAGGATGTAGTTGCGGCATACGAGGACTATGACATTACGACTGCAGGAAGGCTGATCCAGGATTTTGTCTGCGATCATCTCAGCAACTGGTATGTGCGGCTCAACAGAAAACGTTTCTGGGGCGGGTCCATGGATGCGGACAAACTGTCTGCATACCAGACTCTGTATCAGGTGCTGACGGATGTGGCAAGACTCGCCGCGCCGATTGC
>CALVAE010000085.1 GCA_944325465.1 uncultured Bacteroidales bacterium | reverse complement strand
GGATGGGAGATTCGTATCCGGAGATTATGACAATCGGGGCCGTATTCGGATACAATCCGGTAGTGCCCCGCAGCCTTGACCTGATGAGGGATACCACGCCTCTGCCCGGATGGATGAACGGAGGATTCTCTTCGTATTCCATCTGGTGGTTGCTGTGCCATTATGAATGGTATATGTTTACCGGGGACCTTGATTATCTCAGGGAGTCCCGGGAATATATTACTTCATTGCTTGAACAACTGATGGGCCGGATCGGTAATGACGGACGTGAATGTCTGGACGGTACAAGATTTCTTGACTGGCCTTCCGAAGAGAATGAAGCATCCAAGGCGGCCGGTCTGCAGGCTCTCATGATATGGGGAATGAAGACGGGAGTGAAATTAGCGGAAATATTCGGGGATACTGATCTGGCTTCCAGATGCCGGAAGGCTGTAGAAATACTTTCGGATGCTGCTCCGGGGATATACAGAGAATTTGAAACCTCCTGTCCGCAGGCGGATGTTCCCGGGTCGAAGCAGGCCGCCGCTCTTATGAGTCTTGCCGGACTGGATGACCCTAAGCGTATTGATTCTGAAAGGCTGTCATATAACGGGGCTGCCGGATTTTCGACATTTTATGGATATTTCATGCTGGAAGCGATGGCACGGGCCGGTAATTACGCCGGAGCCATGGAAATAATCAGGGATTATTGGGGGGCGATGCTGGATCTTGGAGCAACATCCTTTTGGGAGGATTTTGACATGGACTGGCTTCCTGCAGCCAGGATAGATGAACTTGTCCCCGATGGCATAAGAGATATTCATAAGGATTGCGGTGCATATTGTTATAGGGGATTCCGACACAGTCTTTGTCATGGATGGGCATCCGGTCCTACGGCATGGTTGAGCAGGCACGTATTGGGTGTTGAGATTGTGGAACCAGGTTGCCGGGCAGTCCGTATTGACCCTCATCTCGGCTCTCTGGACTGGGTAGAGGGAACGTTCCCTACTCCATTCGGGGAAATTGCCTTACGGCATGAGAGGCGGCCGGACGGATCGGTAAGGACTACGTATACGGCTCCTGAAGAAGTGACGGTATTGTTACCCGCGAAAGATTCTACTCAAAGATACCGTGCTGCGGAACATCTGCATGGTGGAAGGATTGGAATAGAAAGGGTTGCCGGTAAGTCTTTTCCTCTTGTATTCCAATCATATGCATCACTGCCCAAACAATCAGCGGATGACACTACATGGATTCAGGTAGATCTGGGTTTTACGCAGGAGATAGAGGCGGTGAAACTGTATCCGGTCGTGAGAGACGGGTGGGATGTATATTGGCGCTCCAATTTCCCGTTGAGGTTCAGGATAGAGGCAGATAATGATCCGGATTTCAGACATCCTCGACTGATCGCTGATCATATGCATGCGGATCTGGTCGAATCCGACGTTCTGGAAAAAGTTGAAACCTTTGTTCCTCCTGTTCATGTTGAAGGAAGATATGTCAGACTGACCGTCACGAAATTGAATACCTCTGACAATAAGAATTATCTGTTTGAACTCTGGCGGATGGAAGTGATGTCTGACGGCAAGAATATAGCCGAGGGCAGGACATTGACTGATTCCGACAGGGGATATATGGGAAAGGCTCCCCTGTTGCGTCCCCAGAGGCCTATGGGAGAAGGCGTAGTGATTGACTGTCCGGAAAATGTTTCTTCTCCAGAGACTTGGCACCCTGTCACAACGGGACTTGCCGTGCCGCGGAATAAGGTAAGGCTTGGGAAAGGTCTGTTTGATTCTGCCATGGAAAGAAACCGCAGGTATCTTATGGACAATTTCTCTGTCGATGACTTGCTCAAGGATTTCAGGATCAGGGCGGGGAAACCGGCTCCAGGAGATATGATGGGGTTGACCGAACCGTGGGTTACCGTGTTGCCCGGATCCAATGCGGGAAGATTCCTCATGGGAGCCGGGAACTATTTAAGGTGGAAGGATAACGTGGCTTTGAGGGCGAAGATGGATGCCGTAGTGGAGGGTATATATGACTGTGAGGATGACGGATATATAATGGGGTATCCGGAAGACAGGATATTTTATTTCGAGAACGGGGCATATTGCCGGGCCTGGGTAACGCACGGTCTGATAGAGGCTGGCATTGCCGGCAATGACAAGGCTTTCCCGATGTTGCGGAGATATTATGACTGGTTCAATGCATCTCCTTATCTTCCTGAACTCTCAAGACGCGGAGGCCAGGGCCGGCAGGGAGTGATTGCCAGTACGAGAATGTATTTCACGCCTGTCGGCAAACCTGAAGACTTGCACGTAGTGCAGCGTCATTATCAGGAAAATTTCTGGATGAATCAGCTCGCGGCCAGAGATGTGGATGCAGTGTGGAGATACCCGTATGACCGGCCGCATTCATATCTCATCGTTTCTCTGGAGGCATTCGCGGATTTGTACATGGCCACCGGGGAGCAGCGCTATCTGGATGCAATACTGGGCGGTTGGGATCTGTTCAAGGATTATTATCAGCATATCGGGGGCGCGATTAGCATTTGTGAACTCAGAGACTATCCTCCGAAATCATGTCTTGTCAACAACGGTACAGGGGAATTGTGCGGCAATGTATTCTGGATATATTTCAACCAGAGGATGCACCTGATGTTCCCTGATGAGGAAAAATATACGGCAGAAATAGAGAAGTCCATTTATAATGTCGTGCTGGCAGATCAGGAACCTGACGGCAGGATACGGTATCATACAAATCTTGCAGGATACAAGGAACAAGGCTCCGCACATAATTCCTGCTGTGAGGGACAAGGAACGAGAGTACTTTCAGCCCTTCCCGAATTTATCTATACAAAGGCTTCAGACGGCATTTACGTGAATCTTTTTTATCCTTCATCTGTAAGGTGGGAGCATCAGGGACAGGTTGCGGGTATGGAAATGGAGACCTCTTTCCCTTATGGCAATGACGTGACATTACGGATGTCATTGCGGGGAAAGGCGAAGAGTTCAATCAGGATAAGGGTCCCGTCCTGGGCTGACAGTGAAATGGAAATTGCCGTCAACGGAGAAACCGTCGCGAAGGGCGTGCCTGGAAGTTATGTCTGTATCGGCAGGATCTGGGAAAACGGAGATGAGATAACTTTCAGGTTGCCTGCGACGTTAAGGGTGGAGCAATACAACGGAATATCGGAACCGTATAATGTCAGGAGCAACCATACTCATGCTCTGCTGTATGGTCCGTTACTGATGGCCATACGTGGGAATTCCTTCCGGAATGGAACAGTAAGGCTTCCTTTCAGTGCTTCTGATCTCGTGTCCCGTCTTGTCAGGCAGCCGGACTCATTGATATTCAAGATCGATGGTGTTGAAGATGATACGTTGGAGTATGTCCCGTATTATGAAATCGACGATGAAGAAATGAATTGTCTGGTGTTCTTTGACGGAGATTAGCGGATAAAATCATAAACTGATTCGTTTTAATTTTCCTGAAGATCTTTACGGTTTCTAAAAAAATCGTGCCTTTGTAGGCAAAATGGAATTATGGCCGTTTTAAATTTCTCTATAGACAATTTGTCTGCAGCTATTGTAGTAGATAAAGAAAATCAAACGATAAATACAAGGGCTGATGTTCTCCCGACTTTTGTCAGCACTGCATATAGTACATTAAGAGGAATTCCTGACAAACAAAAAGAATATTTGTTTGTCCAAAATTTCTCCAACAAGTATGTCCAGTCAGTCCGGCCGCCTATCGTCAGAACAGTTTCTTCCGGCTGACGGTGGCAACAAAATTCTTGAGATAGAACGGTTCGAAGTACGCAACGTCTTTGAACCGTTTTTCCTTGTATTCCAGCATGGCCGGGATGATCATTGCGGATGCTTCGGGACAGCACTGGATGAACCGGGCGTTCGGATGGGTAATGACCTTGCTGCATTTGTCGGCTGCGTCCCCGATGAATAGGACAGGCCCTTCGGCGAGTTGCTGTGCGAAACTGCCGCTGTCGATGATCCTTGCTTCTGTATCCGCAATCTGTTTCCCTTCGGATGAAAAGACGGCGGTATAGACCTCCATCCTTCTGGCGTCAATCATCGGGACTATGTATGCCGGGACTTTGCCGTCCATGATATCGGGCCGGGTGTCCTGACCTGACGGGGAAGGCATGGCCGGTCCGGGGTGCAGCATCCCGATTCCCTGCCAGACCAGAGTGTCCAGGGTCCCTACCGCAAGAAGAGGAATGCCGGCCCCGAAGCACAGTCCCTTGGCGGTCGATACACCGACTCGCAGACCGGTATATGACCCTGGTCCCATACTGACGCATACGGCGCTGCAGTCCCGGACCATTAATCCGGTCTCCTTGAGCATTTCATCGATGAATACGGCAGTCACGGAAGCGTGTGACCGCGGGGAGTCGCTTTCCCTGTATGATATGATCTTTCCGTCAGAGGCGATTGCCGTGGAGCACAGTTCT
>CALVAE010000084.1 GCA_944325465.1 uncultured Bacteroidales bacterium | reverse complement strand
GTTTAAGGAACTATCTCTTGACGTATATTCCCGCCACAAAATTATCCAGGCAGAAATATAAAGGGAATCCCGGTTTGTTGGTCTCCAGGTCGAAATCTATATTGTCGACATTGCCGAGTTTGGTCAGCGAAAGCAGTTTCCAACCCATTGCAAGGCTGTCCGGAGCGGCCCCTCCGTTTTCAGGAATCCTGTAATCGGCCAGATAATATTCCACAGACCCGGTTTCCGCCCCGTTCAGGAAACCTGTAACAGTAAGTTTCAGATAATCCCCTTCTCCGAACCTGTAGTCGGAATCTTCCGATACGATATTGTGTACAGTCTGCCAGGTGTTATTGATACGGCAGGAAGCAGGAGTACAGGTTCCGTAAGCAGCATCCAGGAAAACTATGTCGTGCTCAGGCATGAGGCTTTCATTCGGATTCTGGTAGAAAACCGCGCTGGCCTTGTTCGAAACCACCAACGTATCGTAAATGGTATATTGAGGGTACGGATTCGCCCAGGACTTGTTATACACTGTCGTATCCCTTTTCATCGTCAGTCCGAAACCTCCGGTCATCGGAGACTTCTCTCCGTCTCTCTGGCTCGCAAAAAGAAGGGACATGCTTCCGGAGCCGCCGCCGAAAGCGGATTCGACAAAAACACTGTCCTTTCCGAATATCTCTATCGGATCCGTAAATTCGAAATCGGAATACGAAGTGACTGACATTTCCATATACGTATCAGACAGACATGATACCGCCGACACGGCCACTACCGCCATCAGGATGAACTTTTTCATTGCTTTTCTGTTTTTCATTTACTACCGGCGCGAAGTTAGCATAAAAATACCAGCGCACAAAATCCGGATTGCCGGAAAACCGGGAACGGCATTCTTCAGAACTGCGCTCCAGGCCGCATTTCCGCAATATACGCCGCAGGTCCCGTAAGCCAGAGGTCCTCCGCCCCTCCGGGTACAGGGCGGAAATCCACGGAAAGATTGTCCTTCAACGCCTTGACATCAATATGCACCCTGCCGTCAGCATATCTTCCGACTGCATCCCTGAAATGACGCGGAATTTCCGGTCCGGATGAAATGTGATGGAAAAGGGCGACCGCCGCCGCCGTTATACCGGTGCCACAGGCAAAGGTTTCGTCCTCGACTCCCTTTTCGTACGTCCTTACATTGAGTATTCCCTGCACAGGCTCGACGAAATTGACGTTTGTCCCGACAGGAGCGAACTCCTGGCTGTACCTTATGGTCCTGCCATCCCCGGTCACATCATAATCCGCAAGATTATGGACGAACTTGACAAAATGTCTGGTGCCCGTATCAAGGAAATATCCGTCAAGACCTCCCTCCCTGCCGACAGCGGCTGTCGGCTGTACGGAAGGGTCTCCGAAACTTACGATATCATGGACATCCTTCATTTTCAGCCTGACCGTCCTTGTCAGCCCGGAAGAAGCGATGATTTCCGCCTGGTGAAGTCCGTCGGCAGCGGTAAAGAGATAGGACGCTTTCCCGGACGGAGATTTTCCGGAAGGTCCAATTCCGAGGTCCGCCGCGAATGCCACGATACACCTTCCTCCATTGCCGCACATCATCCCTCCGGACCCGTCAGAGTTATAATAGACCATTCTGAAATCCACACCCGCGGCAGCCTCAAGCAGCATCAGTCCGTCCGCTCCTACTCCGTAACGGCGGTCACACAGTCGGGCAACCTGGCAGGCGGATAAGGATGTCCGGCCTTCCCT
This sequence comes from uncultured Bacteroidales bacterium, assembly GCA_944325465.1. Lineage (GTDB taxonomy): Bacteria > Bacteroidota > Bacteroidia > Bacteroidales > UBA932 > Cryptobacteroides. The sequence continues at coordinate 1,279 of CALVAE010000084.1, read as the reverse complement.
GTTGTCTATCAGCAGGAAATCATTCCCTGCCCCCTGATATTTGTACATCTTCATCAGCCCAGTCTCTTTAATCCGCACAAATATAAGGCTTTATTCCGTTTTTTCTTGCAGACACGGATTTTTTTTCTAACTTGCGGACATACGGTACTCCTTTACAGTACGGACTTCAACGGCAGGATACTTCCAGCCGCACCGCATATCCATAGAGCCTGCACCCCGCTGCACGGAAAGCTCCGCAAACCCGGAGAAGTGGATATGCAATCTTCCACGTCAGACATATATAATGACTTCCTTTCAGAACAGAATTTTACTCTGTCCCATCAATACCGTAATGCTTATGAAACACAAGAACTCACTGATCCTGATCTGCTGCGCCGCAGGACTCGCCGCTGCCTTGATCCTCCCGTCTGGATGTGAGAAGATTCCAGACACCACGCAGGAGGAAATCTCATATACCGTAAAACGCTACACCCTCACTACTTTTATGGACGGTTTAGTCAAGACTATTGTCTATGAACCTGTCTATGATGAATTCGGCAGGATTTCCTTTATACGGCAGGACTGGATCGATTACGGGTCAGGTATCATGCCCGTTAACTATACTTACGAATTCTCGTATTTCCCTGGATATTGTGAAGTCAGAACTGAATCATATACTCCGAAATTGGATAAAAGAAAGACCACGACATACAGGCTATATACCAACGACATGGGGTGGTACACCACAAAGGAATACAGCGACGGCTCATCTCTGGAACTGGTGTATGACAGCGAAGGACAGATCCTTGACGATGGTGACCGCTCATTCGAGTGGGAAAACGGGAACATAATCCGATCTTACAGTTATGAATCTGAGGATTATTGCAATTTCGAATATCTTGATATGGACAATCCTTTCTACGGAGAGACCGTCGACTGGTTTATGATGGATATTCGGGTTCTGCTTGCAAACGGCGAATGGGTTCTGGGATTCTACGGCCCGCATAACAGAAAACTGCTCAAAAGACTGGAGTTCCCTAGTAGTATACAACAGTTCAGTTATACAGCCGACAGGTTCGGGAGACTGACATCCTATACTAACTCCGTCTCGAATCCAACATTCTTTGATGTATACCATGTGACCGGAATCATAGAATACCATTAGAGTCACCCTCGTGACCACCGGTCATTTCAGGAGGGAGGCGAGGAGACGGATACCTTCGCGAATACGGTCGGCAGTCATAAAGGAGAAATTAAGACGCATCGTATTATGCCCCCCACCGTCCGGATAGAAGAAACT
>CALVAE010000083.1 GCA_944325465.1 uncultured Bacteroidales bacterium | reverse complement strand
GGTTCACGCCTCGGCAAAGCAAATAAATTTGCTCTACTCTCGGCTTCTGCGTATATTTGCAGGATTATGGACGTTAATACAGAGAAAGATATACTTGAAGGACTTGCCCGTAAGGAATATGAACACGGGTTTGTCACGGATGTGGACCAGGAGTTCATCCCGAAAGGCCTGAACGAGGACATTATACGTCTCATCTCTGCAAAGAAAGACGAACCGGAATGGCTTCTTGAGTTCAGGCTGGAGGCATTCCGCAGATGGCAGAAAATGCAGATGCCGGAATGGGCGCATCTGGATATACCTGAAATCGATTTTCAGGACATCATATATTACGCTGCACCCAAGAAGGACAGCGACAGGCCGAAGGAGATAGATCCCGAGCTGGAAGCCACCTTCGAGAAACTGGGCATTCCTCTGAACGAGAGGGCTGCCCTGGCAGGGGTTGCCGTGGATGCGGTCTTTGATTCGGTATCGGTGACGACAACTTTCCGTAAGGCCCTTGCCGACAAGGGAATCATTTTCTGTTCCTTTTCGGAGGCTGTCAGGGAACATCCGGACCTTGTCAGGAAATACCTTGCATCTGTGGTCCCGATAGGGGATAATTTCTATTCCGCATTGAATTCCGCCGTATTCAGTGACGGTTCTTTCTGCTATATTCCGAAAGGGGTGAGATGCCCGATGGAACTGTCAAGTTATTTCAGGATCAATGCGAGGGGGACCGGCCAGTTCGAGCGTACGCTGATAGTTGCGGATGAAGGGTCGTATGTCAGTTATATGGAAGGCTGTACTGCTCCCATGCGGGATGAGAACCAGTTGCACGCGGCAGTCGTGGAGATAGTGGTGGAGAAAGATGCGGAAGTGAAATATTCCACCGTACAGAACTGGTATCCGGGAGATGCCGAAGGCAAGGGCGGAATTTTCAATTTCGTGACAAAGAGGGGAATATGCAAGGGCGAGGGAAGCCATCTTTCATGGACCCAGGTGGAGACGGGGTCCGCCATTACCTGGAAATACCCGTCCACCATACTGAAAGGGGACAATTCGTCATCCGAATTCTATTCGGTGGCGGTGACGAACAATTACCAGCAGGCGGATACGGGTACCAAGATGATTCATATAGGGAAGAATACCAGAAGCAGGATAGTCAGCAAGGGAATATCCGCAGGGCATAGCCAGAACAGTTACCGCGGACTGGTGCAAATGCTTCCGGGAGCGGAGAATGCAAGGAACTTCTCCCAGTGCGACAGTCTTCTTATCGGAGACAAATGCGGGGCACATACCTTCCCTGACATCCGGAATGCCAGCAGGACGGCAGTGGTGGAGCACGAGGCTACGACCTCCAAGATCAGCGAGGAACAACTGTTCTATTGCAACCAGAGGGGGATAGGTCCGGAAGAGGCCGTGGGGCTGATAGTGAACGGCTATGCCAGGGAAGTGCTGTCCAAACTGCCGATGGAGTTTGCGGTCGAAGCCCAGAAACTGCTGTCGGTGTCCCTTGAAGGTTCGGTGGGATAGCGGACAGACATAAAGGAAAGAACGGATGTATGATATAATAAACTACAGGCTTTTTACCATCGGAGGGGACACACCGGTGCTGCTGATAGATCTGGTGACATCTCTGGCGGGTCTTGTGTGTGTCTTTCTGGCGGGACGTAACAGCAAGTATAATTTCTGGGTGGGCTACCTGTACACCTTCCTGCTTTTCCTGATGTTCTGGAACAAGCATCTGTACGCAAGCCTTCTTCTTCAACCGATATCTTTGGGAATCAATATACTGGGACATTACCGCTGGACACATCCGAAAAAGGAAGAGGAAAGTTCCGCGGACCACAATGCTCTGAAGGTCTCGATGCTTACGTGGCCGCAGAGGATTGTCGCGGTCGCTTCCGTCTTTGTCCTGGCGTGGCTGTGGGGCTGGCTGTTGAGCATGATGGGCAACAGATGGTTTGTCGGGGTATTCCCTTCGGACCCGGTTCCGTATCTGGATGCCTGCGTGACGGTGCTGATATTGCTTGCCCAGTTCCTGTCCGCCTTGAAGAAATGGGACTGCTGGATAGGCTGGCTGCTGGTGAATATAACGCAGATGATATTGCATATATCTGTCGGTCATGTGTTTATGCCATTCGTATGCGGACTGTACCTGATAAACGGAGTCGTGTCTCTGTTCAACTGGTTCAGACTGTACAGAAAGGATGCATGATAATATAAGGATTGATAAACATACATTGAAATGAGCGATATATTATTGGAAATAAAGGGGCTGAAAGCGGGAATAGAAGGCAAGGAGATACTCAAGGGTATCGACCTTACAATCCGCAAAGGGGAAATCCACGCGATAATGGGACCGAACGGGGCGGGGAAGAGCACCCTGTCCGCTGTCCTTGCGGGAAGGGAGAATTATACCGTTACAGGCGGCAGTGTCACATTCCTCGGGCAGGATCTTCTGAAAATGTCTCCCGAAGAGCGCTCCTGGGCAGGTGTTTTCCTGTCATTCCAGTATCCTGTGGAAATCCCGGGGGTCAGCATAACCAATTTCATGAAGACAGCGGTCAATGCCCGCCGCAAGGCCAAGGGACAGGAGGAACTGAAGGCCGGGGAATTCCTGAAACTGATGAAAGAGAAGATGGCTTTCGTGCAGATGAAGCCGGAATTCTCCAAGAGAGAGGTGAATGTCGGGTTTTCCGGAGGCGAGAAGAAGCGTAACGAGATTTTCCAGATGGCGATGCTTGACCCAGTACTTTCCATCCTGGACGAGACCGACAGCGGACTGGATGTGGATGCGCTCAGGATTGTGGCAGGAGGAGTCAGTTCCCTGCATACTCCGGAGAAGGCGGTGATAGTAATCACACATTACCAGAGGCTTCTGGATTATATCGTGCCGGATGTCGTCCACGTGCTGAAAGACGGTAGAATAGTGAAGACAGCCGGAAGGGAACTTGTCGCGCAGATCGAGGCGGACGGCTATGACAGTATAGGGTAAGGAAATGCGGTCAGGAAGATGGGTGAAATGGAAAAGATATTCAGCATACCTGAAGGCCATAGCACAAGTATGGTCATAATGAGCGGCGCCGGAGGACGCAGGCTGCTTTCCTGTTCCGGAACGGCCCGTCCCGCAATGGATGCGGAGGATTTCGACAGTGTCGTTCTGGAAAAGGATTCAGTACTTAATCTCGTATATATAGTGATGCCGGGCGCCGGTGCCGATATCAGACTGACAGCCGACCTTAACGGCGAGGGTGCCGGTCTGACAGTTTCCGGCATTTATCTCTGTGACGGTGAGGACCGGTTGCCTGTAATGATGGATGTCCGTCATAACGTGCCTCACTGCAATTCCAGGCAACTGTTCAAGGGCCTGGTCTCCGGAAAGTCAAAGGCTGACTTTTACGGGAAGATAACCGTTGCCCCCGATGCGCAGAAGACAGAGGCCTATCAGGAGAACCATACTATAATCCTTTCCGACGATGCCCGGGTCGGGACGAAACCCCAACTCGAGATCTATGCGGATGATGTCAAGTGCTCGCACGGAGCCACGGTCGGCCGCCTCAATGAGGAGGAACAGTTCTATATGCGGTCTCGCGGCATTCCTGAAGATGAGGCCAAGGTGCTGCAGATGCTTTCTTTCCTTGCTCCGGTGCTGGACTTCATCGATGATTCCCACCTGCGTGAAGATATCACGGCCAGGGTGGATTCCGCAGCCAGAGACCTTGTCCGTCTTACCAGTATGTCACGCTGGTAAACAATCCGTTGAAGCCATAGTCCGTCATGCCTTCTTCTGTCCAGAGCACGGGACATTCGGAAGAGGCCCAATCGGACAGGGCAATGCACCAGTCGTCGGCATATACTCCCATGCATTGCGGATATATCAGCCTGTACCTGGACGGCGTGGCCATATCCTTTCCGTTCATGTACAGAAAGGAAGTTCCTGTTTCTGACTGCATCCGGCCAATGTAGTAGCATTTCCCGCCGTCGATGACACATCTTTCAATCCGTCCGTTTGCAGGAGTGCCGGCAAGCAGTCCTGTCCCGTGCCATACCGCATCGCGCGGACCTTTCCCGGGAATCCCCTTGAGGGTCCCTGTCAGGAAGATCCCGCTGTCTCCGGTGATGAATCTGCATCCTGATATGTCTGTGGCGTCTCCCGGCATTTCCAGAGGAGTCCGGACAGAGCCGTTTACAAGGAACCTGCCCCTGACGCCCTTCAGTTGCGCGATGTAGCAGAAAGTTCCGTTGACGGATATTGCATCATCTATCCCTGTCACGTCCATTTCTGCCGGGATGGACAGTTGTGTCCCGTCCTTTACGAGGCAGTACACCTCTCTGGTGCCGTATGGGGTCTCTACCTTGTCCTGATATGAAAAGCAGACGGAATCTTCGTCGGTAAACAGACCATGGAGCAGCGTGCCGGAATTCCTGGAAATGATTATCGCCCCGTCTTTCCTGAAGGCCCAGCCCGTCCCTGACCGCGGCTGTCCCAAAGTGTATATGCCGTCGGACCGGACCATTATTCCGGTGATCATTTCCCGTCCTGTGTACCGGAGCAGTTCGATGCCGTCCATCTTGATTACGGTCTCCCGGTCCGTGGAGAAATCAGTGTACAGATGGCCGTCCAGACATCTGTGCATATCCGCATCTGCCGATACGCAACTGTCATGGCCGACGGGGAGTTCCACTATCCTTTCGTCTCCTTTCATAAGGAAGAGCACCGCCCCTTCCGCATCTGTCCCGATGTCGGATATCCAGTCGTAACCCTCGGGATATTCGACTCCTGTAATGAATCTGTCTTTCGGAACGACCGGGACCTCTCCATTCCCTCCGCTGTCTTCTTCCGTATCGGTCTCCTGCCGGATGTCATCCAGTTCGACGGGGCCGCATCCCGGATGTGCCATGACAGCCATTATGATTATGGCCTTTATGGATAGCCCCGTCATCTTCAGTCTCGTCATTTTTTTCATAAGGTTTACGGTTTTCGTAACAGCGAAGTTATGCAATAGAGACGGCACTGCATATATCCGTCAGCCCGTCAACTTCAGATTTTTCTGTTTTGAGATGCTGTTTTTTAGAATTTTAAAAAACTGTACTGCTTTTTGATGTATCTCCATGTCCGACCGGGTGAAATATCTGCATAAACAGCCGGATGAGTTGTGAAAAAATCGTTAAGAGACGGCAAAAATTTTCACAGAATCCCTAAATATGTTATCTTCGCGGCGTGAAACACCTTTGCAAATCTTGATTCTATGAAGTAAATGAAATGAGTTTCAGGGAGTTGCTCCGTCTGAAACGTAAAAGCATATATTTCGGGTTACATGTAAGTTTATATATGAAAAATCTATTTTCAATTTCAGTCTTATGAAAAAATTCATCAAAAGCCTTTTGCTATCAATTTCGGCAATGCTTTTTGTTATCTCTGCATCAGCACAGGTAACGACCTCCGGACTGAACGGCCTTATCGCCGACGAGAACGGAGAAGCAATCCCGGGAGCGACGGTAGTTGCAGTACACACCCCTTCCGGAACCACCTATTATGCAGTGGCCAACGAGGAAGGACGTTTTGCCATCAACGGTATGCGTGCCGGCGGTCCTTATTCCGTAGAGGTCAGTTGCCTCGGTTATCAGGCTGTGACATACACGGACATAACCCTCAGGCTTGCTGACACCTATCGTTTGTCTGCAAATCTTGCTGAGGACAAGGAAATGCTCTCTGAAGCAATCGTTGTCTCGACGGCGGCCAGCAGGCTCACGAACGAGAGGGCAGGTGCCGCTACCAACATCTCGAACGAGCAGATAACGGCTCTTCCTACTGTCAGCAGAAGTATCGAGGACGTGACCAGACTCTCCCCTTACGGAGGAAACGGCATGACATTCGCCGGAGCAGACGGACGTACGGCCAACTTTACGGTTGACGGAGCGAACTTCAACAACAACTTCGGACTTTCCGACGGTCTTCCGGGAGGCGGCAATCCTATTTCCCTTGATGCCATCGAGGAACTCCAGGTAATGATTTCCCCTTATGACGTCCGTCAGACCAACTTCATCGGAGGAGGCGTGAACGCAATCACCAAGTCAGGTACCAACACCTTCAAGGGAAGCGCGTATATATATCACCAGAATGAGAATCTTCAGGGTGACACCGTCTACGGTGAGCAGATTACGGGAGCACGCGCAGTCGACCGCAACACTACCTACGGTTTCACTCTCGGCGGACCTATCGTGAAGAACAAACTCTTCTTCTTCGTGAACGCCGAATATACACACACTCCTACGGTGGTCAACCGCTGGCGTGCTGCTGATCCTGAGAACGGAATAGAAGCGGATCCTGACAATTATATATCACGAGTCACTGTAGATGATCTTCAGTCAGTTTCCGATTTCGTCAGGGAGAAATACGGCTATGATACCGGTTCCTACACTGATTTCCCGGCCAACGAAGGCAACATCAAACTGCTCGGCCGCATAGACTGGAACATCAACGACAACCACAGGCTCGCTCTGCGGTACAACTATACCAACAATCATTATTGGTCCACTCCGAGCAGCACTTCGATGGATGGAGGTACACGTTCTTCATATAGCAGGATGTCGCAGTATGCAATGTCTTTCGCGAATTCCCTGTACCGTATGAACAATCTCGTGAGCACCCTGTCTCTCGATCTCAACAGCCGGATTACCGACCAGTTGTCGAACCAGTTGCTTGTGACCTGGTCCAAACTTGATGATGTGAGGAGCACTCCATCATCTGAGTTCCCGTTTATTGACATTCTTGACGGAACAGGGACCAACGGCAACTATATGTCTCTCGGTTACGAACTGTTTACCTGGAACAATGCGGTCCACAACACCCATATCAGTGTCAGGGATGACCTTACCTATTTTACCGGCAGCCATAAGATTACCGGAGGCCTTACCTTTGAGTATCAGTTGGCTGACAATGTCTATATGAGAAACGGTTCCGGGTACTACCGGTTTGCAAGCATGGATGATTTCCTTCTGCAGCGTGCCCCTGAAATCGTCTGCCTGACCTATGGCTATGGCGGAGAATCAGAGCCGGCAGCGAGAGTACAGTTCTACAAGGCAGGAATCTATGCACAGGACGAGTGGCAGGCAAGCGAGAATTTCACCCTTACTGCCGGACTGCGTATCGACGGTCTGTTCTTCGATAACGGAGACCTTATTACCAACAATGCGATAAAGGCTCTGAACTATTATGATGATAACGGTAATGTCCGTCATGTAGATACCGGCCGTTGGCCTACTTCCAACCTTATCTTCTCCCCGCGTGTCGGCTTCAACTGGAACGTGTTCGGCAACAACAGCCTGACAGTGCGCGGAGGTACCGGTCTTTTCTCCGGCCGTCTTCCTCTCGTGTTCTTCACCAATATGCCTACAAACGGCGGTCTGGTGCAGTATCAGGCACAGATCAATGACAACACCATCAAGACTCTGACAGGTGATCCGAACGCTACCATGAGCAAGTATTTCCCTAATGGAATCGTTACCGATGCCAACGGCAATGCGACCGCACAGGCACTCAGGGACCACCTCGTGGCTATGGGTACTCCTGAGAATGTCAGCCCGGAAGACGGTACCGTTCCATCGACAATATCTGCCGTCAATCCGAAATTCAAGATGCCGCAGGTATGGAAGACTTCCATTGCCCTCGACTATAATTTCCCGACGTCATTCCCGTTCTCAATCACCGGTGAGTTTATCTACAATAAGACCGTCAACGGTGTGACAATCAAGGACTGGAGCATGAAGAACCCTGGCGGGTTCGCGAGATTCAACGGAGCAGACAACCGTCCTGCATTCCCTAAGGATTTCCGCACCGGAACTCCGGCATTCATGCTTGAGAACACCAACAGGGGGTATGGCTATTCGGCAAGTTTCTCTCTCGACATGCAGCCTGTGGACGGGCTTGACATCATGGCGGCCTATACGCATACTGTAAGCAAGGATATTTCCGGAATGCCGGGATCGAATGCAGAGTCAGCGTTCTACTATATCCCTTCTGTAGAAGGACCTAACAGTATCAGACTTCACAATTCGCAGTATGTGACTCCGGACCGCTTCATCGCTTCCGTTTCACACAGCGACAAGTGCGGCAACCACTTCAGTCTCATCTACGAGACCTGGAGAGGCGGTGCAGCCTATTCCTATATGCTGACCAATGATATGAACGGGGACAGTTACGGGTATGACGCCCTCTATATCCCTACTGACGAGCAGGTGGCAAACGGCGAGTTCAGGTTCGTTTCCCAGGACGATGCCGACCGCTTCATGGCCTATGTACATAAGGACAAGTACCTGAGCAAGCATCAGGGAGAGTATGCAGAGCCTTACAGCCTCTATTCTCCTTGGGTTCATCGTCTGGACTTCAGTTACAAGCATGACTTCAAGGTCAAGATCGGGAACACCACCAACACCCTCCAACTCAGTTTTGACATCAGGAACCTGCTGAATCTGTTCAATTCCAAGTGGGGTGTGGCCAAGTATCTCAATCCTGCAATCAATGCAAGCGAGGCCCGAATCCTTACCTATATGGGAACGGATGACGAAGGCTATCCTGTATTCTCAACCCCGGCAGCGATCAACGGTTCCGTCGAGACTTTCACTCCAAGCCACACCATCGGTCAGTGCTGGTATGCGTCCATCGGAATCAAATATATGTTCAATTAATCTGACTGACTGATATGAAACTCTTAAATATATTCGCAACCTTGGCCGCAGGAGCATTCCTTTTCAGTTCCTGCCAGCAGGCTTTCGAACCTACATATCTGGAGCAGATCCGGATAAACCCTTCGATTGTAGGTCTTCCTATGGAGGGAGGTGAGGTAAAGATCACGATGAGTGCCGCGGATGCCTGGCATCTGGACGAGTCCACTCTCAATACCGTTGACGTAGAGGTTTCAGACCCTCAGAATCCTGACGGGACCATAACTGAAAAGCAGGCTTGGCTTACTGTATCCCCTAAGAGCGGTGAGGCGGGGGATGAAATAGAGATCACGCTTTCCGCGACGAATGCTGCGCTCGACCGTGCTGATACCATCCAGTTCGTATGCGGCAATTTTGCCCAGTATGTGATTGTGAAGCAGCCGGGTGACCCTTCTCTTGCCCCTCAGTATCCTGCCGTTGAATCCGGGGAGTACTGGTTCATGGTTAACTTGGGAACCGCCGATGAACCGGCGTGGAATGTAATCCAGCCGGTCGCTCCGGGAAGCAATTACGGCTATCTTAATTCTCAGGAGGCGATTGTCGATGAGGACGGCACTCCGTCAAGTACAGCAGGCAATGTGTTTACTCTTACCGCTGTTGAAGGAGGGTTCACGATTCAGGATGCCAACGGTCGCTACTATTATATGACTGGTAACTATGACAGTTGCAATGTGTCCGATGACCTTCCGGGATCAGGTTCGGTATGGACAGTAAGCCAGACCGGTGATCTTGAGCATACGGTGACCAATGCCTCCAACGGCAAGATCATGCAGTATGACACTGAATACTCTTCAATGGGTGCCTACTCTGCAGGGGACAGAGGCATACGCCCTTACCTTGTGAAAGCCGAGGCTCCCGCTCCGGATCTCATCAAGATAGAGCAGACGGAATGGGAACTGAACAAGCCTGCAGGAACTCTATATGTCCCTGCCGAGGGCGCCACTTTCGTGGTCGGAGTTGATTTCGATGCGGACTGGCTGTCCTACAAGGGAGTGGAATATGTCGATGGAACCAGTTGCCTTGTATTCGACTATACCGAGAATCCTGCGGCGGAAACACGTACAGCAGAGGTTTCCGTGCTCGCGACTGACGGGACCAACGAGTCAAGTGCCGTGCTTACAATCTCACAACTTGGCGCGACTCTTCCTGAAGGTCTTGAAGAGACCGGAACTGCCGAGGATCCGTACAGTGTCGCTTCTGCAAACGCGATTTTCGATGCGGGAGCATGGGTGCTCTTCGGAGATGGCAAGGAACCGGCATATTTCACCGGAACCGTATGTTCCATCAACGAAATCAGCCCGAATTATGGTAATGCCACATACTATATTTCTGCCGACGGTACTGAAAACGGGGAACAACTCTATATTTTCAGGGGAAGGTACTTCGATAACGAGAAATTCACTTCGGAGGACCAATTGAAGGTAGGAGATGTTGTGGTCATCTGCGGCAATATGGATGTCTATAACGGTACTGAGGAAATTACCGATAATTACATATATTCCATCAACGGAAAAACTTCAGCGGAGTAATCCTCTGGCTGATATGAACCAAAAGAGAGACCGGTCCGAAAGTGATTTTGAGCCGGTCTCTTTTTATAAATGTCTGGATATGCGCGGCAGATCCTTCACTCCGCCTGTCGGCTCCGTTCAGGATGACAAAGGAGTGGCTCTCTTGAATGAAAGAAACCGACCCTTTGGGCCGGCTTCTTTTATATGTAAGTTGGTGTCTAGCAGTTCATCGCGCCGCAGCAGTGGATTACCTGGCCGCTTACGTATGAAGAAAGGTCTGATGCGAGGAAGAGGGCCACGTTTGCGACATCTTCCGGTGTGCCTCCGCGGCGGAGAGGAATCTGGCGCTCCCATTCTTCGCGTACCTTTTCAGGAAGGGCGGCAGTCATGTCGGTGATGATGAAGCCAGGAGCGATGCAGTTTGCACGGATTCCGCGCGGTCCCATTTCCTTTGCGATGGATTTGGCCAGTCCGATAAGTCCTGCCTTGGATGCAGAGTAGTTGCACTGTCCCGCGTTGCCTGATACTCCCACTACGGATGACATGTTGATGATGCTTCCGCTGCGCTGCTTTGCCATTATCGGAGTGCAGGCATGTATGAAGTTGAATGCGGACTTGAGGTTGACTGCGATGACTGCGTCCCACTGCTGTTCCGTCATCCTCATCATGAGCCCGTCCTTGGTGATGCCGGCGTTGTTTACAAGAATGTCGATATGTCCGAATTCCGCGAGGATTTCCGATACGACCTTGTGGGTCTCTTCGAAATCCGCCGCATTGGAGGCGTAAGCCTTGACCTTTACTCCGAAAGCCTCGAGTTCCTTTACTGTGGCCTCGGCCGCTTCATTGATTACGAGGTCGGTAAATGCGATGTCGGCTCCCTCTGACGCGTATTTCAGGGCGATAGCCTTTCCTATTCCTCTTGCCGCACCTGTGATAACGGCAACTTTTCCTTCAAGAAGTCCCATGTTATTTTAATTTAATAGGTTGATTGTCAAATGGATTATCCCCGGAATCCTGGTATGCGGCCAGAAATTCCGGGGACAAAATTAAAAAACACTTTTGATTTTTGAAAATCTATGAGTTTCCTTGTGTTATGTCGGCCAGTTCATTCGTAATCGCCTGCTGCCTCTTCTTGTTGTATTCAAGCGAGAGTTCGTCTATCAGTTCCTGGGCGTTGTCGGTGGCTGTCTGCATGGCAATCATCCTTGCCGCGTTTTCCGCAGTTATGCTGTCCAGCAGGGTCCGGTAAAGCCTTGTCCTGACGGAGTAGGGCAGGAGTTCTTCCAGCAGTCCGTCCGCCCCCGGTTCCAGGATGTAGTCGTTTGCCGATTCCCGTCCCGCATTTTCCAGACTTTCCTGGTTGAACGGCAGTATCTGCTCCGTTACCGGGGCCTGATGTCCCATCGAGAAGAAATGATTGTACACGGTGCAGACCCTGTCGGTACCGCCTGACAGGTAGTCCTTCATCAGCAGGTCAGCGAGGGTTGCCGCCCCTTCGTAGGAATGCTTTCCGGCAAGATGCCTGAAATCAAGGCATCTTCCGTATGCGGCCTTGGCCGTACCCTGGACTATCTTTTCCCCTATCGGATATACGCTGATCTCTTCAAACCCTTCGGACTGAAGGGTGCCGACCGCCTCTGCAAGGTGCTTTATGACATTGGCATTGAAGCCTCCGCACAGGGAACTGTCGGATGAGAAGGCGATGACCGTAGCATGATGTCTGTCCTTATGCTCGGTTGCCAGAGGTGATGCCGTGATGACATCAGGGTCGCTGCAGAGAGCCGCTACGATTTCCGAGTACCTGCGTTCGAATTCTGCCAGTGCTTCCATCGATGACTGGATACGGTGGAGTTTGGCGGAAGCGACCATCTTCATGGCGGAAGTGATCTTCAGGGTACTCTGGACGGAGGCTATACGTGCCTTCAACTCTTTCAATGCAGCCATGGTCCTATGATTTTAGGGATGCGGCCACTTCGGCGGCAGTCGCCTCTATCTTTTTGCAGGTCTCGTCGTCCAGTCCTGTCTTCACCAGGGATTCGAATATTCCGGAAGGTTTCAGGGCTTCGATGAAGAGTCTTTCGAAATCCGCCACATGTTCCATCGGGACGTCTTTCAGCAGTCCGTGGGTGCCGCAGTACAGGACGGCGATCTGCTGTCCTACCGGCATCGGACTGTACTGGGGCTGGACCAGCAACCTTGAATTTTTCCTTCCCCTGTCCAGAATGTCGGCGGTAACAGGATCCAGGTCACTGCTGAATTTGGAGAAGGATTCCAGTTCACGGAACTGCGCCTGGTCGATTTTCAGGGTCCCGGCTACCTTTTTCATGGCTTTTACCTGTGCATTGCCTCCGACGCGGGATACGGAGATACCGACATCGATGGCTGGCAGGTTACCCTCATTGAAGAGGTCCGTGTTCAGGAATATCTGTCCGTCCGTGATGGAAATCACATTGGTAGGGATATATGCGGACACGTCTCCGGCCTGGGTCTCGATAATCGGAAGGGCGGTAAGCGAACCTCCTCCGCGGACCTTCCCTTTGAGGGACTGGGGCAGGTCGTTCATCTGCTGCGCGACTTCTTCCTGTGAGATTATCCTGGCGGCTCTTTCGAGCAGACGGGAGTGCAGGTAGAAGATGTCTCCCGGATATGCCTCGCGCCCTGAAGGCCTGCGCAGAATCAGGGATACTTCGCGGTAGGCGACAGCCTGCTTGGAAAGGTCATCGTACACGACAAGGGCATTGCGTCCCGTATCGCGGAAATATTCTCCGATGGCGGCTCCGGCAAAAGGTGCGTAATACTGCATTGCTGCAGGGTCGGCTGCCATTGATGCCACTACTATGGTGTAGTCCATGGCCCCGTGTCTCCGGAGGGTCTCGACCAGACTGGCTACGGTGGATGCTTTCTGTCCGACCGCTACGTAGATACAGTAGACGGGGTCACCGGCTTCGTAGTTGTGCCTTTGGTTGATGATGGTGTCGACGGCTATGGCTGTCTTTCCGGTCTGCCTGTCTCCGATTATCAGTTCCCTCTGTCCGCGTCCGATAGGGATCATGGCGTCTATTGCCTTGATTCCGGTCTGGAGAGGCTCGCTTACGGGCTGTCTGAAGATTACTCCCGGCGATTTGCGGTCCAGGGGCATCTCGACCTTTTCCCCTCCGATCTCTCCTTTCCCGTCTATCGGCTCCCCGAGAGGATTGATGACACGTCCGAGCATCTGTTCTCCGACATTGATGGATGCGGTATGCCCTGTCCTGCGCACCGTATCCCCTTCCTTGATCTGGTCTGTCGGTCCGAGAAGCACGGCTCCCACGTTGTCTTCCTCAAGGTTCATGACCACGGCCTTCATCCCGTTGTCGAATTCCAGAAGTTCGCTGGCTTCAGCATTTCCCAGTCCGAAAATCCTGACGACGCCGTCGCTGACCTGAAGCACTGTCCCCACCTCGGCATATCGTGCTTCAAGGTCGATTCCTTCAAGTTCGGCAAGCAGGACATCAGGAACTTCCGATGGCTTTATGCTATTGTTGTTGCTGTTCATATAAAAATGTTTCAGATTTTACGTATCGGCTCATTTCCGAGTCTGCTTTTCAGCAGCCTGAGTTGTGATGCCAGACTGGTGTCGATCAGGGTGTCATCCATACGGAATATGAAGCCTCCGATAAGGGCAGGGTTGACTTTCCTCGTGATGTTGACGGTGCATCCTGACCATTCCTGCATTTTCCTGCGGAGGTTTTCTTCCACTTCGCCGGCAACAGGAGAGGCTGTCACGAGTTCCGCTTCCTTTATGTTATGTCTTTCCCTGTAAAGTTCCATAAAGGAAAAGAACATCAGGTACAGGCATGACTCCCTGTGATGTCTGATGACCAGTCTTATGAAATCGAGCAGCGATTTGCTGAGCGGGGCAGGGGAGAGATGGCTGAATGCACTGATTTTCTCCTCTACGGGAAGGACAGGGGATTGCAGGGCTTCATGGAGCAGCCGTTCCTGTCGGAAGAGTTTCGACATTTGCTGGATTTCTCCGTACACGGTTGCGTCCTCATTCCTTTCGGCTGCGTACCTTGCCAGTGCCTTGGCATAACGTCTCGATATCAGTCCGGTATCCATTCCTTATGCCTCCTTTCGGGGAGATGTCCCCTTTCCGTCCATTTCCTCCAGCAGTTTTTCTGCCAGAGAAGTCTGTGACTGCTCGTTATCCAGTTTGCCCCTAAGCAGTTTTTCGCTGATGGCGATGGAAAGCAGGGCTACCTGATGTCTGGCATCCCGGAGAATGGCCTCCCGTTCCGTCTCCGCATTGGCCTTTGCGGTAGCGATGATCCGTTCTCCTTCCTGTTCGGCCCTGGACCTGGCTTCCGAGAGGATCTTTTCCCTTGTCTCGGCTGCTGACCTCAGGATTTCGGCCTTCTGCCTTTCCGCATCGGTGCGTATCGCATCCATTTCAGACTGGAGGTTGTCCAGTTTCTGCCGGGCCTTGTGTGCTGCGTCAAGGGACGAATCTATATATTCCTTGCGTTCGTCTATAGCCTTCAGTATTACCGGGAAGCCGAATCTGGCGACCAGGATGAAGACTACAAGGAATGCAAGGGTCATCCAGATGAGCAGTCCCGGTTCCGGTTGCAACAGTCCCATGGCGTCAGCGTTTTACAGGGCCAGGAAGCAGACAACAACCGCAAACAGGGCCACGCCTTCGATGAGGGCGGCTACGATGATCATATTGGTCCTTATCTTGCCTGTCGCTTCCGGCTGGCGGCCGATAGCCTCCATTGCCGAAGCACCGATCTTACCGATTCCCAGACCTGCTCCTATGGCAGCAAGTCCTGCGCCTATAGCGGCACCGATTGTTCCTAAATCCAACATAATTCTATAATTTTAAATGTTCAGTCAATCTTATGTTTATGTCCTGCCGTCTTGCCTTCCTGGGCCATTCCGATGAATACGGATGTAAGCATGGTGAATACGTATGCCTGGAGGAATGCCACCAGAAGTTCAAGACAGTTCATGAAAATATTGAATACCACCGAAACGACGGTCATTGAGGAATTTACGGTCGCTCCCATGCCGGCAGTCACGAAAATCACACATACAAGGCACAGTATTACGGCATGTCCGGCCATCATGTTCGCGAACAGTCGGATCATCAGTGCAAACGGCCTTGTAAATATCCCGACAAATTCTATCAGCGGAATTATCGGTATCGGGACCTTCAGCCATGCAGGTACGTCCGGCCAGAAGATATCCTTCCAGTATGCCTTCCCGCCGAAGAGGTTGATGGCGAGGAATGCGGCGAATGCAAGTACGAAAGTGACTGCAATGTTGCCGGTAACATTCACTCCTCCCGGGAAGAAAGGTATCAGTCCCATCAGGTTGCTAATCAGGATGAAGAAGAAGATGGTCAGCAGGAACGGAGCGAATCTTCTCCAGTTTTCCCCGACGCATGGCTTTATGATATCGTCTGTCAGATAGGCGATGACCGTTTCCATCATTCCCGTGAAACCTTTCGGTGCCGGGTCGGTGGCCTTTTTTCTGCGGTACCACCGTGCCGTACAGAGAATGAGGATAACGGTGATGATGCTGTTCAGCAGCAGTCCTGTTACCGTTTTGGTAATGGAGAGGTCGAACGGACGGACAATACTTCCGTCCTCAAGGGTTTCCACGACCTTCCCTTTGTATTTCCCTTCGTCCGCGATGCTGAATCCCTCATGGACTGTCCCTCCCTCAAGGTGTGCGGAGGAGAAACAGTGCCATCCGGAGGTCCTGCCATGCACGATTACGGGAAGATATACGGTGACGTCCTTCTCTCCGAATGTCCCGATATGCCACCAGTAACTGTCACCAAGGTGTTCCATCACTATCTCCTTGACGTCCGGATTTCCGTCTTCGGTGGCGGAAGCCGGAAGTCCCGGCAGCAACATCATGGCGATGCAGGCTGATATTATCAAGAAAGCGTTTTTCATCTTTGCTCCTTTCCCTGTCCTGCCGCTGTATTTCCGGCGACAGGGTTTCCGGCAGTCTCGACGCAGGCTTCTATCCGGTCGTTGAGGATACGTACGCATCCCCTTTTCACTGCCAGTGTAGTCCGTCTCCCCAGTGAAGTGTATGTAATGTCGCCTTCTTCCAGGCTTGATATCAGGGGAGCATGGCCGGGCAGGACGGTGAATCTTCCTATTGTGCCCGGCAGGGATACTTCCTCTGCATCACCTGAATATAGAGTGCGGACCGGAGAAACAATCACAAGTTCCATCATATACGTTTTTATGCAGTCCTGGCCGCCCCGGTTGCGGCAAGCATTTCCTTGCCTTTCCGGATGGCCTCGTCTATCGTTCCTACATTAAGGAAAGCCTGTTCCGGCAAATCGTCCACCTCTCCGTCAAGGATCATTTTGAATCCTCTGACGGTCTCTTCTATGGATACCATCTGTCCCTTGACTCCAGTGAACTGTTCCGCTACCGAGAACGGCTGGGAAAGGAATCTCTGTACGCGGCGTGCGCGGTTGACCGTAAGTCTGTCCTCTTCTGACAGTTCATCCATGCCGAGAATGGCTATGATGTCCTGAAGTTCCTTGTTTCTCTGGAGAATCTGTCTGACTCTCTGTGCCACCTGATAGTGTTCTTCCCCTACAATGTTCGGATCCAGGATCCTTGAAGAGGATTCAAGAGGGTCTACCGCAGGATAGATTCCGAGTTCGGCTATTTTCCTGCTCAGCACGGTGGTCGCGTCCAGATGGGTGAATGTAGTGGCAGGTGCCGGGTCAGTCAGGTCATCCGCAGGCACATATACGGCCTGGACGGATGTGATGGACCCGTATTTTGTCGATGTTATCCTTTCCTGCATCTGTCCCATTTCCGTTGCAAGGGTAGGCTGGTAACCCACGGCCGAAGGCATACGTCCCAGCAGGGCCGACACTTCGGACCCTGCCTGGGTGAAACGGAAGATGTTGTCGATAAAGAACAGGATGTCTTTCCTTTCCCCGTTTTCCTTACCGCTGTCCCGGAACGACTCGGCGACAGTAAGCCCGGAAAGCGCGACGGAAAGCCTTGCTCCCGGCGGCTCGTTCATCTGTCCGAATATCAGTGTCGCCTGGGATTCGGCTACCTTGTCATAGTCCACTTCGGAGAGGTTCCAGTGTCCTTCTTCCATGCCTTTTCTGAAGGCATCCCCGTATTTAATGACTCCTGACTCGATCATTTCCCTCAACAGGTCATTGCCCTCCCTTGTACGTTCACCTACTCCGGCGAAGACCGAAAATCCGTTATGGCCTTTGGCTATGTTGTTGATAAGTTCCATGATGAGCACTGTCTTGCCCACGCCTGCACCTCCGAAGAGACCGATCTTGCCTCCTTTTACGTAAGGTTCGAGGAGGTCAATGACCTTGATTCCGGTGTAGAACACTTCCTGTGAAGTCGCCAGTTCGTCGAATTTCGGCGGTTCCCTGTGGATCGGAGCGGCTCCGGTCCTGTCGAGGACCTTCATCCCGTCGATGCTGTCTCCCGTCACGTTCATCAGTCGTCCTTTCACCTGGTCTCCTACGGGCATGGAAATCGTCTTCCCTTCAGCCGTTACGGGAAGGTGTCTCCGTAATCCGTCAGTGGAATCCATTGCAATTGTCCTTACGGTGTTTTCCCCGATATGCTGCTGTACCTCTATGATCAGTTCGGAACCGTCAGGACGTCTGACTGTCATGGCTTCATGTATTCCCGGGAGAGTGTTGGTTTCTCCCAGATCAGGGAAATGGACATCGATTACAGGACCGATGATTTGTGAAATGTATCCCGTCAATTGCATAAATTTTTGTTTTAATAGGCAAATCCGGCCCTAGTGCAAAAACCAAGCCGACAATGGGCCGGAAAATGGTACAGACCGGCACAAAAATGTACGGAAACGGACTGCCTGTCAGGAAAAATTGTGGTTTTCGTTGCTCTTCAGGGCTATGAAGATGAAGAGCAGTATCGTAAACGCCAGCAGTGAAGAGCCGCCGTAACTTATGAACGGAAGCGGAATGCCGATGACCGGCATCAGGCCTATTGTCATTCCGATGTTTATGAACAGATGCATGAATATGCAACTGGCCACGCAGTATCCGTATATCCTTGTGAATGCTTCACGGCTTTTCTCGGCTGAAATGATGATCCTCGCGATAAGGAATACATAGATGAGTATCACTGTGGTTGTCCCGAGAAATCCCCATTCTTCCCCGATGGTGCAGAAGATGAAGTCCGTACTCTGTTCCGGAACGAATCCGTATGTGGTCTGGGTCCCGTGCAGGAATCCTTTTCCGAGCAGTCCGCCTGACCCGATTGCAATCATGGACTGGTTGACATTATAGCCTACTCCGGTGGGGTCTTCCTTCATTCCGAGAAGAACCTCTATCCTTTGTCTCTGGTGGTCCTGAAGGACGTCTTCGAAAATGAATTCGGCGGAGAAGGACAGCACGATACCGGACAGGAAGGCCGCAACGGCAAGCATGGTGAACAGTTTACGGGTCCTGTATGCCTTGAAAAGGATGGCAGGGACGGCCATCAGGCAGGTCCCGAGCAATATGTAAAGCGGATTGACGGACTTTATGAATGCATGTGGGTTGTCCGTCAGCGATCCGAGCCAGTCCAGAAGGAAAGGCAGCCCGGCCAGGACGGCGAGGACGGGAAGGTATATTCTGAGCCAGTTCCGTAAGGCTCCCGTATAGGCGGAATCGCAGAATGATATGATTGCGGCCAGGGCAAGGATTGCGGCGTATGGGGATGCGGTCAGAGTGATGATGAACAGGCCGATGAATATTCCCACCAGGGAAATGAGCCATCCTGAAAGGCCTTCCCTGTACAGTACGAAGATAAATCCGACATATACCAGGGCAGACCCTGTTTCACTTTGGGCTATTATGGTCAGCATCGGGACCAGGATGATGGCCGCCACGCTCAGGAAATCCTTTGCCCGTCCCATCCTGAATCCGAACTGGCTCATGACCGTGGCAAGGAGGAGGGAGGTGGATATCTTGGATATCTCGGCCGGCTGGAACCGGACAGGCCCGAGTTCAAACCAGGATCTTGAGCCTTTTACTTCTGTCCCCAGGAATATCACTGCGACAAGCAGCACGACGGTGGCAATGTATATGGGCAGGGACAGTCCTTCGTATATCCTGGGATTTATCACGAACAGGATCAGTCCGGCACAGGCCATGCTGATGATTGCCCAGATGAACTGCTTGCCGCTTCTTCCTGCAGGATCGAAAATCGAGGATACCTCCGTGGAGTGGATGGAAGCATAGATGTTGACCAGTCCTATGAAGACAAGGACAATGTAGGCGGCCACGAGCCACCAGTCTATGTTCCTTAATATTCCCTTTTCCGTCAGTCTCATTTCAATCCGTCTTTACCTTGTCCATAAGATTCCCTTCCATTACTCTCGTTTCAAGGGCTTCCCGCTGTGGCGAGATTTCTCTGTTCAGGTATTTCTCGACCAGAAGGGAAGCGATGGGGGCTGCCCATCTCGCTCCGAACGAACCGTGTTCGATATATGCCGCTACGGCTATCTTCGGATTGTCTTTCGGGGCGAAGCAGATGAATACGGAATTGTCGTCTCCCCTCGGATTCTGTGCCGTACCGGTCTTGCCGCAGATGTCCAGCCCTTCAACGGCTGCCACCGAGGCGGTGCCCCCGCTTCCGTACCCGCTGTTGACCGCGCGGTACATCCCTTCCACGACATAGGGGAAATAGGCCGTATCGACCATGGTGTACTGCTTCTCCTTGTATTTGCCGTCGATGGTGACATGTTCCGAATCCTTGACGATATGGGGAATATAGTAGTATCCGCGGTTGGCTACGGTGGCGCACAGGTTGGCAAGGTGCAGCGGAGTGCAGCCGATTTCCCCCTGTCCGATGGAAAGCGATATGACTGTCGTGGCCTTCCATCTGCCCTTTCCGTAGACTTTGTCGTAATAGGCGGCATCCGGAATCGTGCCTCCCAGTTCGGCAGGGAAATCACTGCCAAGTTTCCTTCCGAAACCGAAACTTTTGACATATTCGTTCCATTTGTCCAGAGCCTCTCCGATTGAGCCGTATTTCCTGTTCTCGAGAATGTCCCTCAGCACGTAGCAGTAGTAGGCGTTGCAGGACATCATTATTGATTCTTCCAGGTCAAGGGGGGATCTGTGGGCGTGGCATCCCAGTTTGCTGCGCCCGAAATGGTATCCCATGCTGCAAGGGTATTCGGTGTCAGGTGTCAGTACCCCTTCCTGCAGCCCGATAAGGCCGTTCACGAGTTTGAATACGGAACCCGGAGGATACGGAGCCTGGACTGCCCTGTTGAACATGGGCTTGTATGGGTTTCCCAGTATTTCGTTGTAATGGTTGCCGAAGTCGGCAAGAACGTCCACATCGATACCGGGACTCGATACCAGAGTCAGGATTTCCCCGGTGGAAGGTTCGATTGCGACAAGGCTTCCCACCTTGTTCTGCATCAGCATCTGGCCGTATTGCTGGAGGTCGGAGTCGATAGTGGTCGTAATGTCGTTGCCGGGAATGGCTTCCTTGTCCATCGCCCCGTCCCTGTACCGGGATTCTATCTTGTTCCGGGAATTGCGCAGGTAGATGGCATATCCCTTTTCCCCCTTCAGTTCCTTTTCCCTGGCCGCTTCTATTCCTGTCTTGCCGGCATAGTCTCCGCTGCTGTATTCTCCCTTATGCCTGTCGATATAGTTCTGGTCGACTTCGGATACGTACCCCAGCAGATTGCCTCCGGCGTTGAACGGGTATTCCCTGACGCTTCTTGCCTGGCCGCGGAATCCGGGAAACCTGTATGCCACTTCGGCGAATTTCAGGTATGTTTCGGGAGGCAGTTGCTTGAACATGACGACACTCCGGTAACCTATCTTCCTGCGGTCCCTGTAGTACCCGTCCATCTTTTCCCGTATCGTTTCGGGACTTACTCCAAGTACTTCGCTCAGGGCGAGAGTGTCGAATGCCTCGACTTCCTTCGGGGTCACGAGCAGGTCGTATGTGATCTTGTTTCCGACAAGAATCTTTCCGTTCCTGTCGTGGATGATGCCTCTTGTCGGGTAGATGGTCTGGTACACCATGGAGTTGTTCGACGCATCGATCTTGTAGCTGGTATCTACGATCTGGATGACGAACAGCCTGATAATGAGGATTGCCGCAACAATCCCCAGACCTATAAGCAATCTGTTCTGTCTGTCCAGGCTCATCTCGTCATTCCGCTGAAGTAAGTATCCTGACAATGAAAAGCGAGAGCAGCCAGCTGCATGCAAGTGAGGCGCAGAATCTTGCGGCGTTGAACCAGAAAGGTCTTACTCCGGCTCCGTCAGCCGTGATATAGATTGCAAGGAAGATGGCAAGGCAGACCGCCACGGCTCCGGAGATTTTCAGGAAACCGTTTTGCCTGAACGAGAAATTCTCTTCCCTTTCTATTATCTCATTTCCGAGGAAGACACGGATTACCGTTTCCCTGCACAGGGCTACCGGTACGAGAGACAGGGCGTTCAGCCCGAGGACGGCATCGGAGAGTGCATCTACGGACAACCCTGAAGCAAAGGCTATCAGCATGGCGACTATAGTATTGACCGACAGCGGAATGCAAAGCACCAGCGCCGGCAGGACAGACAGGGTGACATACATGCTCAGATGGAAGTAGTTGCAGATGAACATCTGTCCTACTACCGCCAGCAAATACATCAGTCCGAAATTCCTTACCGTTTTCATCTGTTTTCCAATGCTTCGATTTCCTCGTCATCAATGCTGTGAACGACAGTCACGAATCTGAGCCTGCTGAAATCCTCGAACAGCCTTACCCTGATTCTGTATGAAGATCCGTTGACTATCTGCTTCTCGCCTGTTATCCCAAGGGGGATGTCCGGCGGGAAGATGGCCGAAAAGCCGCTCGTGAATACGGTATCTCCGCTTTCCACTTCGATGTGGTGGGGGATTTCGTTCAGTATCGCATTCCGGCTTCCTGTGCCGTCCCATGTCAGGGTGCCGACCGCCCCGTCCCTTCCGAGCCTTGCGCTGACGGCCATATCAAGGTTGTTGAAGGCGGTGGCATAAGAATAGTGTCTGCTGACCGCTTCCACTATGCCTACCACTCCCTGCCTTGTGATTACGCCGGACATCGGCTCTATCCCGTCTTCTGACCCTTTGCGTATTATCAGGTAGTTGTGCTGCCTGTTGTTGCTCATCTTCATGATTTCGGTGGGGATATACCTGTATCTTCCTACCGTGTCAGCCCAGAACCGCTCCTGGGATTCCGTAAGTGTCTCCAGTCCGTGTCTGCGGAGTTCCTGCTGCAGGAAATGGTTTTCCATGGCGAGTCGTTCGTTCTCCTTTGCGAGGGAGAAATAATGCTTTACCGATTCCGTACCGCCCCATACGGTTCCCATGAAACCGTGCAGCCCTTTGCTGAGCCAGGTGTTCTGCAGGGTCCCGTTGTACCCGAGCATAACCGCAGCGGCTGCCTCAAGGATTATGAAGACAGCCGCAACAGTGATATAGTATGCCGTATTTTTCCTGCGGGGCATATCACTTCATGAGGAACGGGTAGTGCGATGTCCCCTTCAGTGCCAGGCATGTCCCCCGGGCAACCGCACGCAGAGGGTCTTCCGCTACATGGAAAGGTATGTTCACCTTTTCCGATAGTCTCTTGTCAAGGCCTCTGAGAAGCGCTCCTCCTCCTGAAAGGAAAATCCCGTTCTCGACTATGTCCGCATAAAGTTCAGGCGGGGTCTGCTCAAGGACGTGCAGGATTGCCGATTCGACTTTCGCTATGCTCTTGTCAAGGCAGTGGGCCACGTCCTGATATGTGACGGTGGCTTCTATCGGGTGTGCCGTCATCAGGTTCGGACCGCGGACAATATAAGGCTC
The DNA here is from genome assembly GCA_944325465.1 of uncultured Bacteroidales bacterium. Taxonomy (GTDB): domain Bacteria; phylum Bacteroidota; class Bacteroidia; order Bacteroidales; family UBA932; genus Cryptobacteroides. The sequence continues at coordinate 15,907 of CALVAE010000083.1, read as the reverse complement.
CGGTTCCTCGTCAAGTTCTGGCAGAACGGCTCCGACGGCAATCTTGATCTTCTCCGCCATGATTTCCCCGACCTTGATGTTGTGCTGCTGGCGCAGGTAGTTCTGTATGTCTCCGGTGAATTCGTCACCCGCCACGCGGATGCTGTTCTGTACCACTATGCCTCCGAGGGAAATCACCGCTATTTCGGTGGTCCCTCCTCCGATGTCCACCACCATGTTCCCCTGAGGGGCCTCTACGTCAAGACCTGCACCGAGGGCGGCGGCCATGGGTTCGAATATCAGGTACACGTCCCGGCCTCCTGCATGTTCCGTGGAGTCACGCACGGCACGGATTTCGACTTCGGTGCTGCCGGACGGGATTCCCACCACGATTTTCAGGTTCGGGGAGAAGAGGGAGGATTTGTTCTTGTTGGCCTGTCTGATGAAGCCCCGGATCATCATCTCCGCGGCGTTGAAGTCGGCTATCACCCCGTCCCTCATGGGCCGTATGGTCCTTATACCCGGATTCTCCTTTCCTGCCATCATCTTGGCTTTCTGTCCGAGAGCGATAAGTTTTCCTGTATTGTTGTCGATTGCCAGTATGCTCGGCTCGTCAAGTATAATCTTGTCGTTCTGGAAAATGACCGTGTTGGCTGTTCCCAGATCGATCGCAAGTTCCTGTGTCAAAAACGAAAATCCCATCTAAAGTAGCCTTTTGAAAAATTGGTCGTAAAATTAATCAAAAAACTCCATATAATCAGAAACTGTCTTGAAATTTTCTGAAAATTCTTTCCTCCGGGAAAGGATTCGTGCAAGAAGACGGGAAAGATATGTCCGGTTCCCTGGAAAATCAGTATTTTTGGCACGGGAACCGGCAAAATGTGTCGGCCCGGGGATTGACATGACGGATAAAAGGCAAAGACAGGTATATCTTCTGGTGACTGCCGGCGGCAGCGGAACCAGGATGGGGGCTTCCGTGCCCAAGCAGTTCCTTGAACTGGGCGGAAAGGCGATCCTTCACCGTACGATCGAAAAGTTCGTAAATGCGGTGCCGGATGTGAAAGTCGTGACAGTGCTTCCGGAAGCGCAGGTGGAGACATGGAAAGAATATTGTCTCATGCGTGATTTCCTGTGCCCCCAAAGGATAGTCTGCGGAGGACTGACCAGATTTCATTCAGTCCGGAACGGGCTGGAGGCGGTTCCGGACGGAGTATTGGTTGCGGTACACGACGGAGTGCGTCCTCTGCTGTCGGAGGCGTTTGTCAGACAGATGGTCTTGCGCGCGCAGGAGGTCCCGGCCCTTGTGCCCGTGCTTCCGTGCGTGGATACGATGAAGGCGTTGAGGCGCAATCCTTCTACCGGCGAATTGGAGACGGTTGAAGGGGTCATGGTTGACCGTAGCCTTCTGTATGCGGCGCAGACACCGCAGATCTTTCATTCGGAACTGTTGAAAAAGGCATACGGGCAGGCTTATGAGACCGCTTTTACCGATGACGCTTCAGTGGCTGCAAAAGCAGGAATCCCTCTCTCGTATATACTTGGCGAGAGAGGGAATATAAAGATTACAACCCCTGAAGACCTCGATCTGGCAAGGGCTGTAATGTCCTTATCTTTTTGTTTTTGAAGAAAAACTGGTGCTCTGGTATTCCTTTACCCATACCTGTCTCTCGATGGCCTGGTCGAGGGATATCTGGGTGTCTGTCGACTGGACGTACGGAATCTTCTGGATCGTGTTCACGAGGACTTCCATAAGGTGGTCGTGGTCAAAGCAATAGACTTTCAGAAGAAGGTTGAACTTGCCTGTTACGAAATGGCATTCCACGATTTCCGAAATCTTCTTGAAGGCATCGATCACTTCCGGATACTTGTTGGCTTCCGAAAGGGAGACGCTGATGAACGCACATACATTCAGCCCGAGGGCCTGGGGCTTGACGAGAAGTCTCGATCCGGTAATGACTCCGTTGGCTTCAAGTCTCTTTACCCTCTGGTGTATCGCTGCACCTGAAACACCGCATTCCCTTGCGATTTCAAGGAATGGCATCCTGGCGTTCTTTACAAGGAACGAAAGGATTTTCTGGTCGATCTGGTCAATGTGATAAGTTGGCATTAGTTATAATTTATAAGTTGTTCCGGTTGCGAAATTATAACTTAATTCCAAAAATGCAAGAGTTTTTGAATAAAAATTATAAATTTAAACGAAAATTGCTTAAAACGATATAATTTTTATCTCTTTCTGTACTTTTCCCCAGTCGGTTTTCCGTTAGCGATGATTTCCCTGCATGCTTCTTCAGTAAGTGCAGAGGCGTCCGTCCCTTTAGGAATCCGGTAATTGCTTCCATTTTGTTTGATGTATGGTCCGTAATTGCCGTTTATGACCTGTATTCCATCGCTGAATTCTGCAATTATTGCAGGTGCAGGCTTGTTTTGACTGGTTTCTATCAAATTGATACAGGTGTCGAGTCCGACATTGAGAGGATCCGTCCCTCTCGGGAGGGAGATGTTCTTCCCGTCATATTTCAGATACGGTCCGAACCTGCCTTTGGTGCATATTATGTCGAGTCCCTTGTACTGTCCTACTGTTCTCGGAAGATCGAACAGTCTGGAGGCCTCTTCGAGGGTGATGCTTTCTATCAGTTGTCCCGGAGCCAGGCTTGCGTATGTCTTGTTGTCTCCTTCGCCTTTCTGGATGTAGGCCCCGTACTGCCCGAATTTCGCCACAAGCGGCTGCCCGTCCTTGGGGTCAGGTCCCAGTTCCCTGCTTACGTGGCTGTATTCTCTGTTGCTCAGGGTCTTTTCCACCGTTTCGTGGAAAGGTGTATAGAAGGAAGCGATTACGCTGTTCCACTGTTCGTCGCCTTCCGCTATCCGGTCGAATTCCTTTTCCACGTCTGCCGTGAACCCGTAGTCCAGGATTTCCCCGAAATGATCGACGAGGAAGTCCGTCACTATCATCCCTATTTCCTGAGGCAGGAGCCTGCGCTTTTCGGCCCCGACTGTCTCTTTCTTTGATACGGCGGATATCTGCCCGTCTTTCAGGGAAAGATTCGTCACGTCGATCTTTTCCCCTTCCTTGTCACCTATTATTATATAGCCGCGTCCTTTGGTCAGGGTGGAGATTGTCGGAGCGTAGGTGGACGGCCTTCCTATCCCGAGTTCTTCCAGTTTCCTGACAAGTGATGCTTCGGAATATCTGGACGGGGCCGGGGTGAATTTGCATTCTGCATTGATCTGCCTGTCATACATCCTGTCCCCGGTCTTCAGGTCAGGAAGGATTACCTCGTCTTCGTCCTCCTGCATGTCGTCCGTGCTTTCCATATACAGTTTGAGGAATCCGTCGAAAAGTACCTTTGTCGCCTGGACTTCAAACTTCTCGGAAGTCTTGTCCGATCCTACCTTTATGTCTGTCCGGCTGACTTTCGCATCCGACATCTGGCTGGCCAGGGTCCTTTTCCATATCAGTTCATAGAGTTTCTGCTCTTCTGGCGTGCCCTCTATCCTTGTGTGTTCGATGAATGTCGGCCTGATGGCTTCGTGCGCTTCCTGCGCGCCTTTTGCCTTTGTCTTGTATTGTCTCCTTTTGTGGTATTCCTTGCCGAAATTTTCGCAGATATACTTTTCCGCGGAGTTCAAGGCAAGGGAAGAGAGGTTGGTGGAGTCAGTACGCATGTAGGTGATATGCCCCTCCTCGTACAGTTTCTGGGCTATGCTCATTGTCCTGCTTACGGACATGCGGAGTTTGCGTGACGCTTCCTGCTGCAGAAGTGAAGTCGTGAACGGAGACGGGGGAGTGCGTGTCCCGTCCTTCTGGTCTATGCTGCAGATCGTGAATACGGCTCCGATGCATTTCCCGAGAAAGGTCTCGGCGGAACTGATATCCGGGAACCTTGTGTCAAGGACTGCCTTGACAGTGACATTGTCCGGAGTGCCTTCCGGGTGGAAGACAGCCTCCACCTTGTAGTACCGTTCTTTCCGGAATGCCATTATTTCCCTTTCCCTGTCTACGACAAGGCGGAGGGCTACGGACTGTACCCTTCCCGCCGAGAGTTTCGGCTGGATTTTCCTCCAGAGGACCGGTGACAGTTCGAATCCCACAAGTCTGTCCAGAATCCTGCGTGCCTGCTGTGCGTCCACAAGGTTCATGTCGATATCCCGAGGTGATCCGATTGCGTTCAGAATGGCGGGTTTGGTTATTTCATGGAATACGATGCGCCGGGTATTTTCCTTCTTGAGTCCGAGAGTGTCGAAAAGATGCCAGCTGATGGCTTCTCCCTCCCGGTCTTCATCGGATGCGAGCCATACCGTAGAGGCGGCCTTTGCCGCTTTCTTCAGGTCTGCGACTATCTTTTTCTTGTCGTCAGGGACTACGTATTCCGGTTTGAATCCGTGTTCTATGTCAATGCTCAGGGAATTGTCATGCAGGTCTCTGATGTGTCCCATGCTGGATTTTACCACAAAATCATCCCCGAGGAATTTCTGGATGGTCCTGGCTTTTGCCGGGGACTCCACTATTACAAGATTTCCCTCCATATCGTTGCTTCTTAGGTCCGTCTGCCGGGGTACCGCCGGATTGCGATTCCCGGTTCCGGGTTGCAAAGTAACGAACAATCAGGGCAATTTTCCAAATTTTTGTTCGGAATTGCCCTGATTTTATCTTAAAGGTCCGGATTTTCTACAGTGACCGGGCGGCCAGCCAGTCCGCCATTGCGCGGAGGGCCTTGCCCCGATGGGATATCGCGTTCTTTTCCTCTTCCGTTATGTCGGCAAGAGTCCGGTCAGGATATTCGTCCGGGATGAATACCGGGTCATAGCCGAAACCGCCGTTTCCGGAACGGGTACGTGCTATTTTTCCTTCCAGCGTGCCTTCGAAATAATGCTGCTCTCCGTTGATGATAAGGGTTACGACACATCTGAATCTGGCTTTTCTGCCGAAATCCTTGAGTGAAAGTCCTGCTTCCCGGGCCATGCTTGCTTCCATTTCCCTTGCCTCCATGTCACGGAGCAGTTTGTCGATGTTCCTGTCGAAGTCTTTCCCTTCCCCGGCATATCTTGCCGTGTGTACTCCCGGTGCTCCGCCGAGGATGTCGACTTCAAGTCCGGTGTCGTCCGCGAAACAGTTGCATGTGCATCTGTCCCAAATGTATTCCGCTTTCTGTCGCGAGTTGGCAGGCAATGTGCTGCCTGTTTCAGGAATCTCTTCGGTGATTCCCATTTCCATGGGGGTAACGAGCTCGAATCCCCCGCCAAGGATTTCCCTTGCTTCACGCAGTTTTCCGCCATTGCCCGTTGCAAATACGATTTTCATAAACAACTGCTTTATTTTACTTCTTAAAACGGTGCAAAGGTAAAATGTTTTTCGGATAATCTTGCAGATTTATCGGCCACTTTCCTTAAATTTGTATTTTGGTCTTTGTTTTAGATACATAGAATTTATGAAAAAGTTGTGTTGTATGGTGCTGCTGGCTGCTGGCTGCTGGCTGTTGTCGGCGGGCGTATCGGCCCAGAGCAGAAGTTTCAGACTCGGGCAGTGGGAGGAAATACAGAATTCCATACTCAAGGAACTGAACAGTTCGTATGTGGATTCCCTGCCGCTTGACAGGATAATGAGGGCCGGCATAGACGAGATGCTGGGAAGCCTGGATCCGTACACGATGTATGTGCCCGAAGAGGAGAATGACGATTTCCAGATGATGCTCTCCAAGACATACGGAGGCATAGGGGCGGTCATATACAAGAAAAAGGGAGAGAATGTGGTTATCAATGAACCCTATTACGGATCGCCTGCCTATAAGGCCGGACTGGTCTGCGGGGATGAGATCATTTCCATAGACGGTTATCCGACAAAGGACCTGGAGGCTGCCCAGAGCAGTGACAGGATGAAAGGCAAGCCCGGAACCACGGTCGTATTCAAGGTCAGGAAGGTCCGGACCGGAGATACCCTTGATGTCCCTATAGTGAGGGAAAGGATACATCTTCCGGATGTGGAATATGTCGGGATGCTGGATGACACGACAGGGTATATCGTCCAGACCGGTTTTACTGAGAATGTTTCCAATGATGTCCGCAACGGGGTCATCAACCTCAAGAAACGCGGCATGAAGCGTCTTGTCCTTGATTTGAGGGGCAACGGGGGCGGCCTGATGAACGAGGCTATCGGCATCGTGTCCCTTTTCGTTCCCAAGGGGTCCCTTGTGGTTTCCGCAAAGGGCCTTGATCCTGAATCATGCAGGGAGTACAGGACGACAACCGAACCGCTGGATACCCTCCTTCCGCTGATAGTGCTGGTGGATTCCGGGTCCGCCTCGTCTTCGGAGATAGTGGCCGGAGCCATCCAGGACAGGGACAGGGGAGTGATTATAGGTACGAGGACATTCGGCAAGGGCCTTGTGCAGTCTATCCGCCCGGTCGCCTATAACGGCCAGTTGAAGGTCACTACGGCAAAATACTATACGCCGAGCGGCCGTTGTGTCCAGGCGATAGATTACAGCCACCGCAATGCGGACGGCAGCGTGGGCCATATCCCGGACTCCCTCACGAAGGAGTTCGAGACTCTGCACGGCAGGAAGGTGAGGGACGGAGGCGGAATAACTCCGGATATCGAAATCAAGTCGCCTGATTACAGCAGGCTCGTGTATTCTCTTGTCCTGTCCGGAGTGATAGACAATTTCGTGCTCGATTATGTGCGCAGTCATGACAGTATTCCTCCGGTAGAGGATTTCCGCCTGTCGGATGCCGATTTCGAGAGTTTCATCGAGTTTGCGAAGACCCAGGATTTCGATTACAGGAGCGGGGCCAGGACAATGTTCGACCAGATGAAGGCGGAACTCGAGAAAGACGGGCTTTCCGATAATATGAAAGAAGAACTGGCGGCGCTTGAAAACAGTCTGGACATGGGCAAGGAGGAATTTATCCGCCTTAAGAAGTCAGAGATAGTGCCGTTTATAGAGGAAGAGATAGCGGTGCGCTATTATTATCAGGAGGCGGGGGTCCTTGTCCGTCTCAGATATGACAACCAGTTGAAGGAGGCCCTGGCCGCGGAACTGCCGGACCTTACGGCAAAGGAGGATGCCGAGGTTATAGCCTTCGGTGATCCGTATGTCCTCCTTGCGTCCGACGGTAAATACTATATGTACGGGACGGGAGGTGTCCGGGACGGTTTCGGCTGCTATGTGTCTGATAATCTTGAGGACTGGAAATATCTGGGGGCTGTGTACAGGGGGAATACTGAAGAATCATGGGCGGAGTCGTGCTTCTGGGCTCCGGAAGTATATGAGAAGGACGGCAGGTTCTATATGTTCTTCAGCGCAAACTGGAAGGTGAATCCGACCGGTGAGAAGGAGAATTTCCGGATAGGGGTCGCTGTGGCGGACTCTCCTGCGGGACCGTTCAGGGAGATCGGCAATGCCCCTCTGTTTGATCCGGGATATCCGGTGATTGATGCCAACATCCTCACTGATGAAGACGGCAGATGCTATCTGTACTATTCGAGATGCTGCTACAAGCATCCGGTGGAAAGCGAAATCGCTGACTGGGCGAGGGATAAGGGCCTTTTTGACGAGATAGAGGAGAGCTGGATATACGGGGTGGAACTGAAGCCGGACTTCTCCGGAACAATCGGGGAGCCGGTCATGCTGCTCTGCCCGCCGAAGAAGATGTCCGATGCCCAGTCCGAATGGGAGAGCCGTTCCGTTACGTCCGGGGCGGTCAACCGTCGCTGGACTGAAGGCTCGTTCATCATAAAGAAGGATGGACTGTACTACATGATGTATTCGGCAAATTTCTTCGGAGGGGAGGACTATGCGGTCGGCTATGCCGTCTCGGACAGTCCTCTCGGGCCGTTCCGCAAGTCGGCGGACAATCCGGTCATGGAGAAGAATACCCCGCAGGGAGGCAGCGTGTCCGGTGTGGGGCACAACAGTATCACCTGGTCCAAAGACGGGAAACGGATGTTCTGTGTCTATCACGGACGGACGACGTCCACAGGGTCCGACAGGGTCGTGTTCATAGACAGGATGGAGATAAAGGATGGCCATCTCAAAGTCTACGGACCGGGTTCGGAGCCGGTCAAGGCTACAAGGTAGGGGAAACAAAGTATTAAAATTCACGGATATGGTCAATGAAAATCAGATAGAGGAAGTCCTTGACAGACTTTTCTCGGAGATGAAGTTTACTGCAGAGCCTGCCGGTCTGTATGATCCTCTGCGCTATATGATAGGGTTAGGAGGCAAAAGGGTGCGTCCGAGACTGTGTCTTACCGTCTATTCCCTGTACAAGGACTCGTTCCCGGAAGAGATTCTTTCTCCGGCGGCGGCCCTGGAGGTTTTCCACAGTTTCACGCTTATCCACGATGATATTATGGACAATGCTGAAATGAGGAGGGGAGAGCAGACCGTATGCAGGAAATGGGGGGACAATGCGGCCATTCTGTCGGGAGACGTGATGTCCATCGAGAGTTACAGGATGATAGCAAAGGCTCCTGTCTCCGTCCTTCCGCAGGTACTGAACCTCTTCACGGACACTGCGGCCAAGGTCTGCGAGGGTCAGCAGTATGACATGGATTTCGAGCAGCTGGAGGAGGTGCCGATGGAGGATTACATGAAGATGATAGGACTCAAGACTGCTGTCCTTATCGCATGCTCCGCGAAGACGGGTGCTCTTGTTGCCGGTGCGGATGAAAGGGCCTGCGACTATTTCTACAGGTTCGGTTATGATCTCGGGCTCGCTTTCCAGATAACGGACGATTATCTGGATGTCTTCGGAGACCAGGAAGTCTTCGGCAAGGCTATAGGAGGGGATATTGTCAACAACAAGAAGAGTTGGCTGCTTACCAGGGCCCTGGAGAAGAGCGGGGAGATGGAGAAGTCCGGAGTCATCGGTCCCGAATACGGCAAGACAGCCCTGCTTGCCGCAATGTCAATGAGGACTGATACGGAGGCTGAAAAATCGGCCAAGATAGCGAAAGTAAAGGAAATATATGAGGAGATAGGTGTGGATGAGGATGCCAAATACGAGATTATCAAACTCCATGCGAAAGCCATGGACTACGCGGGCATGATAGGTCTCGGAAAGATCAGGTACGAAGTCATCCACCGTTATGCTGACAGGCTTCTGGGCAGAAACAGATAGAGGCTTCCAGTGATTCAAGATATTCCGGCAATGGAGAATTTCAGAGAGAAAAACATTTGCCGCCGTCCTGAGATAATGGCTCCTGCAGGCAATTTCGAATGTCTGCAGGCCGCCATCCAGGGAGGGGCGGATTCGGTATATTTCGGAGTCGAGAGACTCAACATGCGCTCGCATTCAGCGAACAATTTCAGGATGGAGGATCTTCCGGAGATTGTCCGTATCTGTTCGGAAGCGGGTGTCAGGACATATCTGACCCTCAACATTGTACTGTATGAGGAAGATCTGGAGGATATGCGCAGGACTCTCGAGGCGGCCAAGGCTGCGGGTATCACCGCCGTCATCGCTTCCGACATGGCGGCGATAGAATATGCAAGGAGCATAGGAGTCGAGGTGCATATCTCCACCCAGTTGAGCATATCCAATTCAGAGGCGCTGCGTTTCTATGCGCAGTTCGCGGATGTCATAGTCCTTGCCAGGGAACTTAATCTGCATCAGGTCAGGGAAATCCATGATATCATCTTGAGGGATGGCATAAAGGGGCCTTCCGGCCGTCCGGTGGAGATCGAAATGTTCGCACACGGCGCATTGTGCATGGCCGTATCGGGAAAATGCTACCTCAGCCTGCACGAGTACGGAGCGTCGGCCAACAGAGGGGCGTGCTATCAGATCTGCCGCCGGGGCTACGAGGTGACTGACCTGGAAACGGGAAACAGGCTCGTGGTGGACAACAAGTATATAATGTCTCCAAAGGACTTGTGTACGATAGAGTTCATGGACAAGATGATAGAGGCAGGAGTATCTGTCCTGAAGATAGAAGGCCGGGCGCGTTCGGCGGAATACGTGCGTAAGGTAACGTCCTGTTACAGAAGGGCTGCAGATGCGGTGTCTGAAGGCGTTTTCACTCCGGAACTTGCTGCCGGACTGAAGGAGGAACTGTCGGAGGTCTTCAACAGAGGTTTCTGGGACGGATATTACCAGGGGGCGAGGCTCGGTGAATGGAGCGAGGTCTACGGAAGCAAGGCGACCAGGCAGAAGGTCTATTGCGGGAAGGTCACGAACTGGTTTGCAAAACTCGGTGTGGCAGAGATTCTTGTGGAGTCGGCGGCACTGCACAGGGGGGACAGGATCCTGATCATAGGCCCTTCTACCGGGGTCGTGGAAATGGATGTGGACGAGATAAGGGTTGATCTGAAGCCGGTGGACATGGCCGGAAAAGGGGTGTATTGCTCTATCCCGTGCCATCCGGCTGATGCAGGCACCGATCCGTCCGCAACGGCCGGAAAGTCCGGACCTGTAAGGTTGCGCCGTTCCGACAAGGTTTACATCTGGGAGAAAAAGGATCAGAATTCGTAAGGGACGGTTCAACGGTTTTCAAGAATTCGCCCGGATACAGAAAAAATTTTGCAGAGTCGGCAAAAGGTTTTACATTTGTGTCTGACAGTAGTGTCAAAATTTACACGGATGTTGAACATAGGAATTGATATAGGCTCCACCACGGCGAAGATGGTGGCGTCTGATGCGGACGGCAATACGGTCCATACCATATACATGAGGCATAGCGCCAGGATCCGTGAGGTTCTGGCGGAATTTTTCGATACCCTGCAGAAGAAAGCCGGCGACACTGAAGTTTCGGTGTGTCTTACCGGTTCGATAGGGATGGGCGTTGCGGAAAAGACAGGTCTCCCTTTTGTCCAGGAGGTCGTGGCGGCAGCGAAGTCTATCAGGAAGGACTATCCTTCCGTGTCCACGATGATCGATATAGGAGGAGAAGACGCCAAGGTGGTCTTCTTCGGTCCGGGTAATGCTACCGATCTGAGGATGAACGGCAACTGTGCCGGAGGAACGGGGGCCTTCATTGACCAGATGGCCATAATACTCGGTGTTCCCGTCGAAGTCCTGGGAGACCTTGCCCTGAAGGCGGACCGGGTATATCCTGTCGCGTCACGGTGCGGTGTCTTCTGCAAGACGGATATCCAGAATCTGATAGCAAAGAATGTCAGCAAGGAGAATATCGCGGCATCGGTTTTCCATGCCGTGACCATCCAGACTGTCGTGACACTTGCTCACGGACGTCAGATAAAGCCGCCTGTGCTTTTCTGCGGAGGTCCTCTGGCATTCATCCCGGCACTCAGAAAATCATTTGCCGACTATTTGTCCCTAAAGGAGGAGGATATTGTCCTTCCGTCGGATGGCAGTCTCCTTACGGCGGCCGGAGCGGCGATGGAAGCGCAGGGGAAAAACGCCATGCGTCTGTCTGCCCTGGCTTCTATGGTAGACTCGGTCCTGGGGTCGGCTACAGTACTTTCAAGCGGCCTTCCTCCGCTTTTCAGGGATCAGACCCATTATGACGGGTGGAAGGCGCGCATATCGGCGGGAAGTGTGGCAAAGGCTTGTCTGGAACCGGGAGAAAACAAGGTATATCTCGGCATAGATTCCGGCTCGACGACTACGAAGATCGTTCTGCTTGACAGGACAGGCAGAATGCTCTTTTCCTGGTACAGTCCCAACGGCGGGAATCCTGTGAATGCGGTAATGGAGGGGTTCGGCAGGCTTGCTGCTGAATGTGCAGAGCGAGGGGCGGAACTGGACATTGCCGGAAGTTGCTCCACAGGATACGGGGAGGATCTTATCCGTGCCGCATTCGGACTGGATGCCGGGATAGTGGAGACAATGGCTCATTACAGGGCTGCCGGAAGCATGGACAGTGAGGTGTCGTTCATTCTCGATATCGGCGGACAGGATATGAAAGCCATCTTCGTCAAGGACGGGGTAATAGACAGGATAGAAATCAATGAGGCATGTTCATCTGGCTGCGGCTCGTTCATCGAGACTTTCGCCCGCTCCCTCGGATATTCCGCGGCCGAATTCGCTGCGGCTGCCTGCAGGTCCAGGATTCCGTGCGATCTTGGTACGAGGTGTACTGTCTTTATGAATTCCAAGGTGAAGCAGGTTCTCCGTGAGGGGGCAAGACTTGAAGACATTGCGGCCGGCCTGTCATATTCCGTCATAAAGAACTGTCTGTATAAGGTCCTCAAACTCAATAACCCTTCCGTTCTGGGCAGGCATATAGTGGTCCAGGGAGGGACCATGCGCAATGATGCGGTCGTGAAAGCCCTTGAGAACCTGACCGGATGCAAGGTCTCCAGGTGTGATGTTCCGGAACTGATGGGAGCGTACGGGTGTGCCTTGTATGCGAAGGAAAAGGCGGAGGCGGGAGAGATTCTCCATTGTCTGCCGGTGAGGCTTCCGGAAATGACCTCCCGGGCGAAGTACACGGCATCCACTCTTAACTGCAAGGGATGTGACAACAATTGTCTTGTCGTGCGTTACCGTTTCGGGGAGGGAAGGGATTACTATTCGGGCAACCGTTGTGAAAGGGTATTTTCAAACGGGACAGGCTCCCTGAATCCTGGAGGAAATGTCTATACGGAAAAACTAGGACTGCTTTTCGGCAGGGTAAACGGGTCTGCTGCAGGCGGAAGACTGCGTATAGGCATTCCGAGATGTCTCAATATGTATGAGGAATTTCCGTTCTGGCATACTTTGATTACTTCATGCGGGATGGATGTAGTGTTGTCGGATCCGTCTTCATACAAGGCATACGAGAGAGTCGCATGTATGGTGATGTCGGATAATATCTGCTTCCCGGCCAAGATAGTACATAGCCATATAGAAAACCTGTGTTCGAAGCAGGTGGACAGGATACTGATGCCTTTTGTCGTCTACGAAAAGGCCGGGCGGGAGCAGAACAGTTACAACTGTCCTATCGTTACAGGATATTCGGAAGTCATCAGGAGTGTCCAGTCGTGCAAGGTGCCGATAGATTCACCGGTAGTGACGTTCAAGGACAGGGAACAGATGCACCGTCAGTGCCTGTCCTATCTTGCCGGGCTGGGCGTGGACCGGCAGACCGCTGTAGAAGCCATATCCAAGGCTGAAGCCGCGGAAGAGAAATACGCGGAAGACATGGCAGCGGCATGTCGTTCCAGACTTGAGAAGGCCAGACGGGAGAACCGGCTGGTCATCATGCTGGTCGGACGGCCTTATCATACCGATCCCCTTATCCAGCACAAGGTCTCGGATCTTATTTCCGAAATGGGTGCGGATGTGATTTCGGATGATATGGTAAGGGGGATGGATATCCCTCTCGATGATGTTCATTTCGTGTCACAGTGGGCATATACCAACAGGATTCTCAAGGCTGCAAAGTGGGTAGCACTGCAGGGGGATGATGTCCAGTGTGTCCAGTTGACTTCGTTCGGTTGCGGTCCGGATGCCTTTCTGACCGATGCTGTGAGAGACATGCTGATGTCTCACGGGAAGTCGCTGACTTTGCTGAAACTTGATGATATCGACAATGCGGGGTCTATGAAACTGCGGATCAGGTCTCTTGTCGAGAGTCTCAGGATGTCAAGGGACAGACAGCGCAGGTCTGACGGATTCAGGACAGTCCCGATATTCGGTTACGAGGACAGGCACAGAAAGATTCTGGCCCCGTTCTTCACTCCTTTTATTTCCCCTCTGATTCCGGCGGTAATGGGACTGGCCGGGTATGATGTCGAGAATCTGCCTTTGAGTGATACGGAATCATGTGACTGGGGACTGAAATATGCCAATAATGAAGTATGTTATCCTGCGACGCTTGTAGTAGGAGACATAATCAAGGCCTTGAAATCCGGAAAATACGATACGTCCAAGACGGCTGTTGCCATAACCCAGACAGGCGGCCAGTGCAGGGCAAGCAATTACATTTCCCTTATAAAGAAGGCCCTGGTCGATGCAGGTTATGGAGATGTACCCGTAATCTCCGTTTCCGTAGGCAGCGGAATAGAGAATGTGCAGCCAGGGTTCAAGGTCAATTGGGCGAAAATAATGGTCCCGGCGTTCTATGCTATCCTGTACAGTGACTGTATCGCGAAATTCTATTATCCTGCTGCGGTTAGGGAGACTGTAAAAGGAGCCGCTGCAAGGCTGAAGGACAGTTATCTGTCCAGGGCCGCAGATGTGATAACGGCAGGAAAGGACATTGCGGGCCGCCTCCTGGACCTTATCTCTTCCGCTGCAGAGGACTTCGACGGTATATGCAATGACCGGGATACGGCAAAGGTCGGGGTTGTCGGAGAGATTTATCTGAAATTCAATCCGTTTGCCCACAAGAACGTTACGGGATGGCTGATGGACAGGGGCATCGAGATTGTCCCGCCTGTCCTTACCGATTTCTTCCTGCAGTATTTCGTAAACCGGAGGACTAAGAAAACGAGCGGACTGGAACGAAGCCGGGTGCCGGAATTCGTTTTTGACGGATTGTATTCCTTCCTGATGAAAAAGGTCCGTGAAGTCGACAGGATTGCGTCGGCTTTCAGATATTACCGTCCGTTCGGGGATATTTTCGAGGAAGCGGAATTCGGGAAGGAACTGGTTTCCCTCAATGCCATTTTCGGAGAAGGATGGCTGTTGCCTGCCGAAATCGCGTCATATTGCAGACATGGCGTCAATAACGTGATTTCCCTCCAGCCGTTCGGATGCATAGCCAATCATATAGTGGAAAGGGGTATAGAAAACAGGATAAAGGAGAGATATCCGGATGTCAACCTGCTTTCGATAGATTTCGACAGCGGGGTGAGCGATGTGAATATCATCAACCGTCTCCTCCTCTTCATGGACAATATCAGAATGCCTGAAAGGTCCTCCTCTTGTCATTCTGACCAGTCCGCCTGTCATCCTGAACGGTCCTCTACTTGTCATCCTGACCAGCCCTCCTGTCATCCTGAACGAAGTGAAGGATCTGTCATCCCATTATCAAACAGTAACCCGGAACGCCTATGACCGCCAACGACACGGAAGAAAGAATCATCAGAGAGGCACGCCGCCTGTTCATCGAGCGCGGCTATGAGAACACGAGCATGAGCGACATCGCCCAGGCTGCGGAAATCAACAGGCCGGCCCTGCATTATTATTTCAGGACCAAGGAGAAGATGTTTTCTGCGGTATTTACCGACATTATCGCTTCAGTGGTCCCGAAGATTGAGTATATCCTCACGAAAGACATGCCGATAGGGGAGAGAATAGGGGAAATCGTTGATGAATATATGGTTACCTTCAGGGAGTACCCGTATCTTCCTGCCTTTATACTGAATGAGGCCAACAGGGACATATCACATCTCGAGGAAACGGTCAGGAATATGGGGATGCCGTGGTATTTTGTCAGGATACGGGAAAGCCTGCAGGCAGAGATGGCTGCGGGAAAACTCAAGACGGTACCGATCTATGATGTCCTGTTCACTTTCTATGGACTGATGCTTTTCCCGGTACTCTCCCGCAATATGGTCACTGCCGTCTTTGCAACGGATAATCTTACCTACAACGACATCCTTTCCCAATGGAAACCCTATATCGTCAGCCAGATGGAGCACCTGCTCCTTCCCTGACACATATCCGGGTCCGTTTTCTGTCAGTCCGAATCTTTTCTGCCCATGACCGGCACGATTTCGTGACCGGTATCGGTAGCCGTCTGCCTGGCGGTTTCATGCTGGAAACCCCAAAAAACACATCACGAAAAAAGAAAAGACTGTAAAAAACGGAAAAATCATGTCATGATTCGTATAAATCCGTGACCTCGGTATTGACCGGTTCCTGGAGGTACCATACTTTAGCGCAAAAAAGATTTGCGCCATGACAGGAGTGACGGTGCGGTCTGGGGTGACAGGTATGTGTCCGAATATACATTCCGGGAAAAAATCAGCCATGAGGTCGTGGATGAGACTATTTTTCTTACCTTTGTGGAGTTGGACCGCTTCGACAAGCC
>CALVAE010000082.1 GCA_944325465.1 uncultured Bacteroidales bacterium | reverse complement strand
GCCCGTGTACAGGCCGGACTGACAGTGAAGATATGGCAGGGCCTTACTTTCGATTCAAGGGTACAGTATGAGATGATGGACTCTCATACCCACAACTATTACAACGAGAACACTTACACCGTGCGTTACGGTGTCAATTCCGCTTCCACCTGGGACAAGGAGACTGATGAGGTGACTCCTAACCTGCCTACCGGAGGTTTCCTTGACCAGAGTCGGACCAGACGGGATGTCATTACTTTCCGTAACCAGTTGAATTTCAACCATACCTTTGCGGACAAACATGCGATTGCCTTCGTAGCAGGTGTCGAGACCATAGACAACCGTTACCAGTATTTCGGATATCCGAGGACTTACGGGTACGATGACGAGACCTTGAGCGTTGGCAATTTCCCTAACGGCATTGGCGGTACGGGAGTCTACCAGTTGACCAACTGGCAGGGATCCAACCTGACAATGAGTTATCAGAATTCATTCTCATACACGACAGACCGTTATTTCTCGGCATTCGGCAACCTGTCCTATACCTATGACAGCAGGTACACCGTTTCCGGAAGCGCGAGAACGGATGCTTCCAACCTTATCACGGATGACCCGAGGTACCGCTATGCTCCGTTCTGGTCAGTCGGGGCAAGTTGGCAGATAGCCAACGAGTCCTTCATGGATAACGTATCCTGGATCGACCAGTTGACCCTGAGGGCAACCTTCGGATATAACGGAAACGTGGACAAGTCCACTACCTTCAAGCCTCTGGTCAACATCAGTTCATCTCCGAATGTGGTGACGGGCGAATTGACCGGTTCGATGTCCAGTTACGGTAATCCTACCCTCCGCTGGGAGAGGACAGGTACCTGGGATATCGGAGTCGATTTCAACTTCTTCAACAGCAAACTTTACGGAAAACTTGATGTCTACAACAAGCATTCGGAGGATCTTATAGCGGATGTGACCATTCCTTCGGTCCAGGGAACGACTTCCATGCGCCTTAACAACGGAGAGATTCTCAACAGGGGATTCGAACTGGAGTTGGGGTCAGCGATGAGGATTTCCCCGAATGTGACCTGGAACGGAACGCTTACCCTGTCATACAACCGTAACCGTATTGCATCCCTCCAGCAGGAGCCTACATATCCGTATGCCCTGGTCATGTATACCGGTACAAGTTCGGCGTGGATGGAAGGCTATGATATGAGTACCCTCTGGTGCTATCAGTACGGGGGACTGATGAATGTGGGGACAGAGGATGCTCCGGTGATGAAACCGACTATCCTCCACAAGAGCGGGCTTCGCGAGACCTTTGATACCTGGCCTACAGGTGAACCGTCAGATGTCTCCTATTATATGGGAGTAATGACCGCTCCGTGGAACATGTCATTCTCCACTTCCTTCCATATCTATGATTTTGACATATCCCTGATCCTGACCGGCAAGTTCGGACACAAGTTCATGAGGGAGAGTTTCAACTATCCGGGTATGTCCGGCCGTGCGATACCGAACGCCAAATATTCTGAAGTTGTCAATGGGGATCCGAACGAAATCATCCCTCTTCCTCAGACCGAGATCGAGGAGCGTTATTATTTCTGGGACAGGTTCTATCCTTACATGTCATATCTGGCAGTCGATGCAAGCCATATAAGGGTGCAGGAGATAAACGTAGCCTACAATCTTCCGAAGATGGCGCTGGCCCGCCTGCGCATGCAGGCCCTTCAGGTCTATTTCCAGTGCAACAATCCGTTCAACATCTATTTCAACGGATACGGGGAAGATCCTGAATTCGGCCGAGGCTCGATGAGACTCCAGGCTGCCTACACCATAGGACTCAAGTTCAAATTCTAATTCTGAAGTATTATGAAAACAGGAAAAATCATATATATGCTTGCTCTGGCGGTTGTCCCGGCACTGGTGTCCTGCAACAAGTTCCTTAATGAGGACCCGTCGAAGTCCACCCAGAAGACCCTGGAGACTGCCGAGCAACTCGATGCCATTCTCGGTTCCTATTCAAGGTTCTATTCCGAGTACAACCATACGGCTCTGGCCTGTGATGATTTCGGCATTTCTCCTGAAATGGAGGACGGGGGAGCCAGTTTCTCCCCTGTAAGCGAATTGTCTTTCATCCTTTGCAATGACAGATGCACACAGACCTCCCGTCTGCTTTGGGACGGAGAGTATTCCAAGATCTATTATGCCAACCTGGTGCTGACCAATATTGACGATGTGTCCGGTGACCAGGCCTTTAAGGATAACCTCAGGGCGGAGGCTCATTTCCTCAGGGCCTATTCCATGTTCCAGCTGGCTCTGGCCTATACCCTTTATTATGACGGTACCAACGGTGACGAACCCGGGCTTGTCCTCAAGCAGACCACGTCTTTCGAGGAAAACGTGACGCGTGCCAGCCTTGCGGATACCTGGGCCTTCATAGAGGCTGACCTTCGGGCCGCCCTCAACGGCGTTACCTCCCCTCTTGTTTCCGACGGAAAACGCCGGGTATGGAGGGGGACAACGGCTGCTGTCCACGCATTTGCCGCAAGATATTATCTTTACCGCGGCGACTATGCCAATGCCCTTGCGAATGTTGAGGCTGTCCTTGCAGAGACAAGCACCCTGAAGGACTATAATGACCCTGCGCAGATGTCATATTTCCAGACGCCGGATGAGTATGAAATCAATGCTTCGACGGATGCAAAAGAAACGGTGCAGGTCTATTATCCATATACGTTTCTCCAGTTCTATGGCTCCAACGGGTATCCGGAACTGTTCGGATGGGAGGAACTGCTTTATGCCCGTACCTGCTCGTATGCTTCATGGTGGTATATCCCGAGCGAGGGCCTGCTGGACAATTATGCGGTGGACCTGTCGACGGAAACTCCTGCCGCCGTCGCTGAAGGATTGGAAGAGGGAGAAGAGTATGATACGCGCAAGAATGACAGAAGGTACGAATTTTTCGTCTGTGAGGACATGTCGTTGCGGTATTGCAGCAAGGATCCGGCATTCCGCTATCCGGGATACTGCCAGTTCTTCTATGACAACCTTATTTCAGGTCCTACAGTATCTGAGATGCTGCTGATAAAGGCCGAGATCCAGGCCCGTCAGGGGGACTTCAATGCAGCAATGGAGACACTGCGTCCGCTCAGGGCTGCCAGAATCAGGACAGATGTGGATGATTCGGAGTTCTTCCAGGTGGAGTCTGCTTCCGATGCCCTGACAAAGGTCCTCCAGGAACGCCGCAGGGAACTGGCTTTCGTAATGCGCTGGTATGATATCAAGAGACTGAATGCCAATGAGGATTCTTCGGATGACATTACCATTGTCAAGACCTTCTACCCTTACAATACTTCTGCCGTGCTTTCTTCCGAGTCTCCGATAGAGTACAGGATCGAACCGGGTTCGAGGAAATTCGCTACTCCGATACCGGAGGTCGAAATCACCAGGTCTGAAGGAGTCATCCAGCAGAATACATATTGATCCGAGGGGTTGTGTCAGAATGAAAATTTTGGCACAACGCCCTGTTATTTATCCAACCGAATATACAATGTACTGTAAAATGAAACGTTTATTTTATATGGTATGCACCCTGATGGCCTTTTCCGCCTGTACACAGGGTCTGCACAACGGCAAGGCGGACCTGTCCGTCCTTTATGTCGGAGGCCAGCCGGATTATGAGACCTATGCTGTCAAGAAGTCGCCCGAGGCAAGGGATTCTTCCGTCAGGGCAAGAATGGCTTCTTTCGAGACAATGCTGAAGGAGTATTTCGATTCGGTGGAGGTGATCCGCGGAGATGACTACAAGCCGGAGATGTCAGAGGACTACGATGTCACGGTATTCGATGGCAGGATACCTGAAATCAGACCACGGATTGTGGAAAGGGATGCGGAAGGCAACATCACCGAATATGTCCAGGCGCAGTTGCTCCCTGAAGATTTTGACTGTGCTGCCGTGACGATTGCATCCATGGGAGAGATTCTGGGCAGGGCGATAGGAAGCAAGAACGACTGGTACTGCCTCTGTCTTGATGCCCAGGCCCACAGCCTGGTGGAGGACCATCCTATTTTCAAGGGCCCGTTCAAGACCAACCTTACCTTCGAGAAATGTCCTACTCCGGAAGCCGCTTTCCATTACACGTACTATTACGATGGGGAAATGCCTGATTCCCTTATGATGTGGAGGGTCCAGACCAAGGGCTATGTTACCGATAAGGGATTTCCTGTCGGTATGGTCTCCCGTCCGTGGGGATACGAGGATTCTCCGGATGCTGAATACATTTCCAGCGGAGTGTGCGCAAAGACTCTCGATGCGGTGGCTATCGGGCGTCACGGCAACTTCCTGACCTGGGGTTTTGCCGCTTCACCTGACTACATGACTGACGAGGCGAAGGATGTCTTTGCCAATGCCATCTGCTATATAGCGAAGTTCAAGGGCAAGGGGATGCTCGTCCGTAAGTACAACGACAGGATCGCCACAAGGGAATATATCAAGGAACTGATATACATGGCGACTATGGAGCCGTATGAGGAAAGGGTAGGCTGGACCGAGGAGTTCAACAAGGAAGGCGCACAGAAGCAGAAGGAGGCCCTGGCCAAGAAGGCAAGAGGCGAGGAACTCGATGAGGAAGAGACCTACTATCTGAATTTCAAACCCCAGAAGCCTATGACCCTTGAAGAGTATCTCCAGAGATATGAAAAGGAAGCGTATGACATACTCGGAACGGACCTGGAGGCCTATCCTAAGTATTATAACGAGAACAAGGACTATTTCTACGGCGGGAAAGGAATGTATGTGATGACAGTCGATACCACCTGCAAGGACTGGGGAATACCTAACAATGATATCCGTCTGCTCGACAAGGCCATAACCTGCCTTGAAACAGGGGAAGATGCGGAGAGGGCTGCAAAGGTGCTTGACCGTTATACTCTCTGCACGTTCGACACCCCTGAGCAGTGGAGGGACTGGTATGAGAAGTACAAGGACAAGATGTTCTTCACCGAGTCCGGAGGCTGGTACTTCATGATTGACGGTCCTGCCTATCTCCCGGGAAATGACTACCATGCCAAGGAACGCAAGGCCGCCGAACAGGCCGCTGCCGCAGGATCACAGTCCGCGCAGGCAGAGGATTCTCCGGTGAAGGTGTCTGCAAGGCTTGTGGATGATCAGTCGGGAAAAAGGATAGAGGTGAGTTTCAGTATCAAGGCCGGCTATCATATCTACAGGAATGTGGCTGCGTCTGATGCCTATGTTCCGGTAACGGTGGAAACAGTTATGCCTGAAGGTTGTTCTGCCGGCAGTCTCATTGCCCCGGAGGCGGAGAAATACGGCTCTGCCGGTACGACAGTGTACAGGCAGGATGTCACTCTGTCCGTCCCTGTCAAGGGCAACGGGACAGGGACGGCCAAGGTCACTGTCGGCTGGCAGTGCTGTGATGCCCATGTATGCATGATGCCACAGACAGCCGATTTCAACGTGACGATATAGGCCGTCGGTTCAGCCGGCTTGACGGGAGTCTTCCCGTACAGGCATTTCGGGACTGTGTCAGAATGATGGATTTTGGCGCAGTCCTTTGCTATTATGGAAGACCGCCGTTTTTACAGTTTACGGTTCTTGTAGGACTCGATGCAGGCAGGGATTATCCTTTCGTATGACGGGTCGGAGAAGAGTGGGGATGAGATGATGAAGTCGGCCGTACTTCTGTTGGTGGCGAAAGGTACGTTGTAGAGGGATGCCAGCCTTACCAGCCCCATCACGTCGTTCTGGTGTCCCTGCATTATCAGGTTGTCACAGAAAAACACCAGCATGTCCACCTTGTATTCCGCGATCATGGCGCTGATCTGGGCGTCTCCTCCGAGCGGACCGCTGAGAAGTTTCGTGATTTCCGGGCACTGGTCTCCCAGTTCTTCCCTGAGTGCCTCCTCGATGAGCCTTCCGGTCGTGCCTGTGCAGAAAAGCCGGCATGACTGGAGGGATCCAGCGTTGAAACGGACCCAACTTACCAGTTCCGCTTTTCTGGCATCGTGGGCCACAAGTGCAATGTTCCTTATCATATCAGTTTTGGTTAATGGTTTTCCCGGCCTGGACGCCGGCCCTGGAAATCAGTCTGTAGCCGTCTCCAGGTGCCGGCATGACCGAAACGGGAACAATTATACGAAAAATATCGGTTTTTTATTTATTTTTGCGCCCTCAAAAACCGGAAATTATGACAAAGGAACAGAGAATAGGGCATGTGTCCATGCTTGCAGCGGGTATTATGTGGGGACTTATGTCTCCGGTTTCCAAGGCGGCCATGAATTCGGACGAGGTTTCTTCGCTTCTTGTGGCGGATGTCCGTATTTTCGGAGCGGCGGTACTGTTCTGGATTGTCTCGCTTTTCTCTCCGAAGGAGGAAGTCAGGGACAAAAAGGACTATGTGAGGTTTTTCTTTGCAGGTCTTTTTGCCATTCTGCTCAACCAGTGCGTTTTCGTGACAGGCGTTTCGATGACATCACCGGTGGATGCATCCATCATTACGACGACCCTTCCGATTGTGACGATGATATTCGCAGCCATATTCATCAAGGAACCGATAACCGGAAGAAAGGCCGGGGGAGTGCTTCTCGGGGCCTGCGGGGCATTGCTGCTGGTATTCGGCAACCGTCTTCTGCCCGGGGCATCGGACGGGACGGGAGCAGTCGGTCAGTCCTCGAATCTGTTCGGAGACATACTGTGTTTCTTCGCCCAATGTTCGTATGCGGTGTATCTGGTCCTGTTCCGGGATCTGATCAGGAGATACTCGGCGGTGACGATGATGAAATGGATGTTTACCTTTGCGTCCATAGTGCTGCTGCCTGTTTCGGCAAGAAGTCTCGCCCTTACGGGTTGGAGTTCCATTACCTTTATCGAATATGCCGAACTGGCGTATGTCCTGGTATTCGGTACCTTCCTGTGCTATCTCGTGGTTCCCGTAGGTCAGAGATACCTTCGTCCGACCCTGGTGGCAATGTATAATTATGTCCAGCCGATAGTGGCTACCATCGTCGCCATTATCTGGGGAATGGATTCCTTCAATATCCTCAAGGTCCTGGCAGTGGTGCTGATTTTCTCCGGGGTGTTCCTCGTGAACAAAAGCAAGGCCCGCAACGCAGAGGACAATGCCTGAATTCCGATATAAAGTACGTGTCTCCACAGGAAATTTTCGTATTTTTACAGGAAATTTTCGAATGTAATGAGACATCTTGTGCCTGTACTGGCGGCGGCCGCCGTCATGGTTGCGTCCTGTTCTGAAGGATTCAGATATACGGTCTCCGGTAATGACCCTTTTTTTGCCGGGCATGAAGGGGAATATGTGTATCTGGTGACAAATTATGAATGGAAGGTGCTTGACTCGGCGATGGTTGGGAATTCCTCTTTCCATATCGAAGGCAGATGTGACTCTCCGGAGATAGTCTATGCGTATCTCGGAAAATATCCTGACAAAGCAACGAATATCGGTAATCCTTTTATCCTTGAAGAAGGGAATATCCTTGCAAGGAAAAAGAGCGAAGGCTGGTTCGGTTTCGGAGGCACGCCGTTGAATGATGAACTGCTTGATGTCTTCAATGAATTCAGATCGAAGGGAAACGGCAGGGAGGCCCATGACTTTCTTGAAGAAGCCATAGCCAGTCATCCGGATATTCTTGGAGTCAGCCTTCTGTGTGATTATTACCTGCTTTCGGGTGGAAGTACCGTGACCGCGGCAAGGCTTGCGGACGGTTTTCCGGAAGAATTGAGAAATACGCCTCCGATGGTTTTTATGGAAGAAAATCTGGCCAAAGTCAGGACGGATACAGGAGAAAAGTATATTGATATCAAAGGTGAGACTCCAGATGGAGAGACTGCGGATCTTGGATCTGTCGTGTCGGGAGATGCTGCCAAGTATGTCCTTCTTGATTTCTGGGCGACCTGGTGCAGCGGCTGTATTGAATCATTGTCGGCTCTGAAATCCGCGTATTCTGAATATGGAGACAAGGGATTCGATATCTACGCTGTATCGTTTGACCAGGACAGGGACAGATGGTCCGATTTTGTGGATGAGCACTGCGCCGGTTGGACCAATGTCATAATGGATGTGCCGGAAGG
>CALVAE010000081.1 GCA_944325465.1 uncultured Bacteroidales bacterium | reverse complement strand
TCAGGAAAGACGTACCTGCATCGACATGGTATTCCGAGACCGAACAGTGCTTTATCAGGAATTCCTCACAATGGTTTCTGGGTGCAAAGGGAGGTTTCAACAACGAGAGCCACAATCATAATGATGTAGGTACCTTCATCCTTTATATAAGGGATATCCCTGTATTCATAGACGCCGGTGTCGGCACTTATACGAAACAGACGTTCAGCAAGACAGAGCGGTACAAACTATGGTCCATGCAGTGCGACTGGCACAATCTTCCTATGATCAACGGCATAGCGCAGCCTTTCGGAGGTCAGTGGAAAGCCAGCAATACGTTCTGTAGCCTGAAGAAAGGCATTTTCAGCCTCGATATCGACGGAGCATACCCGGAAGAGGCCGAATGCATGGACTGGAACAGGAAATACGTATTGAGCCAGTCAGGAAAGCCATCCCTGAAGATAACGGACTCATTCTCATTGTCTGAACGTACGGAGGCAGATGTAGAACATTTCCTTGTCAAGGGAGAGGTACTTCTGCCGGGACAGGACTACAAAGGGAAGGTCATCCCTGAAGGCGAACTGATAATCATATGCGACGGCGGCCTTACCGTAAAAATGACCCACTCCAGAAGTCTGAAGGCATCCGTGGACATCAGAGAAATGGATGACAGAAGATTTGAAAGGATATGGGGGCCCGTCCTCAGGAGGATAAACCTGACATCTGATGAAAATGCCCCGATAAAAGGAAAATATGAATTCACTATCACGGAAATACGCAATGACAAGTAAATTATCAGCCATAGTTGCCTGCACAATCCTGACCACAGTAGCCGGATACTTTACCGGCTGCTGTTCTGATACGGGGCACACTGATATGGACAAACTCAATGCCAGGGCTGCACAGGAATATCTGGACCCGATCCGCCCTGGATATGAAGGAAGAAATCCATACTGGAACGGATTCGCCACGAAATTCATCTATGCCCCCGCTTTTGATTTCAAGGTTGTCGAGGGCGCTGTCAATTACAGGTATACGGTCGAATTCCTCGGAACGGAAATGACTGAATCGCCCAAATACAATGTCGGCCGGAAAACCGAAGATCCAGAACCTCGCTGGATACTCGGAGAAGGTAAGTATACAGGGGAAAAATGGACCTTTACCGCAGACTCTCCGTCTAAGTCCCTCGCTCCGATATGGAATGACATCCCGGTAGGAAAAGCAAGGCTGACAGTAGAAGGGCTGGATTCTCAGGGAAAGGTTATCGGAACATCGGGTACAAGAGACTTCTTAAGGGATTTCCCTTTCCATGGCCCGTACAATTCCAATGTAAGACCTTATCTTGAATCCGCCAGGATGGCAGCACTGTTCATCCATGAACTTCCGGCAATACAGAACTGGAAACATTCCACGGTTCCAGATATGACATACCGGCACAACACATACGCCTGCAAGATTATCGGAGCGACCATCCAACTCGAATGTCTGGTTGCACGGTTACTTCCAAGACATCGAGACGATGCCGAACTGATTGCCCGCAACGCCGCACAGTTCCTTATCAATGAAAGTCAGCCGGGAAACGCACCTCTGGCTTGGTTCCCTCCGACCTACTATTCCAACCTGATCTCTTCTTCACGAGAAGAGAATCAAGGAAAAGCCATGACCATGGAGGCTTGTATGGCCGGCAACGGATTCCTTGACCTGTATGATCTCACCGGAGACATACTATATCTGCAGCAGGCAAGACATATTGCGGATACCTACAAGGCTCTGCAGGCCGAAGACGGATCCATGCCGATCAAGGTTGACTATACCACCGGCCAGCCGGTAAACGGATGCAAGGCAATGCTGACCCCGGTAATGGAATATTTCGATAGGCTTGAAAATCAATACGGCATCACTGACTATAAGGAAAGCCTCAGGAAGGCGGAGTCATGGATGGAAACAATGGCCATGTCGACTTTCGACATGACGGCACAGTTCGAAGACATGACTGTTCTCGATCAAAAGCCATATCAGAATCTGACCAACTGCGCTTCCGCTCCTTACGCATCATGGCTTCTCAACAAGGGAGAAATTTCTGACAGTGACCTTGAAAATGCCTCCGATCTCATACGGTTCAGTGAAGACCAGTTCGTATGCTGGGATGTACTTCCCGACCCTGACGGAATAAGAACCATGAGTACACCTACGGTATATGAACAATACGGTTACAGAATGCCTATAGACCACAGTTCAGCAGTCGTAGCCAAGGCGATGATGGACCTTTATGAAATCACCGGGGACAAACTCGTCCTTGCAAAAGCAAAGGCACTTGTTGACAATCTCACGGTAGTTCAGAACCCTCTTAACGGCCAGATTCCCACTTCCCTCGACTTAAGGGACGGTTATAAGAATGAAGGCCGGGGATTCTGGACAAACTGTACCTACGCCTCCATTACCGCCCTGCTCAAAATGGCGGAAATAGAAGGAAGTATCCTCCGGTAATTCCATTTTTTCAACTATCCCATATGCACAGATACTGCATCCTGATAATATTTTTCGTACTTGCGGTACAGGTTTCCTGCTATTCCAACAATCCGTACCGCAGGTACGATGTAAGAAGCGGTCTGAATGACAACAGCGTAAAGGATATCTGCCAGGATCACAAGGGCTATATCTGGCTTGCCACCAAGGACGGATTCAGCAGATTCAACGGTTATGGATTCGACACCTTCGGATCATCTCATTCAGGAGTCAATCTCAATGTCGATGCCATCTGCCCGCATTCGGACGGAAGCAGAATCTGGGTCGGGTGTACTGATGCGCTCATCCTGTTTGATCCTGCCACAGAGGAACTGCAGCAGTTGTCGGAAAAAAGCCAGGATGGAGAACAGATACAATGCTGCCTGTGTCTCAAATACGATATCCTGGGATATTTATGGATAGGGACGGATAATGGGATATTCCGATGGGATGGCATCGGGAAAGAACTGAAACATTACAGGTTAGACTCATGCCAAAAATATGTCAAGGCACTGCTTGTCGATCTGGATGGGAATATCTGGGCAGGCGCCGATACCGGCCTTTACAGGTATGACAGACTCTCCGACTGCTTCAGAGATGTCTCGGAACAGGCAGGTCATCTTATTCCCCCTCATGACAGGCCGGACATAACGGCAATCGCACAAATAGACAATACATCTCTTGCCATCGGCACCCAGGACGGCCGGTTTTTGATATTTGACAGACTGAATGAAAAGTTCACGGATTTCAGTGCCGGCCTGGACGGGAAGGACCGGATATCAGTCAGCAGAATCCACTCCATTTTCAAGAAGACAGGCAACCAGATTCTCATCGGTTCCGACAGCGGGATGTATACATTTGACTGGCAAGACAAGAAATGGGGGAAAACGGATGACATCCTGTCAAAGGAAAGTATCTACAAATTCTTCCTTGACAAGGAAGGAGGGCTGTGGATAGGCACCTATTTCTGTGGGGCGAACTACCTTTCCCCAAGGCAGAATGAGATTCTCTGGTTTTATGACGACGGATCTTCATGGTCACTTAACGGAAATGCAGTCAGTGAATTCTGTGAAGACAGCAACGGGAAACTCTGGATTGCGACGGAAAACGGGGGACTTAACTTTTTCGATCCAGAAACAGGAAAAATAACTGATTATAGCCACAAAAGCTGTAATAATATCCATGCCCTTGAACTTGCAGGCGATACCCTTCTGATCGGAACATTTGCATACGGGCTTGATTGCATGGATCTCAAGACAGGCAAGGTTACCAGATACCAGAATATACCGGATGACAGTACTTCAATATGCAATAATTACGTGTATGCGATACATAAAGCATCATCCGGGACAATATTCATCGGAACAATGTCTGGGATGTGTACTTTCGATCCGGAAAAGGGAAAATTCTCACGGCTGGAATTTCCGGGCAACCGTTTCATTTATGACATAAATGAAGACCTCGACGGGACAATATGGATAGCCAGCAAAGTCAACGGGATATATGCGTATTCCGAAAACAACGGCACATGGAAACATTTCACTCACGACCCGGACAATCCCGCCTCGCCGATGACCGACAGATTCATCAGAGTCTATACGAATTCTGCAGGAGAAGTATGGTTCTGCAGCGAAGGGGCCGGAATCTGCCGATATGATTCAGAAGGAAAATTCGACAATTACGGACAGGAAGACGGACTGCCCTGCGGCATATACTATGGAATACTGGATGATGGGGTCGGAAACCTTTGGCTATCATCCAACAACGGTCTGATAAAATACAATCCGGAACTGCATTCGTATACACGATATACCGCCGAAGACGGATTGCAAAGCAATCTGTTCAATTTCAGATCTTCATATATTGCTTCAGACGGGACTTTCTATTTCGGAGGAATCAACGGTTTCAACAGTTTCTCCCCTTTCAACATATCAGTAAATAAGGTAAAGCCCAATACCATAATATCGTCCGTCTGCGTAAGATGGACCGACAAGAACGGATTGAGTGCATACAGGAACCATACTCCAGGACAAGAAATGATGAAGATCCCGAGCAAGGTGATTTCCATATCCATCAATTTCGAATGCTTGAGCTATATAGCCCCCGGACAGAACAGATACTCATGGAAACTTGAAGGATTGAACGATGAATGGATTGAAACCGACCAGCATTCCGTCTCGTTCATGAAACTGCCGGCAGGGAAATATACCTTTATGGTACGGGGCTGCAACAATAACGGGTACTGGAGCGATTCTACCGAAACTCTGGAAATGAAAATCCTTCCCTCCCCTTTTTTAAGTATTTGGGCAAAAGCCGGATACCTCATCATCTTCATAGGAATAGTCTGCCTGCTGATAAAATATCTGCTCGTCCGTCAAGAAGAAAAACGAGACAGGGAACTGTACAGGGCAAAAATGGATTTCTTCACCCAGATCGCACACGAAATCAAGACTCCCGTCACCCTGATAAAATCCCCTCTTGAACAGATAATCGACAAAGGTAAATGGGACAAATCAGTAGCAGACAATCTGAATCTTATCCACAAGAATGCCAACAGACTGCTGGATCTTATCCATCAACTTCTGGACTTCAGGAAGATAGAGAGCGACGGTTACAGGATGAAATACAGTGACACCGATGTGACAGCTCTTGTCCGGGATACCGTCTCGCGTTTCAACGGGACTCCAATCACCTGCATCTGCCCAGAAAAGCACATCCGGATAAATGCAGACGGAGAAGCCCTGACAAAAATATTGAGCAATCTGCTCAGCAATGCCCTTAAATATGCCAGATCCGAAATCAAGGTTTCCCTTGCCGACAGTCAGGACAAAAACAGACGGCATGTTTCCATACAGGTGGAGGATGACGGACCGGGTATTCCTTCCGGCATAAGGGAAAAGGTCTTTGAACCGTTCTTTCAGGGAGGAACATATTCCGGTAACGGATTCGGAATAGGATTAAGTCTCGTGAAATTACTGACAATAAAACTTGGAGGTAATGTTACCATTCAGGAAAGCCTGGCAGGCGGATGTTCCATTACCGTAAGCATACCAGATACGGATATACCGGCATCTGATGACAAAGAGGACAATGAACCGGACTTTGACAACCTGGGGAACGAAAATGAAGAAAATCTCGGAAAAGATACTATAATGATAGTGGAAGACACTGCGGATATGAGAGAATTCCTCGTCAAGAATTTCGAGGATACATACAATGTCATTGCCGCTGCAAATGGGGCAAAAGCCATGAAAATCCTTAACCGGCAGTCCTGCGATCTCATTATTAGCGACATACTGATGCCTGAAATGGATGGTTTTGAATTTCTGGCCAAATTGCGTGAAGACAGGATTCTGAACCATATCCCTTTCATACTGCTTTCCGCAATAGATACATCCGATACAAAAATCAAGGGACTTGAATCAGGAGCCGATGCATACATAGAGAAACCATTTTCTCTGAACTATCTTAAAGCTACTGTAAAAAGCCTGCTGGACAACAGGAAAAGGATATTCGAACACTTTGCTTCATCTCCTGACATCCAATATGACCCAGAGGCGATTTCAGGACTGGATAAAAAATGGCTTGAGTCCATAAACGGCATACTTACCGAAAACCTTTCCGACAAGAATTTCACGATAGACATGCTTGCCGGGAAAATGAAGACAAGCAGATCAAATCTCCAAAGGAAGATCAAGGGTCTGACAGGGGTAGCACCATCAGAATACATCCGCATCTTCAGACTGAAATCTGCAGCTCGTCTGCTCAAGGAAGGTTATCGTGTCAACGAAGTATGTTCATTGACCGGATTTGAGAACTGGTCCTATTTTTCGAAACGGTTCAAGCAGCAGTTCGGATTCTCTCCGAAAGAATTCCTGGCCCAAGACAAAGAAATCCAGGAAAAATGAAATTTGTATATTTGCATTTTCATTTAGCTATGGACACACCTTATATCCTCGGGAAAACGACGGTACGGGTATCATCGGATATCGGAGAATATCCGGGCGGGATTGTCATTCCTGTCGACAAGCCGTACAGGTGGACATCAGCCGATGTAATACGGAAGATAAAATATGCCGCTATCCGGCATTTCAGCAAGAAGAATCTGAAGGTAGGCCACGCAGGTACACTTGACCCTCTTGCTACAGGTATCCTTATCGTATGCATAGGGAACGCGACCAGGATGGCAGAAAGTCTGCAATCCTCTGAAAAGGAATATATTGCAGGTATCAGTTTCGGGGCGACAACCCCGTCCTACGACCTGGAAAAAGACGTGGACAGGAGATTCCCGTTTTCCCATATTTCGGAAAACCTCATCCGCGAAACTCTGGATCAGTTCAAAGGGGAACAGGAACAGATAGCCCCCCTGTTCTCTGCCAAATCCGTAGACGGAGTGCGGGCCTACGAACTGGCAAGAAAACTCTACAGGAAAAGATTGTCCGGGACGCAGTCCGGACCTGATGTATCCGGCTGCGGAGCGACAGATATCGACAAGGCCGCCGTGGAACTGCTCCGTACTTCCATCATCAACATTCCTGAAATAGAACTTCTGGATTTCCGTCCGGGAACAGGTGAGGATTCTGCAACAGGGATGTCACCCGCTCTTCCGCAGAATGCAGAAACCGCCGACTCCCCTTCTTGCACGGAAACAGCAGATAATCTGAACAGTACGGGCAGGACCGCAAAGACGCGGAATGCAGGCAACCGCATCAATGTGGCGGACACTTCTTCCCTCGGACTTCCTCATGCGGACATCCGCATCAGATGCAGTAAAGGCACATACATCAGGGCCTTTGCCAGAGACCTCGGCGAAGCGCTCGGATCAGGTGCACATCTTGACTCCCTGCGCAGAACGGCAAACGGCCCGTTCCGCATAGGACAGGCCGTCTCCCTTGATTACACAATCGCTCTTCTCTCCGGCGAATAGGATTTTTCTGTCACCGTACACCTTTGAACACCGGAAATATATGGAGTACGCACAATGTGGCAGACAGAAGGTTCAGTCCGACAAAACCGTTTTGGCGGCACTCAAGGCACCGGATGCACCTTCGGCAGTCAGTGTCTCGAAATTGAAAAGTTCCAGAGCGTCTTCCAGAGCGGACAGTTTCGCTTCATTGCCGGAAGCAGTCCATTCCTCCGTCAGGATACGCGCCTTTTCATAGTCCTGCACCCCTTCTATGAGTTTTTCCATCCTGATACTGCTGCGCCCGTCAGGATATACCAGAAAGCAATCACCGGCCGGCCACTGACGGAAACGCCCGTCTTTCAAAGGGTCAACGGTCCAACTGTTGTATGCCCATCTCAGATAGCCGTCACAATCCGTAGCGAGTGCCCTCCACATAAGCCATGTCGCCTCATCAGGATCCGATGCAAGGAACATGTTCGGATACGCCTCGGCACAACAGGTATACAGAGTAGTGACCAGTCCTTCATTATGCCTGCGTTCAAGCACTTCATCAGGATAAGACTCTCTGAAAGCGATACAGAGATCATAAAGGTCCTTTTCTATTTCAGGATGGTAACTCCCCGCAAGCGATACCTTGAAATCCGGTTCGACCGCTCTGACTACCTCAAGAGCCGCCTGCATCGCTTCCTCAGGCCTCTCGTCCATCGCTATCATCGTCTTGTCGAACCAGCCCTTGTCCTTCAGATGCTGTGCAAAATCCGCAATAAACTGGCTCCAGTACACTCTGTATGCCGCTGTTCCCGGAGCAGCATCGATGTACTCTGTCCTGCCTGTCTCACCATCGACATAATCGAACTTAAGGGCCCACGGGATCATCGAATAGCAGTTGATCTGCCGGTCTATCCCGACTTCTTCCATAAACTCCACCCACCTGTCGAAGACCGTATAGTCATAGGACCAACTCCCGTCAGCATTTCTGGTCTTTACAACCATCGACCCGAACGGGTCATACGTCTGACCGTTCCACGGCCTGTCAAGAATCGTTGCCGTAACGGATTTCTGCCCCGCATCTGCAAGGATCTTCATAACAGGTCTCATCAGGTCGAAATGCTCCTTGCTCCACAGTTCCACATTGTAATACCGCGCCACGGAATACGGGTTCTGCCACAGGTCCAGATGAAACTTCCAGTCAGACGGTTCGGGAAGGACACGGTCCGAAACCTCCAGTTCGAACGGAAGAGTACATCTGCTGAAATTGTCTCCCTTCACAATCAGCCTGCCGGTATATTTTCCGGGTGCGGCATCGGCCGGAATCCTGACGGAAACCCATATCGGCTGCACTGTACCTGCCAGTATATCCATTGTATCGGCTATGCCAATCACGTCAGCCACCATGAGGGAATCATATTGTCCGGGACTGCGCCACGCGCACTGGCTGTATCTGTCAGGATCAATCACATCCGCCATCACATAACCGACAAAAGCAGCCTTAGCCGCTTCCGCCGATATCCGGTGACTGCCGTTGCGAAGGTCCGTCACCGAAACTTCCACTCCGGCGAGGTCCATTTCCGATGAAAGGAATGCCTGGGTGCTTGCCTTCTCCCCTTTCCATACGGAATACCTGAACGGAGTCTTTTCCACGACTTCTTCCGCCGCTTCTATGTCATAACGGTCACTTGTATCCCCCCATACAAGAGAGACCTTCGCATCAGAGCATGATACGGCAGCAAGGACCGCCGCCACCGACAGTATTGTCAAATGTTTCATAAAATAAAGTCTTATTGTTCATTATTCCCCTTGCACCATAGCCACGTCCTGCTGCTCCTCTACCGTAGCGTGCCTGTATCCCTGGATCCTGTTCCAGTCCCCCCTTGTAAAGTCAGGGAACTCGACCGGCATATTGCCGTTCTCTATGGAAACTGCGGAAAGATTCCCTATGCATGACCATTCTGCCGCATCATAGACATCCTGATCGAGAGGGAGACCGTTTCTGAGACAATACACCAGGCGGTAATCCATTATGAAATCCATTCCACCGTGGCCGCCCACCTTCTTCGCCAGTTCTTCTATATCCTTTACTATCGGATGCTTGTATTTTTCCATCAGAGGCTTCATTATATATTCCGGGACAAAGGAATGCTGGTTAAGGTCCTCCATATCCGGAATGGCATCCTCCTGCTGGTTATCCGGTCTAAACGCGAAACCCTGCACCGGGTATTTGTTCGCGAATCCTTCCGTTCCGGTAACCTGATATTCCCTGCTGTAAGGACGAGGCGTGTAGACATTGTGCTGGAGCAGGATGGAGCGGCCTCTGGCAGTCTGGATCATGGTAACCGTATGATCCCCGTTCGCAAAACTGTCCGCCTCCATCAGTTTCTTCGCGGTAGCGGCCCCGTTTATCGACGGAGTATCCATTGACACCAGCCTCGTCATCCTGTCACCCCTGTGAATATCAAGCAACTGACATGCAGGCCCGAGTCCGTGTGTGGCATATACGTCGCCCTTGTGGCTTTGGTTGAATGAGAGCCTCCAATTGCCTTCGTACTGGTCCCAGAACTCATCCAGATTGTGGATATAGCCACCCTCGACATGTTCGATTTCCCCGAAAAGTCCGTGATGGGCCATATTCAGCGTCGTCAGTTCAAAGAAGTCATATACACAGTTTTCAAGCATCATGCAATGCCTCTGCGTCTGCTCGGCGACATCGACCAGTTGCCAGCACTCCTCAAGTGAAGTCGCAGCCGGGACCTCGACAGCCACATGCTTGCCATGCTGCATCGCATATACTGCCATAGGCACATGCAACTGCCATCCGGTACAGATATACACCAGATCAATGTCATCCCTTTCGCAAAGGGCCTTCCAACCATCCTCTCCGCTGTATTCGGCTGCAGCAGGAAGGCCTTTCCCGGTCAGTATTTTCTGGGCGGACGCCACCCTGTCAGGCAGAAGGTCACAGAGTGCCTTTATTTCCACGCCTTCCAGCCAGGTAAACCTTTCGACAGCACCCGGGCCACGCATCCCGAGACCGATAAAACCGACTCTTACGGTTTCCAGAGGCTCTGTTCTCAATCCAAGCACAGATTTCTGGCCTTCAATGCGTTGCGGGACATCGAAGACTATTGTCCCGTCGACTACCCTGTAGCCTTCCTGACTTGAACTGCAGGCAGCCAGCAATGAAACAGCCGCAAGCAGCAGAATAAAAAACCTGAATTTCATCTTATCATTAGTTTAGTTATATCCGATCCCCGGTCAGGCGATCCGACTGTCGTTCCACCCGACGTCCGGCTACGGAATCAGCCAATACTTGACTGGAGAGTATGCCTTGTGACATAGTCCTTTTGCACCGACCATCACCAAGCGGTTCAGTGACGGTACTTTTCCGGAACGGAAGTGACAAGTGATATGATTCTCTCCCTTACATTTTCAGCCTGTTGCGGAGTGACGGACAGATATGCCCTGTTCCCCTTGCCTGCCTCGAATACCGTAGCACCGGAAGCAGTCACGGTTATGGTTCCTTCAGGTGACACGGTGAAATATTCAGGTCCGCACTCGACCGCCGCCAGAACAGTTGTCAGATCCCATGTTTCCCTGTCATACGGCATCTGCAAATACGCCTTATACGCCTCAACCATAGGATGATGGGCAGCCCACGTGAAATCATTTTCAATGCTTGAGGCAGGATATTTTACCTGAAGCCCCAGTTCGAAAGGCGATGTCACGACAGGTGTCGGCCATTCCGAAAACACCTTTCCTGCAGCAGGGATATCCGTCACCACATTGTATTCATGATGTGTCGTATCCGCAAAATTACCCGCCATCGTGTACAGGACCTTCACTTTCCTTGAAACGAGTTCCTTTCCCGAAAGAGAGGAATATTCATCCGGCCGGGAATCAAGAAGCCTGGCAAGGTTTGTCGAGAATCCTACAGAAACCACGGTAACGGAACCGTCTTCAGCCTCCGAAAGCACCTTTCTGTACAGATCGACCGATTCCGGACAATCTCCATATCCGGAACGGGTTCTCGCAAACAGGGGAGCCCCGTCATCATCCTTCAGGTCAAGGACCTTGCGTGTATAACTTGTGGAATCGTTTCCGCAGTCGGCCCCGTCACTTATCATTCCCACCGGAATATCGGCATGACCGTACCACGTCCCCATCACATCCAGGAACTCCGGTGCTGCCGGTCCCTCCTTATTCACCGCTATCGCAAGCAGATCGATCATCCCCGCCTCCTCATACTTGTACAGCATATCCAAAGCAAGCACGTCATCTATATCATTCCCCATATCCGTATCGAAAATGACCGCCGGCACCGACGAATCCGCAACATTTTCCGCACAGGACCATGCGGCACACAACAGAACGACCCCAAAAAGAATCTGTTTCATACGTTTTAATGTTTAAATTTCAAAATTTACCAATAATCATGACAAGTTAAACAAAAATATCATATCAACCAAACGCAATTAATTTCTTCTTTCACAATGCCAAAATGGTCAATTCTTTGTATCCGGCACATAATTCAATGTCAAATCACCTTGAATATCATAGAATTCTGATGCATCCAACTGAGGATGACATTCTGAAGTACCCACACAGACATAACCAAGCGGATGCCACCCGCCTTCAAAATAATTTGTATTGGCAAACCTCACAGTCGGCCTGCCGCAAGCCGGATCCAGAATACCTATAGCAATTATGTATCTGCCATCACTTATATCTGCATTAAAATTCACCTCCGATTTTATATCATATTTCTGTGGACCATACAAATATTTTCCTGAAGCGATATCCCAGTTCTCTCCTGGCATCCAAGACGAAATCATGACATTATCCAATATCCTTCCACACACTTTTTCATGAGCTTCGCAATCCAGCAGGGCTATTTCAACCGGCCAGTCATAATAGAATGGAGACGAACCCGTATTGCTCACAGAAAAGCCGAATGTAAACGGTTCATGCCCGCTGATACTAATTGGATATTCTGCTTTATCCATTACAAAACGATACCCAAGTGCCTTCTGGACTTCATCGGCGTTGACCAAAAAATCCCTATCAGTAAAATCCGCCCAAGTAACTCCTCCTAAATGATTGCAATGCAGATTTCTTATCTGCTCGATAACCAATGTCCGCGTGCTGTCATTATTCAGGCAGTCCTCAAGACTGCGATATCCTTTATTGTACAGACTTCCCCAATTCCAGGTAATCTCCCCTCCTACGACCTGTTTTTTCCAATAGTCACCTCTATTGATCATGGCATTGTATCCTCTGTCTATTTCTTCATCAATAGACCATGAATCCCAGTATATCCCAAAATCATAGTCAAGGAATTCATAGGCATATCTTACCATGACCTTCTTATTTCTGAAAGCCTTGCTAAAGGCATCTCCAAGTACTTTCTCTATACCTGGCATCCAGGTCCTTCCTGCAACGTGCTCTGGTTCATCATGAGGAGGAAAAACTGTCGAAATATCCGGATCATGGTGCTCTCCCCATTCTCCTATGATACCCATTTCCACATAGGCGACACGAGGATCATTATCCCAGGCTTCACCGAGTTTTGCCACCAGTTTTTCCACCCTTTCAGGAAACGACGGATCAAAATATCCGCCTGTTATTACAGTAATTGAATCCTGCTCGTCAACGTATGCCCCGACAGAACCTGGAATTTGCCTGTATGGAGATTTTTCAATTGGAATATCCGAAGGCCAATGCCAACCATTCAGATCATCCGGCACTGACGGATCAGCCGGGCGTCCGCCATGCCATGGTTCAAGCCAGACTATATAGACTCGTGGTATAACCTTGACATTTATGGAATCGACTCCTGACCACCTGTGATTGCTATATTCTATAATCCTGTCAACTCCATCCTCTGCCGTATTCTCCAATTTGTTCCACTGCATATATTCCTTTATCATCGAACCATACGGATACGGATATTCCGATCTTACAGGATCAGACTCTCCGAAAAATTCTCTGAAACCTTTCAGCGGATTCCTGAACGCACGGTCATATTCAACCATACTGACAATCACGGTTTCTCCATCTACATCTGCCGAATATGCTTTATTCTCCGAATTTTCTCCGCACGAAATAATTATCTGAAGCGGAAGCACTGCCGACAAACATGCAAGGCTCATCCTGACTCTGTCATTCTTTTTCATAAACATATCTTAATGTGTGGTCTGATTGCATATCATCAAAAGAAGACATCGGGACTTCATAATCATCTATATCCTGTTCGACTCCTATATACCCCATAGGATGTCTTCCTCCTGTAAAGTAATTCATTGCAGCAAATCTCAACGATGGCAGCATTCCTGCCGGATCAAGACAGGCAACGGATATGATATATTTTCCCGGCTCCAGTTCCTTATCCACAGTCAGAGTGGAGAAAACCTTGTTTTCAGGTGCAGGTACGGTGTATGATCCCCCGTTCCAGTTTTCTCCTGGCATCCATTCCGAAATCCTGACATCACCCAATATACTGCTCCATACCGGCTTCTTTGTCTCAGCATCAAGAATGGATATCTCTATAGGCCAGTCATAGTAAAATGGAGACGAACCTGTATTCACAACCGTAAAGGAAACATCGAATGGCTCTCCTGCCGAAATTCTTGCAGGATACCTGAAATCGCTAATAAGGAAACGGTAACCTAGCGCTTTCTGAACAAGACCGGCATTAGGCAGAAATGATGAATTCTGAAAATTTGCCCAGGTGACACCACCCAGGTGATTGCAATGCAATTCCCTGATCTGATCAATAATCAGTTTTCTTGTTCCTGAATTTCCCACACAGTCCTCAAAACTTCTATACCCGCTATTATAAAGACTACCCCAACCCCAGGTAATCTCTCCCCCGACTACCTGATCCTTCCAATAGTCACCTCTCGCCAGCATAGCATTATATCCCCGTTCAATCTCTTCATCGATCGCCCATGAGTCCCAATAGACGCCGAAATCATAGTCATCAAATTCATAGGCGTATCTTATCATTACTTTCTTGTTCTTGAACGCCTCCTTAAATGCATCTCCAAGCGTCTTTTCTATACCGGGAATCCAGGTCCTGTTTGCAACATGATATGGCTGTGTATGCGGAGCCCAATCCGTACTTATGTTGGGATCATGATGTTCTCCCCATTCTCCTATAATTCCCATTTCCACATAGGCGACCCGCGGATCATTATCCCAGGCTTCACCGAGTTTCTTTACGAACTTTTTCACCCTGTCCTGAAAAGAAGGATCGAAATAACCACCGGTAGAAGGCGTATCATTATCATCAGACCGCACTTCTCTGGGAATATCAGAAGGCCAATGCCAGCCGTTCAAATCGTCAGGATGATCCGTATACGTATTCTTCTCTACGCCTCCTTCATATTCTTCCATCCACACTATAAACGGTCTTGGAATAACCTTGACATTCAGATCTTCTACTCCTTCCCACCTGTGATCACTATATGCAATGACTTTATCGACTCCGTCCGATTCGACATTCTCCATCATATTCCATTGCATATATTCCTTTATCATCGATCCGTACGGATACGGATATTCAGCCCTTCTGGCATCCACTCCCGGACCGAAGAACTCCCGCAGCCCTTTCATCGGATTACGGAAAGGCTGATAATATTCATACGGGTTCACAATAACTGTCCCGTTTTCAACAGTCGTTGAGGGACTCAAGACAGAGCCTTCCTCTCCGGCCTTCCGGCAGGATGCAAATACGAGCATACCTGTCAGTAACAATATAATACACCTACTCATTTTCATCGCATCAATATCCAGGATTATTTTCAGTGATTGCTTCATTGGCATCCATTGCAGATTGAGGGATCGGATACAGTACATGATGAGGCTGGATATTTATCCCGTCATTCGGATAAGCAGCCTTGACCTGATCGATCAATTTACCTGCTCTTATCAGATCGAACCTGCGCAGATGTTCACAACATAACTCATGCAATCTCTCTTCAAGAATTATATCAGCAAACTCTTCTTCAGACAAATTGTCTTCAGGAGTAATATCCGGAAGGCCTGCCCTTTCCCGGACTTGATTTATACAGTCATATTTGTCATACTCTCCCTGTCCTGCATCTCCAGTAGCATTCAGCGCTTCCGCAAGCATAAGCAAAACATCTGCATAACGGATATAGATAAAATTCAAGTCATCATTTTCAATCTCATTTCCGTAATTTGCATCCCAGAATTTTCTGATCGATGGCGGAGTTTGAGGAATTCCCTGATATTCTGTCCAGAAGAAAGCCTCTTTCCTTCTATCAGCATCCTCATAACTGTCATACAGGTATTGAGATGGCCCGAAACCTCCCCAACCTCCAAATGCAGTGGTCGCACCGGGAATGTTCCTAGGACCCCAATAACTATGTTGCAATGATCCTTCTTCTCCCCACGCCCCGGAATGTTTGAACTGGATTTCAAATATATTTTCATATTCAGCATTCTTATTTGCAGGGAGCCAGATATCGGCATAATTATCATACAGGTGGAATTTGCCATAAACATTTTTCAAGGCAGTCAATGCGTCAGCAGGACGTCCCCACTGAAGGTACACTCTCCCAAGAACCGCATACGCAGCATAATTTGTCGCCCTGCCCTTGTCTTCTGCATTTGGCCACGTAGTCGGCAATATCTGCGATGCAGCGGATAAATCGGCCACTATCACTTCATATACGGCATCCGCTGATGATCTTGGATGCATAATTTGCTCTTTGTCTACAGAAGCTGATGTCCAGAGTGGAACTCCACCGTACATCCTTACCAGATCAAAATACAGCAACGCCCTGAGAAAACGCGCCTGGGCAACCATAAGTTCCTTTGACGCAGGATCTACAGGAGCAGTGGATGGCATGTCAATCACTGTATTACAACGCTTGATACCATCATAGCAATTTATATAATGATTACTGAAAAATTCGTGATCTGCAGAAAAGGTATAATAATGGAGTTGTGCGTACGCTGCCCATCCCAAATCAAACGGCTGTACCTCATCTGTACCGAATTCGCCCAAAGTTATTGCATATTTTGCAGCAAATCCCGCAGTTATATTCTGCATTGCGCCGTATGCAGCAGTCAAAGTCTTGTTCCAGTCATCTGTCGTTTTAAAGGAATTTTCAGGAGTAAGGGAACTTTTAGGAATCTCTGTCAGAAAATCTTCACATCCTTGAACCAGCAGCATAACTGCCACTGCTACAAAATATATAAAGCGTCTCATAGTATAATCGAATTAAAGTGTCCATCAGAAATTTATTGAAATACCGCCGATATAACTTCTTGATCCCGGATACGGATTCGTCTGATCCCAGGCCTCAACGTCATACCCTGTATATCTGGTCAATGTAGCCAGATTTTGAATTGAGAAAAAGAGCCTGATACTGCTGGATCTTATTGCATCCGTCCATCTTTTCGGCAAAGTATATCCAATCTCGACATTCTTGATCCGGAGATATTTCCCGTCTTCAAGATTCGCATCCGTACCGTCTCCATTTGAATATGCGCTTCCCACTCTCGGTGCAGGATACTTAT
Source organism: uncultured Bacteroidales bacterium (assembly GCA_944325465.1). Lineage (GTDB taxonomy): Bacteria > Bacteroidota > Bacteroidia > Bacteroidales > UBA932 > Cryptobacteroides. The sequence continues at coordinate 11,266 of CALVAE010000081.1, read as the reverse complement.
TACTCGGACGATCCACTCTCCAGTAATTGTTGTAATAATCCTTACTCATATTACCCCACACATTATATGAATTCAGATATCTCAACAATGAATTATTGATTTTATGACCTCCGGCAAAATTCATGAATACCGTAACATCTATCCCGAAAAACCTGAAAGTATTTCCGAATCCGCCATACCATGTCGGCGTGCTCTGTCCGGCAAAATCCCTGTCATCCCCATTAATAATATCATTACCATCCAGATCCATTATCTTTCTATCCCCTGGAACCGCTCCATATACAGCCGCTTCATCTGCCTCATCAAGTTGCCATATTCCGTCTGACTTAAGAGTATAATATTCCCCTATCGAGTGTCCTACGAAAAGAGACTTGTTCACATCCTGTTTGCCATCATAAAGTTCCACTATTTCATTTCTGTTGTATGAAATATTGAAAGAAGTTACCCATTCGAAATTCTTCAGATTAAGGTTGACCGTATTCAAAGAGAACTCGATACCTTTATTATCCAGTTTGCCCACATTTGTCAAAGAACTCGTATATCCTGATTCATAAGGCAAAGGTACCGTCCAAAGCAAATCCGTCGTCCGTTTATAATACGCATCCACCGTTCCCGCTATACGATTGCCGAAAAATCCGAAATCTATACCGAGGTCGAACTGCGTTGACTTTTCCCACGTCAGTTCCGGATTGCTGATACTACTGTAAGCGGCACCTGTAGCAAGATTATTCCCGAATACATAACTTATGGCCTGCCCCCCCTGAGTAACTTGTGCCGTATAAGCATAATCACCTATATTCTGATTTCCAAGTCTGCCGGCACTCAGCCTTAACTTAAGGTTATTGACCTGTGGAACAGACTTAAGGAACTTTTCTTCAGAAATTCTCCATGCAAATGCAGCGGACGGGAAAAAACTCCATCTGTGTCCGGGAGCGAATTTGGAAGACCCGTCACCTCGCATTGTTACTGTCAAAAGGTATCTCTCATCATAATTATACGTCGCTCTACCATAAAAGGACACCAGTGTAGATGCTGAAGCATATGATGAATTCGGGCCATGAGTCTCTGCCCCATATATACTGTTATAGCGTAAAATAGGGTCAATTCCTTTCACATCCGCGACCACATCTTCATAGGCGGTTCTTGACGCAGAAAAACCTCCCATTACGGTAAACATATGCCTGTCTTTCGCAAAGTCATACGTAATTGTATTCTCCGTCTGCCAATATATCTTTTTGCTGGCTGTTATACGTGCATGACCATCAGGATCATAATGCTGTCCCATTCTTCCGTCTTCAAATTCATTGATCTTGAAAAACACGACTTCTCCTCCGTTGTCAGTCCTGATACGAAGATTCCTGACCGGTTCGAATTCCAGATAGAAAGAACCTACACCTCTTGTCTTTTTCGTTCCTTTATCCAGAAGATCCACTATTGCCACAGGATTCGCCTTTGTATTAAGGAATCCATCAAAATAACTGCCATCTGCGTTATATATTGGTGCTGTCGGCTGAGAACTGATCGCGCTGAAAAGTGTTCCATAGCCTGAATCTGACTCTTCATTTATATTCATGAGCCTTGATTCTATAAAATTCACTCTCACCCCCATCCTTAACCAGTCAGCCAACTGGGAATCCATATTGTATCGTACTGTAAGTTTGTTGAAGGACGAGTTTCTTATTATACCCTTCTGATCATACCAGTCAAGTCCAAGATAATGGGTCATCTTATCACTTCCTCCTGACACAGAAAGATTATAATTCTGAAAACTACCATTCTGGGTCACTGCATCCTGCCAATCCGTTGATTCGCCCCTGCTTAAAAGCCTGAGTTCCGCAGAGGTCCAATTATATGACTGTCCCGTAGTCTCAATCAGATCATAATACTGCTGGGCTGTCATCATATCCTGCTTGTTCATCATCGTCTGCACACCTGCAGTTGCATTCAATGATATTCGTGCCTTTCCGGCAGTTCCTTTTTTAGTGGTAATAAGCACTACTCCATTGGATCCTCTAGAACCATAAATTGACGCAGATGATGCATCCTTCAGGATTTCTATAGACTGTATATCGGAAGATGACATATCCTGCAGTCCGTCTACAGGGACACCATCTACAATGAATAGAGGTGTAGTTCCGGCATTGATGGAACTTGCTCCACGTATAAGGATACCGGCATCGGCTCCCGGTTTCATATTTCCTTGCGTCACCTGTACTCCTGCCACTGACCCCTGCAAGGCCGAAGAAACCATACCTATTTTGGTATTTTTCAGGTTTTCTGTCTGCACGGAAGCGACAGCACCGGTCAGATCACTTTTTTTGGCTGTTCCATATCCTATTGCAATCGCATTATCGAGATAATAACTGTCCGTCACCATTCTTACGGTAACTTTCGGACTTTTTCCGGTAATAGGCAATGTTTTGGTTATCATTCCCATACATGATATTTCAAGAGACTGCCCCTCTTTTGCATCTATAGAAAATCTTCCATCAACATCAGTAACAGTACCTGTTGCCGTACCCTTTATCACCACAGTAACTCCGGCAAGTGGCTCCTGATTTTCATCCAGAACGATACCTTGTATCCTTTGCTGCGCAAATATTGCCACAGGTATGAAAACAGCGACAATAAGCAATAATATCTTTTTCATTATATTTCGTATTTATGAAGTTTAGAACTGTCGAACAGGACGGATGCCAATGGCCCAACCTTCTTTGTCTGCTATCGCCGTTACCAGATTCACAGGTTCATAGAAATTGACATAGAATGCACTCCATACCGCAGCATTGGCATCCGTATCTGACTGACCTTCTGTTGAAGACCAATAATTATTGGCTGGCAGTCCACCTCCCTTAATGTTGAGCATATCTTTCTGATAGAACATCTCTACTAATTCCTGCTGGGAAGGAAGGAACCAATCATCATAAGTAATCCCATCTACGATTTCAATCGTTTCATCACATAATTCTGCAGCAGATTTTTTACTTGACGGCCAAGTTGCGAACTGCTGGTGAAAACCAGCCATCGCCTCTACGCAAATACGGGTATTTTCCTTCCCCGTATAAATTTCAGCAGAAGTATCTCCATGTTGGTTAGTAGGCCCCCACTGATCCGTACCGGTACCTACATTTGATTTCTTGGCGATCAAGCCATGAATGCCTCCATCGGAAACATAGTATACTATACCGCCCCCGATTTCATCTCCAATTGAGACAGATACGTTCAGTACTCCCAGATTAGCCTGCCTGTCGCCTCTTGTCAAAGTCACCGTATTGACTCCATAACATCCTGAAGGGACTGTAAAAGACATTCCATTTTCCAAAATCGAAACCGTAGTCCTGAGATCAACCGCATCCGGATAAACGTCAGAAGTAAATACGACTTCATCTCCTGCTTCAAAACCACTGCCTGAAACAATTACATCATCCCCGGAGTTTACGTTACCTGATGGCATTACAATTCCGGAAACAGGTATGACTTTGGCCACTGTAAGCATTCCTGGCAGAACAGTCGTCAGATTTGCCCTTGTTACAGAAACTTCATACCTCCCGGAGGCTGTAACCGGAATAGATATCGTTACGGCATAATCAGTAACAGCAATCAATTGTGCAACAAAGTCATCTTCTCCATCAAGCGAGCGACAACTTATTATATCATTAGTATCAAATCCTTTCCCTGATATGGACACATTTGAACCTGGCAGTGTAACACTTTCCTCCGGCATTACGATTTCTTTAAGTATCGGAGCGACAGGCACAGGAGTCAACTCTATTTTCTGATTACATCCTAAAATCAGAATAATGAAAGACAGGTATAAAAACAAATTTTTCATACTTAGTCAACTTATTGATTTATTGTCGAATAGTTTTATATCATCAACTTGTAAGCATCTTGCACAACCGTTTGCGCAAACGTTACAGAAATATATACGAATCCAGACGGAAAGCCCGGACCCGGAAAGGGAAGTCCAATCAGTTGCCGGACGCGATTATAAAGCCCAGCCCCGCTACAAAAAGGACGAACATTACCGCAAGGAGTCCGTAGACGCCTTTGGATGCGCCCTTGAATTCCTTCCAGATAAACACGCCCCAAATCGCAGCAATCATTGGAGCACCCTGGCCGAGGGCATACGAAATGGCAGCGCCGGCCTTGCCGGAAGCGATATAACTGAACGCTGTTCCGAGACACCATATCGCTCCTCCGAGCATCCCTACAAGATGCGTACTTGCCTTGCCCCTGAAATATTCACGCCAGGACACTCTTGTGCCGACAAACGGATACCTCATGACGAGTGAATTGAACAGAAGATTACTCAGAAGGACTCCTGCCGAAAAGATGAAGATCGCACTGTAAGGAGTCAGTTTTCCGGCAGCCGGAGATGCAAAGTCGTCGAGATCCATGGCCGCTGCCACAAACCTGTAGAAAAACGACATCAGCACTCCGGCCAGCAGGGCGAGCAAAATACCTTTCCGCGAAGAATGCGGATCCGTTCCTTCCCTATTGACCTTCGAAGAAGCCACGCCGTTACAGATTACCGCCACTACAATCAGTGCGACTCCGATAAAAAGAATAACGGGATCCCCTTTCGGTGCACCGATATAGTTTATAATGGTACCAAGGACAAGGGACAGGCCCACACCAAGAGGAAATGCCACCGCCATGCCTGCAATCGAAGTGGAAGCCGAAAGAAGGATGTTGGAAGCATTGAAGATAACACCGCCCAGGATGACACTGCCGATGTTATGCATTGATGCCTGGCCGAGATCATCGATGAAATGCCTGCCTTCTTCCCCGAAACTTCCCATAGTAAAGGAAATCAGAAGAGAGAACAGGAACATCCCTATCACATAATCCCAGTAGAAGAGCTCATACCTCCAGTCTTTGGAAGCCAGTTTCTGGGTATTGCCCCAGGAGCCCCAGCACATCATAGTGATAAAGCAGAAGAGTACTGCCAATGGATAACTGTTGACGATGAACATAATTATGTGGTTGTTTGTTGTTCCTTTCAATACGGTAGCCGGTCTCAGAACCTTATGCAGGTTTATGTCTGACCGACAGATTCAAGAGGATATTGCATCAGGCCCTGCCAGCCATATCCTCCATATCCTTTCTATACGGGATAGCCTCCTGTGCCCCCAGTTTCTGGACAGCCAGGGAAGAGGCAAACGTGGCGAACCCGGCGGCTTCAACCAGACTCCTTCCTTCAGACAACGCCACACACAAAGCCCCGCAAAAGGTATCCCCTGCCCCGGTCGTATCCACCGCCCTGACCTTGTACGCCGGTATCGACACTCTGGTTCCTTTTTCATACTGATCCACTATACATCCTTCCGCACCCAAGGTCAGGATAATATCCCTGACTCCCCTGGATCTCATCTCCCTGAATGCAGCGTCAGCCATCTCTGCATTGACAGGCTCAACCCCGGTCAGCAGGTGCATCTCCGAATAATTGGGAATGATAAGGGAAATATAATTGAAAATATCCTGCGGAAGGCTGCAAGCGGGAGCCGGATTCAGGATCACATATACGCCTGCCTTATGGGCAATCTGGGCGGCCCTTCTGACTGCCGGAACCGGTATTTCCAACTGCAGCAGAAGAATGGATGCCGATTCTATCTGTTTCCTGATGGATTCTATGTCATCAACCGTAATATCGGCATTGGCACCGGACGCCACGACTATGGAATTCTCTCCCGTTCTGTCCACGGTAATGAGAGCGACGCCTGAAGATACCTTACTTCTCATTATATCAGACACATCCAACCCTTCTTCCTTGTAATGCTGAATGGAATTGTCTCCGAAAAGGTCAGAACCGACCTTGCAGACAAAGGAAACATTCCCGCCAAGTCTTTTAGCCGCCACTGCCTGGTTGGCGCCTTTTCCTCCTGCTCCCATTCTGAACTGTCCGCCCAGAACTGTCTCGCCAGGCTCTGGATGTCTTGACGTAACGACGGTCATATCGGTATTGCTGCTACCAATGACCATTATCTTACCCGGTTCCATATCGGTATCGTTTAGTGTGGTTATGTGGTTTTGCAACGTCTGCGCAAACGTTTGCGCATATTGTTTCTGCAAGTTTAGCAAAACTATTTCTAAATTGCAATAATTATTTAAAACTTTATTTGCCTATCCGCGGAAATTCCGACATAATGATATTATTGACTCTTCACCTGACAAGAATGACAGTGCTCAAGGAAAACCGGCTATGTATAAAACCGGCCTGCTTTATAACTGCATTCCAGGCAAAGTAAAAAGAAGGGACAAGACTATGACAGTCATTTCAAGAACCAATTTACGAGAATCAGCACCAGAGGTATGTGTTTTAACATTGTTGTCGGGGACGGATTGATGCCCCGTACCGGGAGGAGGACCGCGAACGCCAACTTTTTGTAATCCATTGAGATACAACATGATGCAAAACAATCATGTTCGTGATCTCCTCTTTTCTAGGGGGACCGCGAACAGCGATATTTTGTAACAGCCTGTCTTTTAATAAGATACAGATCAAGCCTGTTCGCTGCCCCTTGTCTCGTCCTTCTGTTCCTTCCCGTTCCCTCAATCCTTACTTGCCAGCACTTTCGTCCCTAGGCCCCAACCGCACTCCTTTTCGTTCCTACAGTCCGCTCCCTCATTCCGTGCCCATCCATTCCCGTCGCCTGCCTGTCCGCCCTGTTTTATAGTTTATACTGTTCATCCCTGCACACATCTCCGGAGATATGCACCCTGATAGTGCCTCTGAAAGCGTATATCGGGAGTTGGCCGCGCATATCTCGGTTATTTCGTGGAGATATGCACCCCGATGATGCCACCGAAAGCGTATGTTGAGGGGTAGCGGCGCATATCTCCTGAGACACCAGATTCTTCGCTGGCGCTCCTTTAGACAGTATCGTGTCATCCTGAACGGAGTCGCAGGTGGAGTGAAGGATCTGAAGTACCGACCGTCACATACACCAGATTCTTCGCTTGCGCTCCAGAATGACAGGGTGTCGCTCAGAATGACAGGAAAATCGGGGTTCAGAATGACAATCCAGGAAATGCTCGGAATGACAATAAAGAAAAAAATCCTGAAGTCCGGCGACTTCAGGATTTTGCTTTGGTTTGCCCTTTCGGGTGGTGGGAGCAGAGGGAGTCGAACCCCCGACCCTCTGCTTGTAAGGCAGACGCTCTGAACCAACTGAGCTATGCTCCCGTCTGTGTTCTTTCCGGTATCGGAACCGGGAAAACATTATCGTTAGGAACTGCCCTCCAGAGTGATTTTCTCCGAAAGGGATTGCAAAGGTAGACATTTTTTTCGTCTTTGCAAATTTTTATTCAAAAATAATATGCAAAACCGATATATAATCCCGAATTGCCGTCATCCCCGGGAGTAAATCCAGGGAAAAAGACTCTTCCGGCACCGGCCGACGATGCAGTCCCTCCTGCCCCGGAGAGTCCTGCCGTTCCCTGAGAAGAATTGGTCAAAGTCTGCAGATTGACCCCTGCACTTATCGAAAACCGCCTTATATCAACTCCTATTACAGGTCTCAGCACAAAAGCGACACCGCTGGCAAATCCGTCGGAAGATATATCGAAAGCCGCACCGGTCCTCAACCCTACAAAAGGACTGGCTTTCCGGTCAAGGAAACTGTATTTCACATCCGCCATCACCGGTATCATCTGGGCCCTGCCACCGGCAGTTCCGGCAGCCCCGATCACCAGGCCGGTCACACCTCCAAGATACAACCCGTTCCCGAAACAATATCCCTGGGAAGTCAGCGCCGTAGCGACTGCATGTTCCCTGTTCAGTACAAGACCGGCTTCTATCGAAGGATGATATCCCGTATCGTAACTTGAGTTGTTCTGCGAAAAAAGTGTCACTGGCATCAGAACCAGCAATGCCAGGACACCCGGAATACGTACTTTCATGAATATATTCAATTAACACACAATACAACAGATGCAAAGCAGTATGAAACGTTGCAGAGTACTTGTGAATTACAGACGTCGGATATATCTTTGCAGACATCCCGGACAATACTGGAAAATCTGCCAGATGGACGGGCCACCTGACATTTAAAACAGACCTTGACGATATGAATACGTTTGATATGGACCTGCAGTTGCGCATTATCATTTCAGTCGCAGTCATAGCCATAGCCTATATTATTGATTTCCTTTGCTGCAGACTGCTGGTACCGGCTATCAGAAAGATAGCGTCCAGGACTACCTTCCGATGGGATGACCATATCACCGCTGACGGTGTCCTGAGAAACGTCTTCCACCTGATTCCTCCGGTAACATTCCAGACAGTCCTTCCCCTGTTGTTCCCGGAACAGACCCAATGGGCAGAAATTTTGTCTAAGGTATTCTCCATCTATATAATTGCCATAGTATGCCGTCTGGTATGCGCTTTCATATCATCACTGTACGCGATTTCCAACGAAACGGAGTCCTTGAAGAACAAGCCCCTCAAAGGGCTGTACCAGATGCTGAAAGTAATCGTCGTGTGTATCTGTGTCATTCTGACCATAGGCATACTGATTGAAAAGGACTTCACCTCACTTCTTGCAGGGCTGGGTGCCTCGGCGGCCGTTCTTATGCTCGTATTCAAGGATACGATTCTCGGGCTTGTAGCCGGAGTCCAGTTATCGGCCCACGATATGCTCAGACCCGGAGACTGGATAATAATGGAAAGACACAATGTCAACGGAACCGTCATGGAAGTATCCCTGAACACCGTCAAGATACGTAACTGGGACAATACCATAACCACCATTCCTCCGTACGTACTCGTAAGTGACTCGTTCCAGAACTGGAGAGGAATGAGGGAAAGCGGAGGCAGAAGAGTGGCCAGGTCGATCCGCATCGATATAAACTCAATCAGATTCTGCTCTCCTGAAGAACTTGCCTCATTTTCAGAAGAAGAATGGGCAAAAGGGACAACTCTCGATAAGGACACGGTGAATCTGACCGTTTTCAGGGCCGCTGCAGAACATTACCTTAATTCCCTTTCAGGAATAAACAGCAGCCTTATGCTCATGGTACGTCAACTTGAGCCTACACCCGAGGGACTTCCCATCCAGTTCTATTTCTTCACTACCGAAAAAGACTGGGTTCCGTACGAACATTTTGCGGCTGAAGTTCTCGAACACCTGATCGCATCTCTTCCACAGTTCGGACTGAAGGCATTCCAGAGACCTTCAGGACTGGACATCCCGGGAAATACGAACACCGGACTGACTAAATAGAGATTTTTCCTCTTCATCTTTTTTATTCCATTGTTACATACCCGAAAAACGATAAAGAGGCTGACCTCAAAATCCTTTGGATTTTTCAGTCAGCCCCAGTAACCAGTTATGGCCCAGAACTTTTCCGAGAAGCCGGGTCATTCGGACCGAAGTACAGCCGATGCCGGTCCGTTGGCCCTGTAATGTGGAGAATACAGACATTCCACGCTGACGGCAGGCGCTCTGAAAACTCCGGCCTGGGTCACGAAAAATTCTTCATTGAAACTGATATTCTCTTCCGGCCACACATCGAAATAATATACCGTCCTGTCTGACTTGACCTCCCTGTATCCTGACGGGGTGATGCTTATTCCTGAAACACCGCTTCCCGACATAACCATCGGTCTGAACCATCCTCCTGTCCTCCCAGAAAGTTGGTCGACCGGTCTCAATGCCGCATAATAAGGAGATACCAGACTCACGAAACTCCTGTTCTCCCTGCTCCAGATCCGGTACTGTGCCACGATTCTGTCACCGACCTGCAGTGTATCACCTTCAGATACAGGGAACATCCATGTACCGCTGCCGTATCGGAGCGGTTTCCGCTCCCTGCCGACGGACAATGAATCAACCGTTTCGGAAGAGAGACCGGAAACGACCCTGTACCATCGTCTTTCGACAGCCATTTCATTCCCTGCCGCCCCGATACTGCCGAACGGCTTTGCATACTTCTTGGTCATCACGGCAAGTCCGGCTGATTTAAGGGACTCCGAACCGTCAAGAACGGATGCCACTGCATTGAGACAGGCAGGACCGGCATCCCACCGCTGCGTCTCTTTCTGCACCATCAGCCACAGACGGATGCCTTCCGCTATTCCGGAAGCCTTTTCCGCCAAAGTTGTTCCGGACTTTCCGACTGCAGGCCGGACCTTCCTGCCGCCGCTCTCCCGGACAGATCCGCTCCAGTCCGAATAACGTTGCATCAAATCACATAACATTGTATGGGCATAGATCTCGCTCTCCAGGAGAGCCCTGAACGGCATCACGGCATTAGGGAAATAGATCCCCCCTGACGGATGGCTGACTGCATATTCAGACAGGGACAGGATATCGGCCTCCGCTGAAGGCCCGAGTTTCTTCAGGTCCTTCTTCCTGAGACCGAGAGACAAAGCCAGGGACTCCGCATCCGGACTTGAAAGCGACATCAGCACAGCCGCACGCCTTGCCTTGGCCAGGATATTGTCATTCAGCCCGCGCTCCTTTCCTGGCAGCAGGAAATCCCTTGTCTTTGAAGCGAACTTCCTTATTTGTCTTCTATCGTCAGTCCCCCTGAAAGGAATTTCAGGATACATGGACCTGACATGGAGATACTGCTGGAAAGAAATCCCTCCATACCAGAAAGGCCTGTCCACACTGAACTGCAGGGAATCCAGATAAGCCACCGCGTCAGACAGTTCCGTGCGGAAGGCATTTCCTACGGCAGCATCGCCGCTCCCCGGGGACAGCCCCCTATCCCTGAGGGACGCGAACCTTTCCAGCACCACTGCAGTAATCACCGGAGAGGACGGAAAGCCCTCGAACCACCCGAAACCGCCATCACTGTTCCGGCAGGCAGATATGGTCTCCTGCAACCTGGCATCATCCATACAGTCAGCCGCCTTTTCATTTTCCGCGACCGTCTGTCCCGGAAGACCAGACTTGCCGGCAGCTTTTCTGACAGCCGCGGATATCCTTCTCATGTAGAAAGCCTCGGTCAGAGCCAGCACATCCTTTGACTGCGGTTCTATCTTCTGCGGTACCGACTCCATCAGCATATCCAGCAGCGAGACCTCCCTGTATGCGGCTCCGTACGGTGACACCCCGGTAAAGGCCGCTTCGAGAGAACGCTTCAGGGAATCCCGATCCATTCCCGGAAGGAGAAGGGTGGAGTGGGCCTCTGTCAAAGTCTGCACAGGTTCCAGTACAGGCACAGCCACAAACATCGCATCCGAAACGGTAACCCCATCCTTTTCAGCAGTATAGACTATCTTGAAACCGACAGTATCTGTTCCCGAAGGAAT
>CALVAE010000080.1 GCA_944325465.1 uncultured Bacteroidales bacterium | reverse complement strand
CCGCAGCGACCGTACCTGCGACATGGGTTCCGTGTCCGTTGTTTCCTGCAGAACCCCAGTCAATCTCTCCCGTATTGTCCACGAAATTGTATCCGTAAATGTCATCCACATATCCGTTCCCGTCATCATCGACACCCGGAGTACCGTTCTGTTCCGCAGTATTGACCCACATGTTCTGGGCAAGGTCCGGATGGTCACACTGGACCCCAAGGTCAATGACAGCCACTACCACTTCAGGACGTCCTGTCTCCAGCCTCCACGCATCGGCCACGTTGATGTCCGCTCCGCGCACTGCCGTCGGGGCGAAATCCTCGCTCCCGTCATTCGTGTAATGCCACTGTCTTGGCAGTTCCGGATCATTGAACAGGGACTGGCCCGCCGCCCTGGTCAACGGTCTGGTGACCGGATACGACCGTCCGTCGGACGCTATCTTCATCCTGTTGTTGAACTGGACTCTGGAGACTTCCTCATAACCTGCGACCACCGCTGCAAGGCTGTCAAGATCTGCAGACTCACTGAATTTCAGTTCATACCAGCAGGCAAGTCCCGCCTCGGGAGTACCCGCCTTGGTCAACGGGGCCTCAAGTCCTTCAAAGACCGGCACCATCTCTATCCCTGTCTCCTGAAGACGCTGCTCCAGACCGGAATACTGCTCCAGACCGGAGAGGCGCACTATCAGCGAACCCTGCACCGGGTCACTCTGCCTGTTTATTATCTTGGTCGGAGCGGCTGCGTAATCTCCTCCCGCAGATTCTCCTATCGGATCTATGCTGCAGGATACTGTCAGGACAAGCAGGCCCGACAGCGCAGCAGATATCATTCTATAACTCCTCATACTATAATACTACCTGCCTGTTAATAAGTGAATGTATCATCGTTTTCACCGGAATCCCTTCCGGAATAGCCGTAAGTGAACGGGAATGTGTATGTCCTCCTGCGGTTGTTGAATGTTGCCTGCCCGCTGGATGTAGCCATGACATCCGTCTCCTCGTTTTCCGGTGTCAGGTACTTGTCTCCCGTAAGGTAGACACTGGCATCCAGCACAAGCGGGATGAGCCCGTTCTCTTCACCGTCTTCATTAAGAGTGAAACGGATATATTTGCCGTGTCCCCACGGATCTATCCTATATGCATCCTGGGTACGGGAATACTCCAGGTCCACTATCCGCGAGACAATAGGTTCTCCTGCCCCGTCCACTCCCCAGTCTATCAGGTCCATCATCGGACCTCCGCAGGTATAGCGGCCGGTGTGCAGGACCTCATAGTCTTCCCTGACTATGGTCACATCCACTCTCGGATATGTGCTCTGTTCTATATACTGCTGGGTATAGGCTTCATCCACATACAGGGCCAGCCTGTACTCCTTGAAGTCTTCCATGCTGTCAGTGAAATATACCGTCACCTCTGAAGTCAGCACCCCGCGAGGGAAAAAGGCCGACTCCGGCACGTCAAAGGCCTCCGGGAAAGCGCACTCGAAATGCAGAGGGACATTCTCATCCTCACGCGGTGCATCGTCCCTCTCGAGACGGAACGTGATTTCAGTAACATCAAGAGGAAGGGACTGATACGGTTCAGCCTCCTCGAAATAGACATTCACGCCCAGATAGTTCGATTCGGCCCCGACACCGTATTCCTTCTCCTTGCAGGCCACGAAAACCATCGGAATGGCGGCAAACGCAAGAGCGTATCTGTAAAGTTTCATTATTTTCATCTCTTCTGTTCAAACTATGTTATCAGTCCGTAACCCCATCCCTGAGATCCGGATTCTGTCCGGCTACCGGAGCCGTACCGGCCTTGTTGGACGATGCCGGAATACCCTTGTTGGCATTGGTCTCCCTCTGCGGGAAACGGAGCAGCAGATACGGATCATTCGCGGCAATATTGAATGCGTATGCCTGAGGCCAGTTGCTGACGGTTCCCGTATGTACCCTGACCATCGGCTTTGCAAGACGCATGATGTCAGACATCGAGAAACCCTCGCCCCAAAGTTCTATACGGCGCTGCTTCCATATCTCATCCTGAAGGTCCTCGGCGGAAGAAGCCTCGCATACATAGGACGGGTCGCGGTAGGTCCTTACAAACTCCTCAAGGAGAGCCTTTGCCTGGGATTCCTGACCGCTCATTGCCAGACCTTCGGCACGGATGAGTATCATCTCTTCAGCCCTCATGATACACCAGTCGCTGGCATTGTCGGTGCTTCCTATCCCCTGTTTCTGGCCGAACTTTACTGTCGTGTACTCCTTGAACGCCATCTTGACATTAGGAATCTCCATTGTCGATATGGCCCTGCCTGTCCTTCCGTTCCACTCGATTGTGGAAAGCAGAGGGGAATCAAGGGACTGGTTCACCCACCAGCCCTTGCGGACATCGGTAGAAGGAATCTTGTCGTAGAGCAGGGTGCTGATACGTTTGTACATTCCTGTTGCGGTCGTATATCCGCCGCCGGAGAACGAACAGAGGTGGGACGGCCAGTTCGCAAGGCCTGCAACGTCGTCCGACTCCAGCAATATGCCCCATATCCAGTTGTGGTCGTTGATATTGCAGAATGCAGGAGTGCTGACTTCCTCCATAGTGTATGGAGTGTAGCCTTCCATTGCCCTCTGGGCATCTTCGGCCGCCTCCTTGAACATTCCCATGTTGAGATATGCCCTGGCACGCAGTCCGTACGCCACATTCCGGTCAACCCTGGATCTGTCAGGACGGCTGTAGTCCGAAAGCAGGTCAATGGCGGTCGTAAGGTCATCGATAATGATCTTATAGACCTCACGCAGGGTCCTTCTCGGATTGTTCATATAATCCGTATCGAAGTCCATTATCGGAACGCACAGGGCATCAGGATTGTCCTGGTACCTGAACGCATAGTAAGGAGCCAGTCCGAGATAGTCGAACGCCCTGACCGCAAGGGCCTGGCCTACGGTATGCCTCTGCTCGGATGAAGCAGTGGACATATCAAGCCCCTCGAAACCTTGAAGCACATTGTTGCACAGGGCTATCTGGCTGTAGAAGAACGAGAAGCGGATATAGCAGACAATGTAGTTGTCGTTTCTGTCCGAATAGTTGTAACTTACTGACATCCAGTTATAGTTACTGTTGTCACAGACTACATCCGGGCCGTTGCTGTCCTGGAACATACAGATTGACGGATAACCGAAATCATTGTGTATGGTCCCGTTACCGTAGGTAGACAAAATCTGGCCTGAAAAGGCGTATATTCCGGCAAGGTCCGCATCCGCCCTGTCCGGGATTGCCGTCACGGCATCCGTAACCTGGTCGGCAGTGATGACGAAACCCTCCGGTTCCATTTCATTCATCTTGGAGCAGGAAACTGCCGCCACGACCGCCGTCATCAGAAATATCTTGCGTATTTTCATTTTCTCCATTCTTTAAAAAGTGATTGTCAGACCACCTGAAATGCTGCGCATGGCAGAATAGGTAAAGTTGCCGTTTCCGCCGGAACCTCCGGTCGCTCCGAAATACATTCTCGGATCAAGGCCCTTTCTGGCAGAGAAGACCCACAGGTTATCCCCTGTCGCATATATCCTCAGACTTGCGATATGGAGTTTCTGCATCCATTTTTCAGGGAAGGTGTATCCTATGGTTATATTGTTTATGCTCAGATAGTTTGAACTTACAAGGAATCTGTCGCTGTCATTCTGGTACGTATTGTCCGAAGCATCGAGACGCGGAATCCCGCTGTCCGGATTGGACGGAGACCAGGAATCAAGGATATCCCTGTGCCAGTTGGTACCTGCCATCTGGGCGCAGCCGGAATGCATCAGTTGCTGGTAGGTTCCGTCATACAGGCGGCCTCCCAACTGATATGAGAACTGTGCTGAAAAATCAAAGCCGTAGACATTCAACGTAGTCCCGAATCCTCCGTAGACCTTCGCCATGGTATCCCCGCAATCGGCCTGCTGGGCAAGGGCGTAGTCTGATGTAGTGCTCCAGTCCCCGTTGTCCGGGTCCACGTAATAGAGAGCCTCTCCCGTATCAGGGTCCACCCCGGCGAATTTCTTGTAATATGCCTGATAGAGGGAACCTCCGATTTTCAGGATGCTTGTGGAACTTCTGATACCGCGCTCTTCCTCTTCCGGATCAAGGGCCAGTATCCTGTTGGATATGGTCGTAAGGTTGAAATTCACGTTCCAGGAAACATTCTGCGTGGAAATGATGTTTCCGTACAGGTCGAGTTCGAGTCCCTGGTTGAGGATACTTCCGACATTGGTCGGGATAGTACCCGCAGTGATTCCTGACGAGTTAGGAACGCTCTTGTTATAAAGGAGGTCCACTGTAGTCCTGTTGAAATACTCCAGAGTACCGCCAAGCCTGTCTCCGAAGAAAGAGAAATCGAATCCCGTATTGAAGGCATAGGATGTCTCCCAGGTTATGTTTTCGTTACCCTTATAGTACATGGTCTTGGCATATTCGCCGGTAGTCTCGGAATAGGTGACCGAATACTGGTCGATATAAGGATAGTAGTTGGACGCTCCGCCGGAATACAGAAGATTGTCATTACCCTGGACACCCCAGCTTGCCTTGAACTTGAGCATGTCCAGCCAGTCCCTGGTCCCGGCCATGAAGTTCTCGTCGGAAACCAGCCATGCCCCTCCGATGCTGCCGAAATCTCCCCAGCGGTGACCCGGAGCGAATCTGGATGAACCGTCCCTTCTGTAGGATGCACTGACAAAATACTTGTCACCGTAACTGTACTGCAGCCGGGAAAGGATACCTTCCGTCATATAGTTGTTGGTATAGGAAGACACGTTCCTGTTGGTCACACCGCCAGCATTGCCGAGTTCGCCGATGAAAGGATTATAGAGATGGTCGTTGGTACCGTCCATCATCTGTATCTTCAGTCTGTACTGCTCGTATCCGACCAGAGCCTCGATATTGTGGTTCTTTATAGTGGTCTTGTAGGTGGCAAGATACTGGGTGTTGATACCTGACAGACGCTGATGCGTGACCGATGCCCTTCCGTCATATTCTTCGTTGCTGCTGCCCCAACGGCTGTAAAGGCTGTTCACCCTGTCATTGGATTCCATCAGGGAGTAGTTCACGCTGAAAGTCAGTCCTTCAATCGGAGTGATGTGGGCATACCACTGACCGTTGAAAGTGGAGTTGATATCGGTATAACGGTCATTGTCGATAGTGGCTCCCGCCCTGGAATTACCCATGAACGGGCGCTGTGAATTGGTGGAATTCGCTCCGTTGTCATACAGAGGAGTGCCTGTCGCGCTCTCGAACAGTCTGTTGCCTGCGGCATCCCTCACATACATAGGGTATATCGGAGCCACCATGTTGACTGCATAGAACAGGTTGAGGGAAGAATTCGCCGTCTCGTCGGCATTTCCGAGATAGGTAGCCTGGCTGTAACTCATATTAGTTCCTACCCTGAGCCACTTCTTTGCCTGATAATCCACCTTTCCCCTTCCGCTGTAGCGGGTGAAACCGGAATTGCTTATGATTCCGTTGTCGTCAAGATATCCGAAACTGGCGAAATAGTTCAGTTTCTCGGTACTTCCCGACACAGTGGCATTGTACTCCTGACGGAGGTTGCCCTTGCCGAAGATTTCGTCGTACCAGTCATCCGGAGTATAGTAGAACTCGCCGTCAGAATAGCCGAGAGTCGCGTTCGGATTGAGTTTGAAATTGGTACCTATCATCTTTTCTCCAGTCGGGACGGTATATACCTGATAGCCTACACCACCGCCTGCCGCATTGAACAGGGTATTGTCGGCATACCTGTATGCCTCGGATGTAGTGGCACCCGCATATACCTGGGAATTGTACAGAGACCTGTACATCAGTTCATAGTACTGTCCAGGATTTTCGATGACATTGTAGTTCGGAACCATTCTTCTGTTGGAACCCCATTTGGCATCCACCGTCACCCTGGCTTCGCCGGTCTTTCCTTTCTTGGTCGTTATCAGGACCACGCCGTTCGCTCCCCTGGCACCGTAAATCGCATTCGCTGCAGCATCCTTCAGGACAGTCATGGACTCGATATCCGCAGGATTGATATTCTCAATGGAACCGTCATACGGCACGCCGTCAAGGATATACAGAGGGTTGTTGGAAGCCGACATCGAACCCATACCGCGGATACGGATGGAGGCTCCGGAACCCGGTTTGCCGCTCGTCTGCACTACCTGCACCCCGGCCATCTGTCCGGAAAGCGCACTCGTCACATTGGCAACCGACCTCTCGGCCAGTTTGTCGGAATCCACTGCGGAAGCAGACCCGGTAAAGGAGGACCTGGTAGCCGTACCGTATGCCACGACTATGGTCTCTTCCAGCATCTCGGTATCCGGCGCCAGTTGAACATTCAGCACGGCTGTTCCGGAAACAGGGACCTCAACAGTCACATAACCGATGGATGAGAATATCAGGACACCGTCAGACGGTACGTCCAGGGAGAAATTTCCATCCCCGTCCGTACTCGCTCCGGTCATTGTATCCTTCAACTGTATCGAAGCGAACGGTACGGGCAATCCGTTGGAAGAATCCGTAACCGTTCCCGTAACTGTCATCACATCCTGACCGTAGGCCAGAACGGATGACAGGACAAGGGATAATGTCAAAAAAATCTTAAATATTTTCATTCTTTTCAGAAGCGATTCCGCTTACTATAATTAAACATCAGGACCTTCACAGGCCCCATATCATCAGAAGGAGTAGCCGACTCCGACAGAGAACGTATTCCTGAGAGGAGAATTGCCGGAAGCGATAAGATATGCCACGTCGACATTCACTCCGAAGAAATGAGCCCCGAGACCCACTGAAGCGAATGACGGGATGCCGTTCTTGACGGAACCGTAATGGTATCCGGCACGCACGGCAATAAGGGAGTCGTATTCATACTCCGCTCCTACCGCACAGCCCATAGCCGACGGACCTCCGAAATAAGCCTTACCTTCCACAGCCGCCTCAAGTCCGTGCTTACCCCACACATTTCCGTATGACACGGCAAGTCCGGCATTCATCGGAAGATTGAACTTCGCTCCGGAAGCGCTGGACACCGGAAGTCCCAGGTTGTTCCCGGAAAGGGAAATGCTGAACTGACGTATCCTGTACATCAACTGGATATCAGCATAGAATGTGTTGAGATTCTTGTAGTAAGGCGAAGTTATGCTTGTCGCATAGTTCAGTCCGACTCCGGCAGAGAATGAATCGGTAATGAGGTACGACACTCCGGCACCTATCTGCCAGTCGACCGGCGTGAATTTTCCGAGAGAAACCCCGGTCTCGCTGATTCCTTCGTATGCCTTGTTGACAGCCACTGAAGCACCCAACGATATTCCGAAACGGCCAAGCCTGTAGGTTGCCCCGGCAATGCCCGTATTGATGCCGGCAACGGATGGCTGCCAGTTGTCGTATGATACCCCTGCGGCAAGGCTTCCATCCGTAAAAGGTATGGCGGCGATGTTGCCGAACTGGGCGTACGCATCGGACGACACACCTGCAGAGATTCCTCCCATGGCGGCTGCCCGTGGAGTCAGGACATTATCGATAAACGGCATAGCCGCACTTTCCTGAGCCTCTGCAGCCACCATCGGACCGGCGAGCAGGGCCAAAACCAACAATATGTTCTTTCCTGTTGTCTTCATTTCTCAACTATTCTAGATTCTTACAAAACTGCATGATCCGACGACCTTCCCATCCTGGCGGAGAACCAGACTATATGTTCCCGGAGCCACATCCGTAAGGTCGATCTCATACGGCTGGGACGGGGAGATAGCGGTTGAAGCAGAATATACCGTGCTTCCC
>CALVAE010000079.1 GCA_944325465.1 uncultured Bacteroidales bacterium | reverse complement strand
AGCGCCGCTATACACGGAGCACACCAGGTAGCCCAGAAATCCAGTACTACAATATCGTCAGGGCCGTACTCCGAAGAATCCACCGTTTTCCCCTTTATGGAAACAAGGCGGAACGGCTCGAACGGTTCGTCCGTCATTCCCTTCATGACATCGTTGATAAGGTTCTGCCTTGCAGTCTCTGTCTTGAGGGAGGCATAATACTCATCAAATGTAGCCGTCGGCTTGCTGTCCAGAGAATTGTAATGCTCCTTCAGCATCGAGAACAGTTTCGAAGTGAGCCGGCCTACTGCCGTTGAGCCTAGGATGGCTTCCGTCGCTTCATCCTTTCGCCCGAGTTCTTCAAGGGCAAGGACATAGGATTCATTTCCTGCGGGATAAAGATTGTAGCGGTCCTCCGCATTGATTCTTTCCATGCATTCCACTGCTTCAGCAGCACGCCCGCTTCTCTGAAACACCTCTGTCTGAACCGCAAGATAGTATTTCATCGATTCTGCACCGGAATGGACAGTCCCTTTTGAATACATGTCGATATCCGCATCCTTCTTCGCATACATCTCGTCAATGATATCCCTGGCTATGTCAACATATTCGCGCGGGTCCACGGGCGCCTTCATTATATAGAACATAGGTCCGTGTGCATATAGGTCAACCAGCATGGAATATGTCATTTCCGGCATGACCTCGCGCAGTTTGTCCCACTGCCTTGAGGCATATAGATAACGGGCATAGCCACGGTAGAAGTTCATGTACACAAAACCTTGGCTGTCCGGATTTGCAATCCAGTCGGATATCGGGAAATCGTGCCTGAACCTGTCGCACAAGGCCATATATTCTACGGTATCAGCCGCCAAGTTGACTGACTCCGCTGACAGCCTGCGTGCTAACATCCCTTTTGGATATTTCCGGAAAAGTTCTGATCTGATGGCTTCCGCCCTGACAGTGTCCTTGTCCAGGTATAGAGCCGTAAAATAATCCGAAGACAGTTTTTCCTCCTCCGTCTTCACATCCTGCGCTATTCCCGGGAATACCGCCAATGCAGTTGCAAACAGTGCCGATAAGATTTCCTTTTTCATATTCTATTCGTTTGCTATCGCTCTGAGATCGATTCCGTAATTGTCCTTGTAATAGTCCAGAATGATATTCCACTTTGTCGCTACCGTCTCGTATTTCAGGAACTCCGCCGCCTGTTCATCCGTTGCGTTCAGGATCTGGGCTATATAGTAATTGAAATCATTCGCCCTCGGGTCATTGTATGACCAACTGTCGCTCGTTTCGGAATATTTCATGTAGATTTCGCTGTACACCGTATAGCCGTACTGGCTGTAGTTGGGAATAAAGCCGCGGTTCCTCAAGGCATCGAGTTGCTCCGGAGTATATTCATACTGATAGGTGGTCGGATTGTATGTCATCTCCGGCCTTGTGGTATAATCGGATACGGTATAGAATTCTGACGGTGTGGTCAGGATTCCGGATGATACATATTCCGACCACAGGGCCGTTATCAGGGCTATCTTCCTTGATTTGAGAGCCGCCTCGTCAAGAGAAGCCACGCTGCTCATCCCCGCGAGAATAATGAAATTATCCCCGATGAAATAGTCTGCAGGATATTTCTGGATATCTCCTCCTCCGAAATCCCGTTCTACATAATATTCTTCCACAATATAGATTCTGTAAGGGGCACCTCCGGTCTGCATGAAGGAATCAGGGAAATACTGCCACCAGACCTTGTCCAGGTAATCAAGCATGTCCCCGACGTATGCTGGATCCCCCTCGGTGTATTTGTTGACCCTGCCACCACTCGAAGCGTTGCCGGATATCTGCTGCCAGAAAATATCGTCAGGATCGATTCTGTAGAGCACGTATGAGCCCCAGTTTTCATATATATCCATAATGCGGGCATTGTCTTCCTCTGATGCTCCTTCCTGAGGAAGGGTGTATCCGGTATTGATGTCAATCGGGTCACCGATCGGGACATCCTTACTGCATGACGGAAGGATTGCCGAGAGCGCCATTCCCGCGCAGACTGTCGCGGCCAGGCTGAATATGTTGGTTTTCATGATATTTGACATTGTTTATAAGATTATTCCGATACGACAGTCCCTTGACGTGCCGCCCCGTTCCTGCATTCATTCTGTACCAGGGCACTGTTCTGCTCCAGCAGACAACTCGGGAGAGGAAGAGTGTACATCGGATCATTATGCTGCAGGGTATAGACGAATTCAGGACCGCCCTGTTCGGCCTTGTAGATATGGGTGATTTCAGGCATTCCCTGCCGTCTGAGATCGAACCACCGATGTCCCTCAAAACAGAATTCCTTCCTTCTTTCCGTCCTGATGGCATCCAGAAGTTCATCTCCTGCAAGGGTCACATCAGAATATCCAGTGATCCTGGTCGCCCTGAAATCGTTCAGCATATCGAGGGCCAGGGCGTCATTCCCCAGCAGGGCTTCGGCTTCCATCCTGTTCAGAAGTGCCTCGGAAGTCCTGATGGCCTGACACAGGGAGGATGACCCGTACGGCTTGTACAGTACGAAATTTGAATTGTTCGTCTCCCACTCCGGAGCCCCGAGATTGAACATCTTGTACCGCAGATCGGAAGCGGAATCCCATAATGCCTGGAATGCCGGATTCATACCTGTCTTGTAACCGACATTGTCTGCCCTGGTTGAAGCCCCGTAAATCCACAGGACCTCGGGATTGGTGTATTCAAAGGGATTGTACTGGTACGGAATATTGTTCGGATCGAATTCGGTCGTGAGATTCATTACCCTGATGCCGTATGCCATGGCCTTTTCCACCTCATCTATACAATCCTGATAACGGTCCATGTACAGATACACGCGGGAAAGGATGATGTGGATGGACGGCTGGTTGATCCTGTAGTTCTGCTCGATGTAATCCAGAGGGTCCATCAGTCTTGCTGCCTCTACAAGATCAGGGACAATCACGTCTTCATACGCCTGGGCGACAGTGGAACGCGCTATCGGTTCGTTGCTGAGATTGGCATCCAATTTCAGAGGGACGCCAAGGGCTTCCTTGTTGTAATTGTACGGTTCTCCGTAGATATTGACCAGTTGGAAATAGAGCAGCGCCCTGATTGCAAGGGCTTCAGCCTTGACCCTGTCTCTCTGCTCGTCACTACCGATGGCTGTATCGATAAGGTCAAGTACGGCATTGCAACCCTTTATCTTCTGGTAGAACTGATAGTACATCGTTTCAGACGCATTTTCATTGATTCGCTCCTGATAGCCGTTGAAATCACACATGTCAGGCTGCCACTGATAATAAGGGGCGACGGTGACCGTCTGCTCTGTCCCCGCATAATAGTCGGACGGGAAGACTGTGACTTCCCCCGTGGTCCAGTCCGTCATCGTATTGGAATAGTTCAGCATCTGGGCACAGTCATCGTCGAGATATTCCAGAACGGACATGTCCGGCCCGTTATTGTCCGGATAGCCGGAACCGATAAGCAGTTCGGAAAAGTCCTCCGTTGTCTTCGGAATCATCTCACTCTGGGACTCTTCCTGAAGGAAACCGCATCCGCCGAGGGTCACCAGAGCGGCGCATATCATGGGTATGTATTTTCTGTTTTTCATATTATCTGTTGTTCATTGTCAGAAACTCAGGTTCAACGAAATGGAGAAGGTACGGCGTGCCGGCCATGTCATCGTCTCCGGATCGCGGCCTTCCCATCTCCGGTCAAACGCTATGACAAAAGGATTCGTGAGGCTTGCCGTGACGTATGCATTGATCATTCCTATCCTGTTGACGAAATCCTTTGGCAGGTCATACTGCAGGGAGATGGATCTGCAACGCAGGAAACCGGTATCCGCTATTCTGGCGGTGGATCTGTTGTACATCTCGTATATGCTTGAATACTGCGAGGATTTGCCGTCATCCCCATAATACATGGTTATGTACAGGTCGTTCGGATTTCCTGCAGGAATGGAAGGGATATCGGTATAGGCTTCATCGCCCGGTTGTCTCCATCTGTCGGCCATATAGCGCGGCACATTGGCTTCAGGACGAGGCATACCGCTTGTCGCGTAGAAGGACGGAAGCCAGCCCTGGGCGCCGACGGATATCGCGAACGCCGCGCGGAGATGCAGATTCCTGTATCGAAGGGACGTATTGATTCCTCCATAAAGATCAGGTTCGGTACAGCCTGCCTTGACAAGGAAATCCTTGAATTCCGCCTGGGGTTCATCTGTCTTGTTGAAAAGAGGCCGTCCCGTCTCATGGTCCAGACCGGTAAAGTCATAGGCCCAGAATGTTCCGTAGGCTTCGCCCGGGACAATCGCAGCACCGGTAAGGTAGTCCTCCGGAGAATTTATCCGGTTGTTGTTTTCCACCAGGTTGCGCTCATGGCTGGTATTGAAGGACAGGGACCAGGTCCAGTCTTCGGTACGGACCGGAGTCGCGCTTATGATGAATTCATATCCCCTGTTCTTCATGATAGAACCGTCGATATAGGCATTGACATCTCCGTACTCTACCGGAATGTCGTGGGATGAAAGGACAGAGGACAGTTTGTCATAGTAATTGAAGTCCGCGCTCAGGCGTCCCTTGAAGAAGGAGAAGGACACTCCGATATTGAAGTCCCGGGTCCGTTCCCATCCGAGATCGGGATACGGAAGGGACTGGATGGTCAGATAGTACTGGTGGAAATAGTCATGGATACCGCCGTCCTCCGCTATCAGATACGGAGAAACTGCAGTTACGGCATTTCCGCGCCATCCGTATGAAAACGATATGTCGAACATATCGTACCAGTTATCCGCGAAATCCATGAACGGCTCCTCTCCAATACGCCATTTACCTCCCAGTGAAAATGTAGGGTTGAATCTTTTGTTCTGATCCTGTCCGAATCTGTTGGAAGCATCCAGACGGGCATTGAGGTTCACTACATACCTGTCATCATAACTGTAGACTGCGGTGAAATATTCGCTCAACTGATTGGAAATGGTATTCACGACGCTTGATCCGTTCTTCATGTCCTCATGCAGGGTCGTCTGCTGTTGGGAAGCGGCACCGGTAATGGGAGTGATGGACAGAGGAACATTGGCATAGGCTTCTCCTCTGAACCTCAGGTATCCGTATCTCATGTTGTTGAAACCGTCCGTCTTGTTGGAAGTCATCTGGAATCCGAGGTTCATCGTCAGCCTGTGCTTGTCCTTGAAAGTGTTGTTGTACACGAAGGCTCCCCTGACGGACCAGTTGAAAGTACTGTTGTTCTGGGTATTGAGCAGACCTCCGTACGGAAGCGGACTGGCAAGTTCCTCCGCCGAATTAGGCTGGACCGTGCCGTATTCATAGCCCCTGATCGAGGTAATGTAGTTGGAATATTCCGTCGCCCATGATTTCATGTTCACGGAAGCAAGAGCCATATTCACATCGCCCTGGAACTGGAAATGCTCCAGGAAGTCCCACCTCACGCTCAGGTTGGACTGGAATGTCTGGGTTGTCGTCTGCGCCCCGGTATGCTCTATTTCGTTGAGTATATTGTAGTTGTAATAGTTCTTGCTGGCGTATGAATGGCTCGGGTTCCCGTACTTTTCATGATAGAAATAACTTCCGTCCTCATTGTACACCGGAATGGCGCGGGTGGTGTTCATCGCATAGTCATACGGGTCGGTCCCGAAAGCAAAGTCATTGACCTTACGGTAACTTCCGTTAAGTGACAGGTCAATGGAAAGCCTGCTGACCGGACGGTAGGTAGTATTGGAACTTGCCGTAAACTGCAACTGGTCATTGCCTTTTGCATCTCCCTGGGTATCATTGACTCCTATGGAAAAGCGGCTTTGCACCTTGTCCCCGCTGGCAGAGACGCTGACATTGTGGGTATGGCTGACGGCCGATCTGAACAGGATATCGAACCAGTCCGTATTCATGTTCTCCATCCTGCGGAACTCCCTCTGGAATTCCTGGACGGTTATCTGCTTGTTCTGGAGTTGCTGTATGAGGCCTCCGTAACCGATAGGAAGGATTGCCTGGGTGTACTGGTTGCGGTCCTCGTACATTTCCTGCTGGAACTGCATCCACTCCTGGGAATTCATCATGTCATACAGGCCGTATGAAGGTCGCTGGCTGACATTGACGTTCCCGTTGTAATTGACGGAAAGTCCGCCGCCCGTAGCCTTCTTGGTTGTGATGACAATCACTCCGTTTGCGGCCTGGGAACCGTAGATTGCCGTCGAAGCGGCATCTTTCAGTACGGTAATGGTCTCGATATCAGCCGGATTAAGCCAGGAAATGGCATTACCGGCGGTCTGTGCAAGATCCTCCATATCACCGGAAATAGGGCTGGCGTCATTCGGAATCGGGACAGGGTTTGTCTGGATGACTCCGTCCACTACCCACAGAGGTTCCTGGTTTCCGAGAATCGTGGACGTCCCCCTGATCCTGATTTTCGGAGTACCTCCGACCTTACCCGTGGTATTGAGCACGGACATGCCGGGGATCACTCCCTGAAGCATCTGGTCGATCGTTGCTTCTCCGGGAACAAGGATATCTTCGGCCTTGATCTGCGTTACGGCACCGACATACTCGCTCCTGTTGTAATTGCCGTAACCAGTCACGACAATCTCATTGAGGGATTCGAGGTCATCCTGCAGGGTCACGTTAAGGTGCATCTGTCCGTTGTAATTGATTTCCTGGACACTGTAACCCAGACAGGAAAAGACGATTACGCCTTCCGTCCTGCCCTGAAGATTCAGATCATAATTACCTACCGAATTGGTCTCGACACCGATACTGGTCCCTTTGATCATAACCGCCACTCCGGGAAGGGCTACCCCGTTACGGTCCTGGACCTTGCCGATGATATGACCTGACCTGGGTTCAAGATCCTGGCCTCCAGGGAACTCCGGATTCTCTGTCCGGATGGTACCGGCATATCCTGTCACCGGTACTGCCATGGCGGCCAAAAGCAATACATTCAATAGTGCTTTCATAAGAAAAATGTTGTTAAGTTGTTAATATACTGAATATTGGATATTCAAACCGGGGATGGTTATATTTCTTACAAAGTGCAAATTTATAAAAAGAATTTTTCATATGGTGATGTACACATGCTTTTTTCACTCGATATGAACCTACTTCCGGAAATAAAGGCTATTTTTGCCGCTTGAACAAACAGTAGAATCGCATGAAAAGAATTCTCTTGCTGGCATCGGCGATGACGGCCGGTGTCACAGCCATCGCGCAGACAGTCTGCACTTCCGAACCTGAATATTTCACAGATGGAGGCTCGGTCACCATCACGTATAATCCCGGGGAATCCTTTCTCAAGGGAGAGATCAACGGAGTGTACTACTGTTGGAAAGACTATCGCTGGGACGCGGAAGACATGGACCTTAAAAGGAACGGGGACGGGACCCTGACGGCAACCTTCAGCATTCCGGACAGCACCGCTCTGATAGTATGGAAGTTCTGTGACAGGGATACTGTGGATATAGGGGGACCTTCGTTCATGTACGCCAAATATGTCCTGGACAAGGAGGGAAGGAACATGCCTTCCGCCAACCTCGGATGGGGGCTGCTCAGAGGCAGGAATACACAGGAACTCGCCGGAATCCCGTCCCTTCAGGAAACGGACTTTGAAAGAAAGGACGATGAAGTGGTCCGCATGTGGATAAATTACGAACTGAGGGACAATCCCAAGGGTCTGAAAGATGTCTTCTGGTTTGCCACAATGGCACTCCAGAGGGATTCCACGGTTTCAAGGGAGAATATGAAGAATAACATCCGTATGCTTCTGGACCAGGACGGCAAGGGTGATACACTGAATGAGGAACAGTTGCTGAAAGCGCATCAGATAGTTTCCTCGGTCCTTCCTGACTCTACCATGAGGGCTGATATAGAGAAGAGGCTGGCCGAGAGGTATCCTGACGGGGAATTCTTCAGGGAAAAGGTCGCCCGTGAATTGTTCATGTCCGGCGGGAAAGAGGATTTCGATGCGAAATTCGAGAATTTCCTCAAAAGGTTCCCTCCTGAAGATTTCAGGGATGCCTTTGTTGAAGGCAATATGTTCGAACACCATTACAGCAATATTTTCCGGATATACATTTACAATGCGATCATCAGAAACAATGATTATTCAAGACTTGAGCAGTGCCTTTCCATCGCTCCGAGAAGGGATCTTGCAATGTATTTCTGGCATATAATCCAGATCCCGTACATGAGAGGGGATGTTTCCGCCGAAAAACTCTATCCGTACGCAAAGATGATATATGAGGAAATGCGGAACAGGCAGAGGACTGCGGCGGAAAAGGTGTGGTCACCAAGGGAATGGAAGGAGATGTTCTATAGAGACAATGCCTCCGCATGGCTCGATTATGCCAGGATTCTGGATGAAGTCGGAGAAAACACCCGTGCCATGTCGCTAATGGATACCCTTGCGGTGTATTTCGGAAGCGGGAATGCGGATTTCAATGATTTCCATGTGAAAATGCTCCGCAAGAACGGAAGGGAAAACGAGGCGCTGACCCATATAAAGGCAGCCGTTTCGGACAACCAGGCGACTCCGGAAATGCTGGAAATACTGAAATCCGAATATATCAGGAACGGAGGCCGGGAAAGCGGATTCGAAGAATACGTCCGGGCCATGAAATCAGAAAAACTTCTCAAGGCCCAGAGGGATGCACTTGTAGCAAGTATGATCAATGTCCCTACCAGACTGTTCAGGCTGGACAGGCTTGAAGGAGGCAAACTGAACATGGCCGGACTCAAGGGCCACATAATCGTCCTTGATTTCTGGGCCACATGGTGCGCACCGTGCAAGGCGGCCATGCCGGGAATGCAGATGGCCGTGGACAAATACAAGGATGATCCCAAGGTTGATTTCTTCTTCATTTCGACTATGGAGACAAGGAAGGACCATGCAAAGGTCATCAAGGATTTCCTTTCAGAAAAGGGCTATGATTTCCAGGTCCTTCTGGACAATCCTGATGAGAAGGGACAACGCCAGGCCGTGTATTCGTACTACGCCTCCCAGTTCCATTTTTCCGGGATACCGCAGAAGATGATAATAGACGGGAAAGGCAATGTCCGCTGGATTGCGACCGGGTACTACGGCTCCCCGAGCGCTCTTGCGGATGAAATCAGTACAATAATAGAAGAAATAAGGAAAGAGGAAGCAGGAAGTACCGGCTTCAAGGAGGAAGAAGTGGTTTTCAACGGAAAGGATACCTTGCATTATGCCGGTACCCTGACCCTGCCGGAAGGCCAGGGAAAACACACCGCCGTTGTAATCGCATCGGGAACCTATCCCCAGGACAGGGACGGTTCGATGGCCGGACACAAGGTATTCAAGGAGATAGCGGAATATTTGAGTTCCAGGGGAATAGCCGTCCTTCGCGTTGATGACAGAGGAGTCGGAGGGTCAAACGGAGTATATGAAGACGCCACTACAGCGGATTTTGCGGAAGATGTGATTGCCGCAGTCAGATATCTTAAGAGCAGAAAGGACATCGACAGACGGAGAATCGGTGTTCTCGGACACAGTGAGGGCGGGGCATCATGCTCGATTGCCGCAGCCGGATGTAAGGACATCTCTTTTCTCATTTCCGCTGCCGGTCTGATGACGGACGGATTGAGTTCAGTCATAAGGCAGAACAAGGATATCGTTGCCTCTACCGAAGGCATTCCCGACATAAACCGCAAGAGATATGACGAAATCAACGATATCATGTTCCACACGGCGTATGAATATGCGGATGCAGACAGTACGACTCTTTCAAACGCACTGTACAAGGCTTATGACGAGTGGAAAGCGAAAGATGACGAACTTGTCAGGGAAATGGGCATCGAAAACGACCATTTCAGATATTCAATCTACATGTACGCCATGCAAGCAACAACTCCGTGGTACCGATTCTTTATCAGATACAATCCTGCGGATTATCTTTCAAAGGTGAAAATACCCGTGCTGGCAATAAACGGTACGAAGGATGTAATGGTAAACTGCAGGCAGAATCTGGATAACGTCAGGAAATACCTGAAGCATAACAAAAATGTTACCACAGTTGAACTTGAGGGTCTTAACCATCTGTTACTGCCTTGTAAAAAAGGAACGCCCGATGAATACGCAAAGATAAGCGCCCCTGTTTCCGCAGAGGCACTTGAAGTCATCTTCTCGTGGATAAGGGATAATGTCGGGCTATAGTTCCACAGAAAATTCCACGGTAGCGGGAGGTATGCACATGGTATCGTTGCACGCAGCATATTCCAGGAAACCCTTTATCCTGCATCGTTTGCCCTTTACCTTGAATTTCTGTATGAATGTCACGTTTTTCTCGAAATAACGCACATCCATTCCGAACATGTTGTCATAGGCACTTATTTCCTTGCCTTCCGACACAAGACCGCCTGCTTCTGACGCTCCCTTTGCGGATTTCACAGTTATTGAGGCCGATATCGGCCCTCCGTCAGGCATGTCGGTAGAATATACATGCCATCCTTCCGCGATTTCGGCTTCGAAAATAACCGAAATCTCATTTTCCGATGTCTGTTCCTGCCTTACCGTAAATCTGACAGGAGTATTGTCTTGAGCAGCCATACTTATGCCGGCAAACAGCAGAACAAAAGGAAGAATCCATTGTAAACGTTTCATAATCAATATTTTTTATTGTACAAGCATTCCAAGGCCTGTATACCGGGACAAAAATAGTGATTTTCAGACAATATTTGTAAATTTGTGCCTGCCGTTCTCCGGGAACTTTCCGGAGAACCATACCGGAGAAAAAGATATGGAAAATTTCGGATATCCGTTCGACCCGTCATCCGGGAAAGCCGATGAATTCATAAATGACAGGGAAATACTCGAGACTGCCGCTTTCGCCGCAGAGCATCGCGGGGACAGGGCCCTGATGGAGAGTATCTTGGACAAGGCAGCAGAGTGCAAGGGCCTTACCCACAGGGAGGCGGCCGTACTGATGGAATGCAGCGACCCAGACCTTGTCGGCAGGATATTCTCCCTTGCAAAGGAGATAAAAAGAAAGTTCTACGGAAACCGTATCGTGCTTTTCGCCCCTCTCTACCTTTCGGACTGGTGCATCAACGGATGCGTCTACTGTCCGTACCATCTGAAGAACCGGCATATCCCCCGCAGGAAACTCTCCCAGGAGGAGATACGTGCGGAAGTGACCGCCTTGCAGGACATGGGGCACAAACGGCTTGCCATAGAATCAGGAGAGGACCCCGTCCACAATCCTATCGAATATATTCTGGAATCAATTGACACCATCTACAGTACCCGTCATCGCAACGGGGCCATCAGGAGGGTAAACGTGAACATAGCGGCCACTACTGTGGAGAACTACCGGAGACTCAAGGATGCCGGAATCGGGACGTATATCCTGTTTCAGGAGACCTATAACAGGAAGAATTATGAGGTACTGCATCCGAGCGGACCGAAAAGCGACTATGCCTGGCATACGGAAGCGATGGACAGGGCGATGCAAGGGGGTATCGATGATGTGGGCATAGGAGTCCTGTTCGGTCTGGACACCTGGAGATATGACCTTGTCGGACTGCTGATGCATGCGGAACATCTGGAAGCCCGTTTCGGAGTCGGTCCGCACACAATCAGCGTGCCCCGTATCTGTCCGGCTGACGATATCGACACGGGAGATTTTCCCAATGCCGTGCCTGATGATATCTTCTGCAGGATAGTCGCTGTCCTCCGTCTGGCTGTCCCGTATACGGGAATGATAATTTCAACGAGGGAATCCGCCTCCGTCAGGGCCAGGGTGCTTGAACTGGGGATATCCCAGATAAGCGGAGGCTCCCGCACAAGTGTAGGAGGCTATGCCGACGGCGGCGGGGAGATGGACACTGACGGGAATCCCGCCTCCGACAGAAGCGGAAGCACGGCCCAGTTCGATATCAGTGACCGAAGGTCCCTGGATGAAGTGGTCGGATGGCTGCTTGACCTCGGACATATCCCGAGTTTCTGTACTGCCTGTTACCGGGAAGGGAGGACAGGAGACCGGTTCATGTCGCTTGTCAAGAGAGGGAAGATTGCGGACTGCTGCCAGCCCAATGCCCTGATGACCCTGATGGAGTATCTGATGGACTACGCCTCCCCGCAGACAAGAGAGAAAGGCCTCGCCGTCATCGGGAAAGAACTGGAAGGCATATCCAATGCAAAGGTCAGGGAACTGACAGCCGGACATCTGGAAGAGATACGCAATGGGCGCAGGGATTTCCGTTTCTGAACGTTTCACTGACTTTTCTGAATGATTAACTGTCATTCTGAAC
>CALVAE010000078.1 GCA_944325465.1 uncultured Bacteroidales bacterium | reverse complement strand
ATTGCACGGCCTATCCCGAGCACTACGCCGGAGGCTATTCCCGACATCGATGACGGAATCACGACCTTCGCGACGGTCTGCCATTTAGTAGCCCCGAGCGCAAGACTCGCCTCCCTCAAGGCTCCCGGACAACTGCGCATGGCATCCTCCGCCACGGTGACTATTGTAGGCAGGGCCATAATGGCCAGTACTATACTGCCGGCAAGACCGCTTTCACCTACAGGAAGACCGAAGACCTGCTGGAGAAGCGGGACAATCACTATGAGTCCGAAAAAGCCGTAGACTACCGACGGAATCCCGTTCAGGAGTTCCACAAGAGGTTTCAGAATGCCCCTCACCCTCTCTGACGCCACTTCGGACATATAGACGGCTATGCTGATGCCGAAAGGAAGTGCGAAAAGAATGGCAAAGAAACTGACCCACAGCGTTCCTGCCAGAAGAGGCCACATTCCGAACAGAGGGGCAGGAGTCGCGGTCGGGAACCATTCGGTACCGGCAAAGACTTCTTTCGGGGATATATTGCTGTCCTCTATGAAATTCAATCCGGCGTCCGAAACGACCATGGATTCAGGGATGAAAGCGACCATGCCGGGATGCGAGCCGACAAGTTCCGCTATAAGCCGCCCAGCATTCTCATAGTTCCGGCCTAACTCGTCCTGCGTGAAATACCTGTCGGCATCCTCCAGCCTGAACGTTTCGACAGGAAGATCAGGACCTCCGACTTCCTTCCAGTTTGTAATGTCCGCATCGAAAAGAGCCTTTATCTGCGCCGCATCCAGTTCCCTTACGGGATTTTCCCTGTTCAGGGCAAGCACATATCCTTCCTCTATGATCTTCTCACCGAAAAGGCCCGCCCCTTCCGTAAACAGGAAGGCGATGATAAGCAGGATGACGGCACTCGTAACGAAACCGCTGGCGGTAAGTATCCACTGCACTGTTTTTTCCAATATCCGCTTCATGTCAAATCTGTTTATCGGATTATCTTCTGTCTGCCCCGGAATGTCCGTCTTCCGTCCCGTCCTTCCTCACCGGGATGAATCCCTGTTCAAGGACAGATTCCTGCCCCCGGGCGGACAGGGCAAACGATATGAAAGGCCGTACCTTGTCACCGTTGCGGGAGTCAAAATAATAATACAGAGGTCTGACTACAGGATAGGAACCGTCTGCTGCTGTCTCTACCGATGGCATCGCATAGTGCGCACCCCCGTCATACGAGACGGCAAGAGGCTTGACATGAGGGTTGAGATACGCCAGACCGATATAACCGATCGCTCCCCTGGTCTGTCTCACGGACTGGATGATCGCTCCGGTCGCAGGCATCGATAGCACCCCGCTCATATAGTTCCTGTTCTGCAGCACGCTTTCCTTGAAAAACTCGTAGGTGCCGGAAGAGGTCTCCCTGGAATATACCACTATCTTCCTATCCTCACCTCCTACCTCCTTCCAGTTGGTGATCTTGCCCCTGAAAATAGCCTCCAGCTGCTCCCTCGTAAGCCTGTTTACGGGATTCGAAGGGTTTACCACCACGGCCAGTGCATCGTATGCCACTATAACCTCCGAAGCCTCAAGATTTTCCTCGGCGAATTTCATCCTTTCACCGAACTTGATACGGCGTGAAGCCATGGCCATGTCGGTAGTGTTCTCCAGAAGCGCAGCAATCCCGACTCCGGTACCGCCTCCGGTCACGATTACTTCCATGTCCGGATAAGCAGCCAGGAATTCCTCGGCAAGTTCCTGTGTCAGCGGGAGAAGGGTATCACTTCCCTTTATCCTCTGCGCATACGCATGGCTGCATACCGCAACCAAACCGGAAATTATGAAAAGAATGGATTTTCCGTACATACCTGTTTCCTCCGGCGGCAAAGGTAAGGCCGCAGGCGTATCCATGCAATAGCAAAAGGCCGTTTTGGCGGAACGCAAGGCATTTTTAACATTCCGGCAACTTCTCCTTAACAATTCTGTAACATCGGAATCCGGACCGGAACGACAATCCCGCTACGGGAAACTTCCCCTCATCAGGAACGATCACCGTCTCCTGCTTGCCGTTGCCTTGACGATGAAGAATATTGCAAGGGCGACAAAACAGGCAAGGATCACGGCCATTTCAGCGATGTGGTCTAGCGGGTCGACCCAGAACTCGGTCAGCAGTCCGTTACGTGAAAACACTTCGATAAAGGTCCAGAAGATAATGACCGTGGATATCGCCATCCTGATATTCGCTCCCCATGAACCGAGTTTCAACTGATACCTGAACATGAAGACCGAACCTATCAGACAGCCTATAGCAACGACAAGCGTCAGAGGGTGTCTCTCTCCAAGAAAGACCGGATCATAAAGGAACATGAGAGCCAGATAAAGGGTCCACATCATGACATTCAGTTCCAGAAAGGTCGTGATGGAGGTATGGTGTGACATTGACCTCGGTACAATCTCATTCCTCCTGTCCCGGAACAGTATCTTCTGCAGCCAGTTGAATGCATGGCAGCCGGATCTTGTGTTGAACAGGTACACAATCATGAACATGACCCAGATACCGAATGTCGCCGGCATGATAAGGTATTCCGGCCGCGATCCCGTAAGGGACTTGAGTTCCGCAACGGTCATGTCACTGATATCTGTACCGTTGATGAGCATACTGTGACCGACTGCGATGCCATCGAGATATTCCGTAACGGAAGAAATCACACCGGTCCCGACCAGATCGTACTGCACGCCGTACCTGGACGCATAATACCCGAAAAGGAACTCGACCCATCCTGTCCAGAAAAGAAGCCCCCCGAAAAGGCCCAGCAATGTCTGTTTCGTGTCTCCATTGACGAAAACGCCGGCAATTACCATGACCAGTCCCGCAAATCCCATGGCAAACGCCGAATAATGGAGGGTGCCGACACTCATCGTTGACTCCATGATCTTCATCAGCGCATGGCCGAGAGGCATAGTAAAAAGGACCAGCAAAAACGACGCTATCGTTTTTCCCCAATATCTTTTGCGTTCCATACCGACAAAACCGCTATGATTCCGTTCCTTTCCCTGCAAAAGGCCGTAGAATCCGTAAACCGGAACAAATATAGGAAAATTATCATTACATTTGCGCCGTTTTCACTCACAGGTTATGACAAGGGAAGTATATTTGGCATCAAAGCCGAGATATGAGATCCTGGACGGTCTCAGAGGAGTCGCATCCATACTGGTAATAGCGTTTCACCTGTTCGAGACTTATTCCCGCGGTCCTGCCTATCAGATCATCAATCACGGTTACCTTGCCGTCGATTTCTTCTTCGTACTCTCCGGATTCGTAATCGGATATGCATACGATGACAGATGGGACAGGATGAGTATCCCCGCCTTTTTCAAAAGAAGGCTCGTGCGTCTGCACCCGATGGTAATTGCCGGCACGCTCACCGGAGCCTGCTTCTTTTTCTTTTCCGCATGTCCTGTATGGCCGGCCGTAACGGAAACCCCTCTCTGGAAATTCCTGGTCTGCATCGTATTCGGGCTGCTGATGATACCATGCGGGCTGGGACTGGATATCCGCGGATGGCACGAGACCAACCCTCTGAACGGACCGAACTGGTCCCTTACATACGAATATATAGGCAATATCCTGTACGCATTCATATTCAGGAAACTGCCTACCGTTATCCTTGCCGTCCTGTGTCTTGCCAGCGCCTTCCTTACCCTGAATCTTGCCCTCGGATGGGATGTTTTCGGACTGTTCGGGGAACCCCAGTACAATATGATAGGAGGCTGGAGTCTGGAAGGGCCGCAGATTTTCATCGGGTTCACAAGACTGCTGTACCCGTTCCTGTGCGGTCTGCTCATATCAAGGATCCTTCCGTCAAGAATGAATGCCGCCAATCCCAGCGGAAGTCCGGTGCGGATCAGAGGCGGATTCTGGTGGGCTTCCCTTTTGCTTGTCCTGGTATTCGCAATGCCTTGCATAGGAGGAAAGCAATGCCTTGCAGACGGTTTCTATCAGACAGTGGCCATTCTTTTCGTATTCCCTGCAATCGTCCTTATCGGGGCAGGCAGCCGGACAACCGATCCGCTGAGTTCCAGAATATGCAAATTCATGGGTGACATCTCATATCCCCTGTACATCACGCATTTCCCATTCGTCTGCATGCAGGTCGCCTGGGCAAACAACAATCCGGATGCTCCGGTGTGGATGCATATCGCGGTATCTGTCGGAGTGTTTGTCGCGGCAATTGCACTCGCCTGCGCATGGCTGAAACTTTATGACGAACCTGTCAGGAAGTGGCTCACGGAAAAATGGCTGAAACAACCAGGAAAGCATAATATGAATCACACACCGACCCTGATGGCGGCAGGCATTGCCTGTCTGATGTTCTGGAGTTCCTGCAGCACGGGGAAATTCCACTATGACTGCCGGTGCCCTGAAGACATTGACAGATTCATGTCACGTGAAGAAATCATGATCAGCGGGCACCGGGGAGGAAATCTTCCCGGATATCCGGAGAACTGTCTGGAAACATTCGACATGATCCTTTCAAAAATGCCGGTCTTCTATGAAATCGATCCGAGGATGACAAAAGACAGTGTCATCGTACTGATGCATGACGAAACAATCGACAGGACCACTACAGGTACAGGCAGAGTCAGAGACTATACCTTCGCGCAACTGCAGGAATTCAACCTCGTAGACCGCTGGGGCTCCGTGACGTCATTCAAGATCCCGTCCGTGAGGGAGGTAGTCGCATGGAGCCAGGGAAAAGTAATCCTGAATTTCGACATCAAGGACGTTACGCGCGATGTCCTGATCCCTTTCATCAACTCTCTCGGGGCGGAAAACTGCATCTATACCGTACGCAACGCAGAAGAAGCGATGGAGGTGTACAGGATAGACAGTACTGCACGCATGTCAGCATGGGTAAAGGACCTGGACCAACTGGACAGTTACAGGAAAGCAGGAATACCGATGACGAACATCGCCCTTGCCTATGTCGTTTCAGACATCATGGAAGACTCCGGCAAGACGCTATATGACGCCCTGCACCGGGAAGGCATTCCCTGCATGGTTTCCACCTCACCGAAACAGGACAGGGCGGAAACTCCGGAAGAAAGGCTTCCTCTGTTCAAGGAAGTGCTCGACTCCGGACCTGATATCATTGAAACCGATTTTCCTCTGGAGTTCCTCCATGTCATGAAATGACATTCAGATGAAGAAGATCACGGCAAACGCAGCCAGGACAAAGGCCTGAAAGCCTACCTGGCCCGCAGTCGTCGTTTCCACGACAGTCTCATCCACGTTTTCCGCAGCGATCCGGGCCAGTTCCTCTGCCGACGGCAGATTCCGGAAAGACCATTTCCTTATCAGATAGCCGTCATGAAAACAGGTGGCCCCGCAGTTGGACCTGTTAAGTGTTATTATCGTCTTGTAATCGGCAAAATACGCAGACTGGAGGATAGCATCAGCCGTCTCTTCAGGAATGCGCCCTTCCAGGGAATCCGACAGGGTACCGTAATCCCCCGGCACAAGGATAATCGGATGATAGCCTGCATCGATAGCCGCCGGCAACAAGGAGGCCGTTTTCATCCACTTTTTCTCCGATACCTTGGCGGGGTCATATACCGACAGTATCATGACGTCTCCGGATGCCGCAAGATAATCCCTGTATTCTCCTCCGGCATCGGTAAAGGACAGGACAGGCCGTGTCCCCTCTGCAGGATCGGTCCTGACCGTTTCCGTCCTGACGAAGGTCCAGGTACTGTCCGGAAGATTATCAAGGGTAAAACTCTCCTGCCTGCCGTCCTTTTCATATATGAACGTTGCATCATACATTTCCGAAGACCCGCTATCCGATGCGGCAAGCCTTGAAGCAGGCCTGTAATCGGTAAAATCCACGAGAGGGATGTACAGCAGGGAATATATCCCGAAAGCGGCCACTGCCGAAGCCACGATGCCGAATGCCACGTACTTTCTTCTTTTGGGTCTGCCGAGACGGTTCAGAGGAGTAAAGGCCACGGCTGCCAGAACACACAGGACGATATTCTTCACAAGAGACTGGAAATGCGTCAGATGGACGGCTTCACCGAAACAACCGCAATCCATCTCCGGATTGAAAATCACAAGGACTGCCGTAAGCAAGGTAAACGCTGCGAGAAACACTATCGTCACGACAGCCACTATCCTCCTCCAGAGTCCGGTCATCAGAGCCGCACCGAGGACAGTCTCTGACAAAGCCAGGACAAAACCTGCCGGCAAGGAAGTTGCCTGGAGGAAATCCGTCCCGAAAAAGCCGTAATATTCGCTTATGACCAGCCCGGCCCCTACCGGATCCATCAGTTTCAGCAGGCCCGAGACGAAAAACACGGCACCGATGGTAAAGGCACAGAACCTGCGCACCCTGTTATAACTGAACCACATGATTCTATCGTTTCTGATAATAAAGTTGGGCCACATGGCCGATTATACGCGCGAAAATATCGTCCGGCGGCAGCATCTCGCCTGTCTCGGACGAACAGTCTATCCGGACAAAACTGCTGTCAAGCCCGCATTGCTCCAGATATATCTCCCTGACCTCCCTCTGGAATGACATATCGGCCTCGTGGATATCATGTCCTCCGTCGAGATAGGTCCTGTCTCCCCCTTTCCTGTCTCCGGAGAGTTTCCTCTCCACGAATCCGACCGGGACATCCAGGAAAAGATTCAGATCCGGACGCGGAAGGGAAAACGTGCCGTATTCAGTACGCATGATCCACTCTCTCAATGCCTTCCTTTCGGATTCATCCTTGAGTTTGGCACACTGGTAGGCAACATTGGAATATACGTACCGGTCAAGCAGGACGGTTCCGCCCCTCTGAAGGACAGCCCTGATTTCCGGTGCTGCACAATGCCTGTCCTCCGCAAAAAGAAGGGCAACCAACTGGGGATGGACGGACTCCATGCTTCCGAAGTCCCCCCTGAGAAAACGGCTGATAAGTTCCCCGTACACTTCAGAGTCATATCTCGGGAAATGGATGTACTCCAGTTCCCGGCCCGTACTTTCGATATATTCCTTCAACTTCCTGACCTGCGTGGACTTGCCCGCCCCGTCCAGTCCTTCCAAAACGATAAGCATAGATTTAAAACAATCAGAACGTACAAAGATAGCGAAATATTCATTAGATTTGCCCCCTCTGATTGAATTTACGGCATGGACAGAAAGGAAACAGATATAATGGGAATTATCAACATCACCGATAATTCCTTCTATTCCGGGAGCAGATACCTCGGAAAGGACGGCAGGCCTGACATGGAAAGAATCGTTTCCGGAATAAGGAAAATGCTGGAAGATGGAGCCTCCATCATAGATTTTGGAGCCTGTTCTACCCACCCCGGAGCCGTACCGGTCGGGGCGGATGAAGAATGGAGAAGGCTGGCCCCGGTCCTGGAAACGGTATGGGCGACATTCCCCGGGATAACAGTTTCCATCGACACCTGGTGGTCATCGGTTGTAACACGCGCCGCCGCCCTTTTCAAGGAGTGTACCGGAGCCTCTTCTTCCGGCAGTCTCATCATAAACGACATTTCGGCTGGCGAAGATGATCCTGAAATGCTTCCGGCCGTAGGGGAACTGGGGCTGACCTACATAGCCATGCATAAAAGAGGGACTTCCGCCGACATGCAGGAAAAGTGCGACTATGAAAATGTCACTGACGAGGTCATCCGGTATTTCGAGGAATTCGCATCAAAGGCGGAAGACGCGGGCATAATGGACTGGATTCTGGATCCGGGATTCGGGTTTGCAAAAACCCTGGAGCAGAACTACCGGTTGCTGCACGATCTGGACAGATTCAGGGAAATACGGTTCCCCGGGACATGCGCCAGTCCGCGCATTCTCGTCGGAGTATCCAGGAAAAGCATGATATACAGGCTGGCCGGCATCACTCCTGAAGAATCCCTTGCCCAGACACAGGTCCTGCATCTGGCCGCCCTTGAACGCGGGGCGGACATCCTCCGCGTACACGATGTGGCAGAAGCGGTCCGTACGGTCCGCACCTTCCGTATGCTCTGCCCCGATGAAATTTAACCCGGTTCATTTGCATTGCTCTGCGTGACTTTGTATCTTTGCTCCCGAAACAAAACAACCGGAAAATGGAACTTACACCACTTACAGCAGTATCTCCTGTAGACGGAAGATATGCGGGCAAGACTTCCGCCCTGAGGGAATATTTCAGTGAATTCGCCCTTATCAGATACAGGATCCGCGTAGAAATAGAATATTTCATCGCACTATGCGAAATCCCGCTGCCGCAACTTGCGGATTTTGACCGTTCGAAATTCGAAAGCCTCAGGGACATATACAGGACCGTCACTCCAGAAGAGGCAATGAGGGTAAAGGAAATAGAGAAGGTGACCAATCACGATGTCAAGGCCATCGAATACTATATCAAGGAACATTTCAAGACTCTCGGCATAAGCAAGTGGGGGGAATTCGTACATTTCGGACTCACCTCCCAGGATATCAACAATACGTCTGTCCCGCTTTCCTTCAAGGAGGCCATGCACGATGTATATCTTCCGGCTCTTAAGGAAATCACCGACACTCTCGGAGCGATGTCGGACGAATGGAAGGACATCCCGATGCTTGCAAAGACACACGGACAGCCGGCTTCCCCGACACGGGTAGGCAAGGAATTCAAGGTTTTCCTGGTCAGGCTCGAAGAACAGTTGCGCCAGTTGTCGGCTCTGGAATATCCGGCAAAATTCGGAGGCGCGACCGGAAACATGAATGCCCACAAAGTAGCCTATCCCGATATCGACTGGATCGGTTTCGGGGACAGGTTCGTATCCTCGCTGGGACTGAAAAGGTCGTTCCCGACCACACAGATAGAGCATTACGACAATCTGGCCTCACTGTTTGACTGTCTGAGAAGGATCAACACCATCCTCATCGACCTGTGCCGCGACATCTGGACATACATCTCAATGGAGTATTTCCGCCAGAAGGTCAACAAGAATGAAGTCGGCTCTTCCGCCATGCCGCATAAGGTCAATCCCATAGATTTCGAAAACGCGGAAGGCAATCTGGGCATTGCGGATGCCATCCTGACCCACCTCTCGATGAAACTTCCCGTATCGAGACTGCAGAGGGACCTTACGGACTCTACCGTACTGAGAAACATCGGCATGCCTCTCGCGCACGGACTTATCGCCCTCGCTTCCCTGAAAAAGGGTCTGGGGAAACTCATTATCAATGAAGAAGCCATTCTGGCTGATCTGGACAGGAACTGGGCGGTGGTTGCAGAGGGAATCCAGACCATCCTGCGCCGCGAGAACTATCCGAATCCGTACGAGACCCTCAAGGCTCTCACACGCACGGGCAAAGGGATAAACCACGAGACCATTTCCGGATTCATCGACGGACTGGATGTTACGGATAAGGTCAAGGAAGAACTGAGGGCGATAACCCCGATGACATATACGGGATTCTGAATCAGTCTACGATAAAGACGTCATCTCCAGGCTCGGCGAAATGAAAATTCTCCCTGGCGAATTTCTCCAGGGTATCCCTGTCGGACCGCAGCATCCTGATCCTGCGGTCCATTTCCTTTATCTCCCTGGTGTATTGCTCGATCTGCTTTTCCTGAGATGAAATCTCAAGTTTCGCCCCGATCCAATGTATCAGGTTGTTGCCGGAACCGAACGTCAGATGCAGCAGAGCCACAGCAGTCACGACCGAAGCGAATATGAAGAAACTCCGGTGCTCTCCTGTAAAAAGTTGTCTGATCTTTCCCAAATTTCTGAATACTTGCTTAAAATCCCCGAAGTGTTTCGGATTTCCGCAAAAATAGTTAATTTTGAAAGATATTTGCAAAATCGGACTGAATTTTTAACTTAAATGTTCTTAAGATATGAAACCTACACTACTTGTTCTTGCTGCCGGTATGGGCAGCCGTTACGGCGGACTCAAACAGATGGACGGTCTCGGCCCTAACGGAGAGACAATCATCGATTATTCCATTTACGATGCAGTCCAGGCAGGATTCGGCAAAGTCGTCTATATCGTAAGGGAGTATTTCAAGGCCGAATTCGAAAAGACCGTACGCGAGAAATACAGCAACGTAAAATGCATTGACGGCGAACCTCTGAAGTTCGAATTCGCGGTCCAGGAACTCGACAAGATCCCGGCAGAATTCACACTCAACCCGGAGAGGCAGAAGCCATGGGGTACCGCCCACGCTGTCCTTATGGCAAAGGACCTTATCCACGAACCTTTTGCAGTCATCAACGGCGATGACTACTATGGAAAGGAATCCTTCAGGATAATAGGAGACTGGCTCAGGGCACATGAAAATACCGAAGGGCAGTATGCCATCGTCGGATTCGAACTGGACAATACCCTGTCCGAATCAGGCGGAGTATCCAGAGGAATCTGCACTGCGGATGAAAACGGAAAACTGACCCACGTGGAAGAGCACCACAACATCGCCATGGGACAGGACGGCAAGGTCAAGGGAGACAACAGCAAGGGAGAGAACGTGGAACTTGACGGAAAGGCACTCTGCTCCATGAACATGTGGGGATTCACCCCGGACTATTTCGGGAAAAGCGAAACCGTTTTCCACGGCTTCCTTGAGAAGAACATCAATGAACTGAAGGCGGAATTCTATATTCCTTACGCTATCGACTGCATGATAAAGGACGGAAGTGCCAGCACCGAGCTTCTTTCCACTCCGTCACGCTGGTTCGGGGTCACCTTCAAGGAAGACAGGCCGGGAGTCGTAGCCAAGTTCAAGGAATTCGCAGACAACGGCATCTATCCGTCCCCTCTGTACAGATAGGACCGCAACTGTCGTTCTGACTGAAAGGAAATGACAAAAAGAAAGACAAAAAGATCATTCGACCTGCTCTCTGCATACAATTTCTATATGCCGGGGGCAGGTGGAGTTTTCATGCTGCTGATAATGCTGGTCATCGGTGCGGTCATCGGCAATCTGGCCTCACTCGGACTGATGGCATACTCGAAGGAAGCCGCCGGAACATACGGCATCCTTCTGTCTTATCCGCTGATGTTCATCCCGCCAATGCTTTATGCTGCCTACCAAAGCCGTAAAAACGAGTTTTTCGAAGGCGGCTGTTGCATAGACAACAATAATTTCGGCAGTTTTTCAGGCATATCGATAGCCATTGCCGTAGGCGTAGCGACTCTCGCCCTGGCCTTTGCCCTCGATTTTCTGAACATAGTGATGCCTCCCATGCCGGAATCACTGGAAAAGATGATGTCATCGATAATGGAAGGGCCGTTCTGGGTAACGATACTGGCCGTATCGGTCTTTGCCCCCTTCTTTGAAGAATGGCTGTGCAGGGGAATGATTCTCAGAGGACTGCTGCAGAAGATGAAACCTGCATGGGCGATAACCGTTTCCGCTCTGGTATTCGCCCTTATCCATCTCAACCCGTGGCAGGCCGTTCCCGCCTTCGTTTTCGGACTTCTGTTCGGATACGTGTACTACAGGACGGGGTCGCTGAAACTGACGATGCTCATGCACTGTGTCAACAATACCTTCTCTGCGGTCTTCGGACGGATGGACATGTTCAAGGATGCTGACAGTTTTCTGGATGTATTCAGCACCGGGTCATACATAATACTGTGTGTCCTTTGCGTGGTTATGGTCGTATTCTTCTTTTTCCGCATGCGGTCAATACCTATTCCGTCCGGACAGACAAGCGGATGCGCACCGACCGGACTTGCGGATGAAGACGGGCGGCAGTGAGGTCAGAGGACAAGCCTCTCCGCTTCTGCCAGCGCTCCCGGCTTACCTACATCGACAATATCGAGAGAGGAAGGGACAACTCCTCTCACAGTCATGGAGGAACACATACCGATATAGAAATCGGTTATCGAAAACCTTACAGGTCCGATGGTTGCGTCGGGCCTGTTTTCTTGCTCCCCTGTCCCAGCAACCGCCCTCCGGGCATACTCTTCCAGAAAAGGGAAAACCGCATCCGAAAGAATATGGATTCCTGAAAAGGCGTATTTCGCGGAGAACATGGAAGAACTGGC
The DNA here is from genome assembly GCA_944325465.1 of uncultured Bacteroidales bacterium. Taxonomy (GTDB): domain Bacteria; phylum Bacteroidota; class Bacteroidia; order Bacteroidales; family UBA932; genus Cryptobacteroides. The sequence continues at coordinate 16,339 of CALVAE010000078.1, read as the reverse complement.
ACCAGGCGGATACGGGCTGCGCACCTGTCCTGTAGAGACATTCGTCCAGCCGGTCATCCTCATATCCCTGTCAAAGAGAAGATATCTGGACGTTTTCCTTTCGCTGACAAGCAAGGTGGCGACGGAATCCGGCCGAACCGAATTTTCCAGCCACCGGAAGTCCACATCAGAAAGAATATCCACATTGTGGACGAGAAACCGCCCTTCCCCTTCAAGAAGAGGCCTTGCATACAGGATACCGCCCCCGGTGTCAAGCAGTAAGGCCCTTTCATCCGAAAACCTGATCCGAACTCCGAAATCCCCGTTGCTGCGGACATAATCCTCTATCATGTCAGCATAATGATGTACATTGATTACGATATCGTCATAGCCTGCCGCCTTGAGTCTGCCTATCACATGAGACAGAAGCGGCCTGCCGCATACAGGAACAAGGGCCTTGGGCATCCTGTCCGTAAGAGGCTTCAGTCTGGTCCCCAGACCTGCGGCGAAAATCATTGCCTTCATTTCCTGACTCCTTTTTCAAAGATTTCCTCGATTCCCTGCTCCCTGTGCCTGAGGATTACGGTAATCCTGTCCTTGAACCTGTCCGCAATATGCGAGGCAAGGCTTTCGGCGCAGAACACCGATCTGTGCTGCCCCCCGGTACATCCGAAACTGATGCACAGGTGAGTGAACCCTCTTCCGAGGAACCCGGCAATGTGCGAATCGGCAAGTCTGCACGCACAGTCAAGGAAATCAGCCACTTCCGGCTCGGAAGACAGGAAGTGTACCACATCGGCATCCCTTCCTGTCGAATTGCGGTAACGTTCGTACCTCCCGGGATTTGCAAGGGAGCGGCAGTCAAAGACATATCCTCCGCCGTTGCCGCTGGTGTCGGCAGGAATGCCCTTCCTGTATGAGAAACTGGTCACTTCGACTGTCAGCACGGGACTGCCGGCATCCTTACCGTCACTGACCTCCAATGTCCGTTCCGGATAACTTCCGGTCAGCCTGGCAAGGACATCCATGAGATAAGGATATCCGTCAAACGGTACGGCTATCAGTTCCCGGAGGTTGGAGATTGCAAACGGCACGCTTTCCATGAAATGCCTCTTCCTCTCGTAATAACCCCGGAAACCGTATGTCCCGAGTACCTGCAAGGTCCGGAAAAGGGCAAAATGCCGCAGTTCTTCCCGGAAACTGTCAGCATCGACCGGCCGGAATTTCCTCAAGGCCCCGATATAGGCTGAAATCATCTCTTCCTTCAGGTCCCGCGGATAGGCAGCCTTGGCCTGCCAGACAAAGGACGCGAGATCATAATGAACCGGCCCCCGCCTTCCGCCCTGGAAATCTATGAAATACGGCCTGCCGTCATGCAGCATCACATTCCTGGCCTGGAAATCCCTGTACATGAATCCGTATTCTCCGACAGACAGCAGCCTGTCCCGGAGCCTTTCGAAATCCTTTTCCAGACGGTATTCATCAAAACCGGTTCCTGAAGCCTTCAGGAAGCAGTATTTGAAATAGTTCAGATCGAACATCACCGAGCGGGCATCGAAGGACTGCACCGGATGGCAGCAAGAGAAATCGAAACCTTCTGCTCCCGCGATCTGTATTTCAGGCAAGGAGGCTACAGTTCCTGTCAGAAGGGCCCTCTCTTCCAGGGAATAGGTATTCCGCGAAGGATATTTACCGGACGCAGCCATTCCCCTACCTTCCGCAACCGCATCATACAGGCTGAGCGAGCCGAGATCCTGCTGAAGATAACACCTGCAGCAGGGACTGACGGCATAGATTTCCGGAACCCTTATTCCTTTGGACAGCAAATGCCTGCCGATTGCCAGAAAAGCCTTGTTTTCATCTATATCGTCCCCCAGCACTCCGATTGCGGTAATACCGTTCCCTGACAGACGGAAATATTTCCTGTCGCTTGCAGATCCCGTTATCGGGACGCATCCGGAAACCTCATGGCCTGAATATTCTCTGAAAAGGGATGCCAATTCCTGTTCCATAATGACATTTTGTAAGATAAACCGCAAAAATACTCAATAGTTCCGTGAAAAAGAGTACATTTGCAAAATTTTATCAATGGACATGAACGTTTCTTACTGCTCGGACAAGTACCAGTACACGATGGGAAAGTCTTTCTATGACTGCGGGAAAAAGGACTGCAAGGCCATATTCAACATGTTTTACCGCAAAGCCCCGGAGAACAACAACTGGGCTGTGGTGAGCGGCACGGATGAAGTGGTCGAAATGGTGGAAAGCCTCGGAAACATGCCTCCGGAATTCTTTGAAAAATTCCTTCCGGGAGAAGAATACAGGGAATTCAGGGACTATCTGAGCACGATGAAGTTCACCGGAAACCTGTATGCCATGAGGGAAGGGGAAATCGTATTTCCGTCCCAGCCGATAATTACCGTGGAAGCCCCCATGATAGAAGCACAGGTACTTGAAACCCCGATGCTGTGCATCATGAACCATCAGATGGCCGTAGCAACGAAAGCCTCCCGTGTATGCCGCGCAACGGACAAGCCTGTCAGCGAGTTCGGATCAAGAAGGGCGCACGGCCCGTGGGCTGCCACCTACGGGGCAAAGGCCGCAATCATAGCCGGATGCGCCAATACATCCAACATCCTCACCGGAGTGATGTACGGATGCGGTTCCACCGGCACAATGGCACACAGTTATGTCACGTCTTTCGGATGTTCCGTCGAAGGAGAGCATGAAGCGTTCAACGCATATATCCGCACCCACAGGAACGAAACCCTTATCCTGCTGATAGATACCTACGACACGCTGAAATGCGGGATTTACAATGCCATCCGGGCATACAGGGAAAACGGGATCGATGATTCGTACCCTTACGGATACGGAGTAAGGCTTGACAGCGGGGACCTTGCATACCTTTCCACAGAATGCAGGAAGATACTGGACGAAAACGGCATGAAGAACTGCAGGATTTTCGCGACCAACTCTCTGGATGAATACATTATCGCCGACCTGGAGCGTCAGGGTGCAAGGATAGATTCATACGGAGTAGGAGACGCGATTGCGACCAGCAAGACGAATCCATGTTTCGGGAATGTCTACAAACTGGTCCAGATAGACGACACACCTGTCCTCAAACGTTCGGAAGACAAGGCGAAACTCATCAATCCCGGATTCCAGATCACATACAGAATCATGAAGGACGATCCTGAAAAAGGCAGGATATTCAAGGCGGACGTAACCTGTCTGAGAGGAGACACGCTTTCCAGACAGATCGAAAACGGAGAGACTTTCACTATCTGCGACGAATATGACAGATACAAGTTCAAGACATTCGAGGCCGGGACCTACAACGCCACCGCCCTGCAGCACATGGTAATGAAAGACGGGAAACGGTGCGTGCCGGTCCACTCCATAATGGAAAAGAAGGAATACTACAACAATACCCTGCACCATTTCAGTCCGAGCGAGAGAAGGCTTATCAACCCTCATTATTATAAGGTGGACATCTCGGATGACCTGTACAATACAAAACTGTCGATCATCAACCGGCTCGTTGAAGAGATAAACGGATTCAGCATCCGATAACCCGACTGAAGGGGTCTGCAGGACGGCAGGCCCCTTCTTGCATGATGAGGCGTTTGTTGTACAATTCATTATTTTTTACTATTTTGCAGGGACTTTAACCGCAGATCCTGATCTGCATGGCTAACAGTTTAGCAGTAAAGGATAATGAATTTGAAGATGTTTTCATTAATAGCAGGGCTTCTGCTTACACTATGCTACCCTTATGACAGTTACGCGCAGGAGATTGTCATACGGGGAACCGTGACCGACATTGAAGGACAGCCGGTCATCGGGGCCGGAGTGTTCTGCATCGGACAGGAAAATACCGGTACGACGACGGAAATTGACGGAAGTTTCATACTTGAAGTTCCCGAAGGCGTGAGGGCCCTGAAAATATCCTCCCTCGGGATGAAGGACGCCGAATACATGATTCCCAGGGATATCCCGTCAGGTGGTGTAAGGATAATCCTTGAATACGAAGAGAATATCCTCGAACAGGTAGTCGTCACGGGATATTCCCAGACTACCGTCAAAAGGATCACCGGCTCGGTAGGAATCATCTCGTCCGACAGGTTCGAAGGCAAGCCGGTATCATCCGTCAGTGCGCTCATGCAGGGTGAACTGGCGGGAGTACAGGTAACCGCCACTTCCGGACAGCCAGGCACCCAGTCAAGAATCAGGATCAGGGGAACGAACAATCTGTCAGGCAACAGCGATCCCCTGTGGGTAGTGGACGGAGTCCCTCTCCAGGACGAAGCGCCGTCCCTGTCTTCCGAAGAACTGGCTACCGGCGGATTCGACAATATCTTCGTGACCGGTGTCGGGAACATCAATCCGAACGACATCGAAAGCATAACGGTTCTGAAAGACGCAGCGGCTTCAGCCATATACGGTTCACGGGCCGCCAACGGGGTCATCGTAGTCACGACCAAGAGAGGACAGGCAGGCAGGATGAAAATAAACTATTCCAACAACTTCATCTGGTCATTCCGCCCGCAAAGAAGCCTGGACCTGATGAATTCGGAAGAAAAACTGTCCTGGGAGCAGGAACTCTGGGATGAATTCTCCGCCTCCAAATACGAACGGTCGCTGACAGACCACACCGTAATATTCCCTGTAATCGGAATCGTCGGGCAGATCCGCGCAGGAGTCGGGGACTTCACGGACATGGCAGGAGACAAGGCGGCCCAGGACGCATACATAGAATCCCTGAAGAATACCGACACCAACTGGTACGACATACTTTTCCGGAATGCCTTCTCGCAGAACCACCACCTGAGCCTGAGCGGAGGGTCGGACAGATACACCTACTATGTATCAATGGGGTTCAATGACGACAACGGAATGCTTATCAACAACAGGTACCAGAGATACAACATGACCGCCAACGTCACCATGACCCCGGCAGACTTCATAAAGATAGACATCGGGCTGGATTCGGCAAGGCAGAGTTCCCTGTCTCCCGACAGCAGCGTCGACGCCTTCACATACGCATACTTCGCCAATCCTTACGAGGCCCCATACGATTCCGCAGGGAACTACATTGCAGACCGGACCTATTTTTCCCTGGGATACTACAACGGGAGAGGAGAGGAAGAAGTGATGCCGGAAAACGGCTTCAACATACTCAGGGAACTCAACGGCAACCATACGGAAACTGTCAACTGGTCCAATTCCCTTCGAGGCTCGGTAGACGTCAGGCTGTACGGCCCCCTGAAATTCATAGGTCTCGCATCCTACACCTTTTCCAACAACTCTACGGACAAGGTAGTGGACAAGAATACGTACACCGCCTTCAGGGACAGGCTTGGCAGCGACGACCGTTCCCAGACCAACCTTTACGGCTCCATCACTCAGAACCGCGCCGTCAGAAACAGTTATGTACTCCGGGGACATTTCTCATACAATGACACTTTCAATGACATTCATACTCTCGCAGTCATCGCAGGAGCGGAAATCAGAGGAGCGGATTCCAATACGATATTCAGCAAGAGGTACAACTACGACCCCGTTACAGGAACCACTTCCCTGCCTCCTGTCAGCGGTCCCGAGGACGAGTGGCTCAGCGAAGTGGAGCGTCTTAACGGAGAATATTTCACAAAGACCCGCTATGCGTCGTTCTATGCGTCGGCCGACTACTATCTGAAGAACAGCCTCGTCTTCAACGCTTCATTCAGGACGGACGGCAGTTCCAATTTCGGAAGCAACAGACAGTTCAATCCGACATGGAGCGCAGGTGCCGCCTGGCACATGGCGGAAGAAAAATGGCTCCGTGACAACAGGACAATATCGCACATGACTCTCAGACTGTCATACGGATACACCGGTGATGTGAACACAGGCGCCACGCACCAACTGGTGATGCAGTATATCCAGCAGTCATACCGCAGATACGGGGACCGGTCATACATGTTGGGGACGATTCCGTCCGCCCCGAATCCTGATCTGGGGTGGGAACGCACACAGGACATGAAGGCCGCATTCGACTTCGGGCTGTGGGATGACCGTCTGTCCGTAAACACAGAAGCCTATTACAGGCTCAGTACGGATGTGGTCACTTCCTCGCAGGTAATGTCAACGACCGGATTCAGTTCCGTCAATTTCAATTCCGCCGACATCATGAACAGCGGAATAGAAACCACAATAAAGGGCTATGCCGTCAGGACAAAGGACTGGACCCTGCAGGCCTCGGTAAATTTTGCGTACAATTACAACAAGGTCCTGAAATACAGGCCGGCCACCTATTCCGGAATCACGGCCAAGGACAGGTACGTGGAAGGATATCCGATAGGAGCGATCCTTTCCGGAAAATATGACGGCATCGACCCGGAAAGCGGGCTTTACATGTTCGAACTCAGGCCTGATGCCGAAATCCGGAAAGCCTCCGACCTCAACAAGGCGGACAATTACAGATACTACCTCGGAACGACCATCGCCCCCTTCAGCGGAGGGTTCAACATAAGCGCCTCATGGAAACTGCTCAGACTGAGCGTCAGCGGAGTCTATTCCATCGGTTCGAAGGCATACGACACCATTGAATCCCCTGCTTCCTACCTGAATGCAAGGCATAACGGAGTATCGACTGAAACAGTACAGTCCCAGTACAGCGATCTGTACTCCAATCATCTGAACGTCAACCGCGACAGGACCGACAGATGGACGGAACAGAACAATACCGGGGTAAAATATCCGAGGATATACGACTACTACGGCACAAGATACAACTTCGAGTCATACAACCCTATGGACTGGAACATAATCAATGCAATATACCTCAAGGACATATCCTACCTGAGGATAAAATCCATAATACTCACCTGCAGTCTTCCCGAAAGATGGGTCGCGAAGATGAAGATGACAAACGTGAGTTTCAACCTGTCCCTGAACAATTTCATAACAATCACCGGATATGACGGAATGGACCCGGAAATCCCCGGGGCGACATACCCTACCACCCGTTCCGTATCTTTCGGTCTGAACATAGGATTCTGAGATGAAACGACTGACATACATATTGCCTGCTGTTCTTGCACTCTCCTCATGCAAGGGCTACCTTGACGTACAGCCCCAGGGAGAAGTGATTCCCACCACGGACGAAGAATTCGCAGCCATAATGGACAACCGTATCTTCGACATCGAAGGCGGAGGTGACGAATATGTCATAGGGAACATGGACGCCATCGCCAAATACGAAGGATATGCGGACAACCTTGACGCCAATATCATGATCGGCAACATGGTCGCATACTGCGGAGACAACATCAATATCAGGCAAAGCGAATGGAGAAGCATTTTCCAGATAGTAAGGGACTGCAATATCGTGATAGAAAACCTCGACGGCAGGACGTCCGACATTGCGAAAGGCACTCTTGCCGCCGCCTATGCTATGAAAGGAATCTGCTACTATAACCTGCTCAGGAACTGGTGCGACCCATGGGAATCAGGCAGGCAGTCCTCCCAGACAGGACTGCCTCTCGTGGACAGGTTCGACATAAAGGACATGCCCGTAAGGGCGAGTCTGGAAAGATCCGCCCTATACACGGAAACGATGCTGGAGAATGCCCTGAAGCAGGAAAACACTGACGCGAAATATTTCTTTACCGAATATGTCATAAAGGCATATCTGGCAAAACTGTACTTCTGGTGCGAAGACTGGAACGAAACCATCGGCACGTGCAATGACATAATAGACAACTGCGGTCTCAACCTTACCCCAATCGGAGAATACGAGGATATGATTCAGGCGGGAAACGACAGGAAGGGGGAAGTGATTGTCCGCTCGCATATAAACAACGCAAGTGAACTGGACTGGTATTTCTCCTATGTCAAGGGTTACATAGCAAGCAGGCCGGCAAGTTCCTCCCTGATAAGGCTGTTCGGGGACGAACCGGAAAAGGACGTAAGGTACCGTATCTCGTTTGACAACGGGAGGTTCAATACGAAAACCCCTGAATGCAGGGTCAGGCTGTCGGAAATTGTACTCATGCTTGCAGAAGCCTATTACCATACGGGAGACACGGAGAATGCGTTGAAATGGCTGAACGAACTGCGTTCCAACAGGATAGAAGGGGCCACGTACTATACGGAAACGACACTGCCTCCTGTCAGGACGGACAACCGGATAAAGGAAGACGCTACAGGCAAGCCTCTCACTCCCCTGCTGCAGGCCATACTGGATGAAAGACAGAAGGAACTTTACATGGAAGGAGACAGATGGTTCGAACTCAAGCGTAACGGCAGACCGGAATGGTGGATAATCAATAACGGGCTGAAATACACGACAAGAAAATACATGTACACCGCCCCGGTCTACAAAGGAGACGTTGACCTTAACCCGGATTTCATCCAGAACCCGGGTTACGGAGATTAGGAACAGGCAAGGATGACAAAACAGGAATATCATGAAAAGAAAGACAGCCATACTTATCATCGCGTCGGCCTCCGTCCTGTGCGGATGCTCATACAATGAACTGCCGCCGAAGACGGATGATGCGACCACGGACTACATTCTCCCTGCGGGAACAATCCCGACGGCAGAAGAGACAGCCATCGTCTCGGCATTAAGAGAAGAATATGAAAATGCAATAGAATAAACACTTATACGCCATGAAACGATTTTCAATGATTATGATGTTCGCGGTGGCCCTTGTCATGACAACGGCATGCGAAAAGGATCCCGACAGTAATGAATCCGGGACAGTACAGTTCTCAAGATCCCTGTACCAGTTGTACACAGGCTCCTATGTCGATATCTCCCTCCAGATCAGCCAGGCCGCATCGGAAGACCTGACAATCCCGCTTGAGTTCGGAGGCTCGGCCGCCACTGACGGGAAATATTCCGTATCCGCTACTGAAATCACCGTTCCCGCAGGAGAGACATCAGGAACAGTTAGGATAAGCGATGTTTCCATGACCGAAGGCGATGAAATCAACGTATCCATCTCATCCGTTCCCGAGGGATACAGCGTAGGTTCACGGGCAAATGCCATCATAACCTACGTTGCCCAGGAAGCCGTCATCTATTCGTTCGAATATGAAAGCGGAGACCTGCTCGACCGCTATATCGTCAACATCGGACTTACCGGGGCGACAAGCCAGGAACCATACGTTTTCGATACCGAAACCGTAATCCCGGTTTCCGTCAGCGGTGAAGGCGCAACCCTTATCAACATCGAGAACGGCGGGTTCGTATTCGCGGCCGGGGAAAGTTCCGGAACCCTTACCATGACCATCAGTGACGATTCGTTCAGCGGCAACGTCCAGGCTTCGATCCGTCCTGACTCTGACAGGTATATCGGAGGGAATATCCCGGCAATGACCATCTATGTCAAGGGCATCCTTTCTCCGGAAGCAATTCTCGGGACATGGGAATTCGATGAAATGATCAACCTCGAGGAACTCGAACTCTTCTACATGGAAATGGGAGACGATACCGAACTTCTCCCTACCCACAATGAAGGCTTCACCCTCACCTTCGGCGGCAGCGAAGGCAACTATACCCTTACACCAGGCGGAGAAGGCGACTTCTCGGACTACTACAGGGAAGCGGCCATCAGTCACACTGCCCCTGTGAACCAGACGAGCGGCAGTATCAATCTCGGTGAATATACCAGTGACGAGGCCCAGATGTTCACGGCGGAAGTAGATACTCCACGGCAGCAGATCACGTACTTCAGGCTGTCCGAGGTCAACAGGGCATTCAGCCCCGACACGGAAACGCTCGGAGCGGGCACCATAGCCATGCGCCTGCGCAATGACGGCAAACTCGAGATATACCTCAAGGATTATGACCAGCCTCCTTTCGGAGAGATGTGGTGGGACGGGTTCGATGCCGACATGTTCAGTTTCGCAGCAACATTTACAAAGGCGGAATAAAGGACGGAATCCTGCAGTTTTCCATGAAAGGATCCGGATTTTTGTCAAACCGGACGTCAAAAGGCGTCCGGTTTGTTTTTTTATTGTATATTTGCAAGTTCTATGGACAAACGGACAGTAAAAATACTCTTCCCTGTCCTGCTTTTGGGACTTGCTGCCATCCGGTCATTCGGGACCGATGCCGGCAGAATTGTCCGTTTCATGCAGATACAGGATACCACGGTGCTTGCCACGGGCCCTGCAACGGATTCCGTAACGGTATCACCGAAAGACACCATTACGGTACCGGACTCCCTGAAAGATACGGACCCGCTGAAATACAGATATTTCATTGCCCTGAGAGACTCTGTCACGAGAGTGCAGACAAGGGATTCCCTTCTGGCGGCAAAGGACTCTGTCGGACTCATGCAATTCGATTCCCTGTACACCAAGGATTCCGCGGAAGTCGCCCAGGCCAAATTCAATGCCTGGTACGCCTCATTGTCCAAAAGGGAGCGACGCAGATACGACTACGAGCAGGAACTGCCCAAAAGGATGGCAGAAGCCATGGCCAAACTGGAACGCGCGGACAGTCTGAAGGCGGCAAAGGACAGCGCGATTGCAGCCAAGCCGCGAATCCTGGAGACATACGCAGTGCCGGATACCATGCAATACAAGAGAATGATTACATGGACTCATGACAGATTCTTCAATGATGTGAGGCTGTTCGACTACGACACCACATACAATTATCATTTCTACGACCTTCCGGTGTACGGCCAGGATGTGAACGCCACCCATCTCGGGACGGCCGGTTCCGCCTCCCAACTGTACAACTACTTCAAGAGGGAAGAAGCGGAAGACGCCATATTCTTCACCCCGTACCAGATCTACAATTATACTCCGGAAAATCTGCCGATGTTCAACACCAAAACCCCATATACGGAACTCGCATACTGGGGGACCCTGTTCGGCAAGGACGAAAAGGAGGAGTCCAACATCAAGATACTGACTACGCAGAATATACTTCCGGAATGGAACGTAACCCTTGAATACCACAGGTTCGGAAGCAAGGGAATGCTTCAGAATGAAGATACGGACAACAGGACATTCGTCGCTTCCACCAATTATATGGGCAAAAGGTACCTCATGCATGCCGGCTACATCTACAACAAGGTGACAAGGACGGAAAACGGAGGTATAACGGATAATTTCTGGATACGGGATACGACGGTAGACGGCAAGGAAATAGCCGTAGCCCTCAGCGACGCCAATACCAAGATCAAGAAAAACACCGTCTTCCTGGACCAGTCATACAGGATTCCGTTCAGTTTCATCTACGACATCGGCAAAGGGAAACATAAGGCCCGAAAGGCAGAGAAAGCGCGCAGGGACAGCATCCTTGCCACCGGTGACAGTTCCGCCATAGCGGCGCTGATGGCGGAAGACAAGGCTGCAAAAGAAGCGGAGGCTGCAGCCGACAGTCTGGACAGGGACATTACATCCGCTTTCATAGGCCACAGTTCGGAATACACGGTATATACGAAAAACTATACCGATGTGATAGATACGGGTGATGAAACCGGACAGGGATTCTACAACAACAATTTCTTCATCAATCCCGTGACAAGTACGGATTCAATGCGTGTAATGCGGCTTGAAAACCGGATTTTCCTGAGGCTCCAGCCATGGAAGGCGGACGGAATCGTGTCCAAACTGGACGTAGGCATCGGGGACAAACTGTTGAACTACTATGACTACAGTCCGTCCAACTATCTGAATACCAAAAGGAACACTGTACTCAACTCCCTCTATCTGTATGCAGGGGCACAGGGGCAGTACAAAAAATACCTCAACTGGAACGCGACCGGAAAATATACTTTCCTCGGTCACGAAATAAATGATTTCGGGATAGACGCCAACGTGACTTTCAGCGCTTACCCGTTCCGCAGGGACAAAACCAGTCCGCTGCTGCTTAACGCCCATTTCGAGACCAGCCTCAAGGAACCGGACCACTACCAGCAAAGACTGTACACGAACCATTTCAAGTGGGAAAATGATTTCGGAAAGATCTCGACGACAAAGATAGAGGGAAGGCTCATGATTCCGAGATGGAAGATGGAGGCGATGTTCGGGTACGCCCTACTGGGCAACAACATCTACTATGATACAGACGGCATGATCCGTCAGAACGGACAGGCAATGAGCGTAATGACGGCCTACCTGAAGAAAGATTTCAGATTATGGAAATTCCATCTTGACCATCAGGCGCTTTTCCAGTTGTCATCCAACCAGAATGTACTTCCGCTCCCGATGCTTGCGCTCAATTTACGCTACTATCTGCAGTTCGATGTCGTAAGGAATGTCATGCAGATGCAGTTGGGAGCCAATGGAAGGTTTACCACAAAATGGAACGCCCCGGCATTCAATCCTGCCGTGGGGGTATTCCACAACCAGAATGAAGAACTTTACGGTAACTGCCCTGACATAGACGTTTTTGTCAATATCCAGTGGAAAAGGGCCTGCATATTCGTCAAACTCATCAACGTCGGCATGGGATGGCCTAACAGGCAGGCGGATTATTTCAGTGCCCACCACTACATCATTCCGCAAAGGGTGATAAAGGTTGGAATATTCTGGCCGTTCTACATACAGCCGGGCAAGAATTCCAGAGTAGGAGGAGGCAGCAGTTCGGGAAGCGGAGGGACAGGCACTACAGGCGCAGTTCAGAATATGCCCATGAACTGACCATAATGAACAAGGATACGCAAAGTCTTATCAGAAAAGCGGTTTTATCACTACTGCTTCTTTTTCTTGTTCCAACGGGGAAAAAGGAAAGCGGATCGGAATCACCCGGTTCGAAGCCTGTTTTTGCAGAAGGTACCATAGAATGTGTCATCGATACAGGAAGCGACATGTACAGCAGCAACGGACTGAAAGCCGGCTTCAATTTCGAACTGCTGCACCGCTATGCGGAAACCTCCGGATATGGAATAAGCATCAGGGCGGCCAAAGACGGAGAGAACTACAGGGATTCCCTGAACTACGGCAGCATCGACATCCTTGTGGGGCTTTCCGCAGACACCACCGACAATCCCCTGTTGCACCAATCCCGTAATGTGGACAGTTACTGCTCATGGTTCATGAGGGCGGACAGGACAGCCGAGATGAAAGACATCAACTTGTGGCTGAACTCTTTTGCCGGGACCGACGACTACAAACTGATACACAGGCTGTTCTACACCAGGTATGACCCTTTCAAACGTCTTGAGAACGGAGTCAGGTCACAAACGATCAGCCCATACGACAGACTCATCAGGAAACATGCGGTCACCCTGGACTGGGACTGGAGGCTGCTTGCCGCAGTAATATACCATGAATCAAGATTCTCGATCAATTCCTCCTCATCCAGAGGGGCGACAGGGCTTATGCAGGTAATGCCTGCCACTGCGGAATATTACGGTATTACGGACCTGATGGACCCGGAGCAGAATCTCATTGCCGGGACCAGACACCTTGCCAGGATACAGGACGGCTTTACGGATGAAGGACTTTCCCCGCAGGAAAGGATCAATTTCACGCTTGCAGCATACAACGCCGGAGAAAGAAGAATCGAAGACTGCCGTCTCTTTGCCTCTCTCAAGGGAATGGACAGCACCAAGTGGGAAGATATAGTGAATATCATCCCCGACATGAGAAAATATTCGTTTACATACGAAGGCACGCTGCGCTCCGGAAGATTCAGGGGAACTGAAACCATAAACTATGTCTCCAGGGTAATGGAAATCTATGAGGCCTTCTGCGAAATCTGCCCTGAAATTTCCTGAATTACCTGACCGCCACGGTTTTCGCAGGATCCACCCTGGCTATGAAAAGAGACGGGACAAGCAGCAGCAGCATAATGACGATATAGGCGGCAATGTCAGAAAGTATAATGAGGCCCGGATCTATATGTACCGGTACATACGAAAGAAAATAATTCGCCGGATCGAGGGTCATCAGATGAGTGGTTCCCTGCAGAAGGCATATTGCAAGGGCCGCCAGGTTGCCTATGGCCATTCCCTTGAGTACTATTACGGAAGAACTGGTCAGGAATATCTTCGCTATGGACCGGTCCGTCATTCCGAGAGCCTTCAGCAGACCGATTGTCGGTATATTCTCGAAAAGCATTATCAGAAGGCCGGAAATCATGTTGAAACCCGCCACAACAGTCATAAGGACCAGTATGAACAGTACATTGAAATCTATCAGATTCAGCCAGTCAAACAACTGAGGGAATCTTTCCACCGCCGAAGAGGAAACGACGGTCTCATCTTCCTCTCCTGCCCCGTTATAGATTGCAAAACCTATCCTGTCAGACAGATCCTGCATCCCATGCTCTGTACGGTACCTGTTATCAAGGGAAATCTCAAATGCCGAGACCTGGCCGGCGGTCCATCCGTTAAGTCTCTGGAGGTCGGATATGCCGGCATATACTACCAGTTTGTCCTCGACATCAGCCAGAGGGTCATACACGGAAGCCACCCTGAACTTTCTGGCCCTCACATTCTCCCCTATGAAATAGGAAAGCATCTCGTCTCCGGGCTCAAGTGAAAGGAGAGAGGAGAGTCTGGACGGGATACAGACTTCAAGTGGACGCAGGGTATCTCCCTGCACAGTTTCCACGCCCTTGAAAATCACCCCGTGTATATTGTCAGCATTCTTGATTATTCCAGCCCTGTAGACAACCGGCCTTATCCCTGCGACCCCTTCCATGGAAGCGACACTGTCAAACCAGGAGGGATACCGACCGACAGGCGATGTCCCTCCCATGTAATTCATATTGACAGGTGTTATCTGTATGTCTCCGGAAAAATCGGACAGTCCGTCCCTTATCCCGTTCCGGAATCCGGACGAGACAGCCACGGCTATTATCATCACCAGGAAACTGACGGCAATGCATACCATTGCCATCTTTCCCTTGAACTGGAGACGCGAGGCTATGAAAAAAGTGACATCCATCGTATCCGGAAACCCTGGTGAAGGGAACTGCCTACCAGATTACCACTCTCTCGGATTCCGGACGGAACATGCTGTCCCCTTCCCCGATGCCGAATGCCTCGAAAAAGGTATCGATATTCTTGAGGGTGACGTTGACCCTGTTGTTTCCGAGGGAATGCACATCCAGTTTCGTGCGGCGCGCTATCTCTTCATCCGTAATGTTCTGGGCCCAAAGGGTCGCATAGGCGATATAGAATCTCTGTTCTGCAGTAAAGCCGTCAACAGGGGCAGGCTCCTTGCCTCCGAACGAATTCTTCATGGCCGAATATGCTATTCTCAGACCTCCCTGGTCCGCAATGTTCTCCCCCAGACACAAGGCTCCGTTCGCATGGACTCCCGGAAGGACTTCAACGCTGTTGAACTGCTCCACCAGGATATCCGTCTTCGCCTTGAAAGCGGCCTCGTCTTCGGCCGTCCACCAGCCCGCCATATTGCCGTCCTTGTCGAAATGCCTTCCCTGATCATCGAATCCGTGGGTCATCTCATGGCTGATAACGACTCCTATGGCTCCGTAATTCACCGCATCATCAGCATCCCTGTTATAGAAAGGAGGCTGGAGGATAGCGGCCGGGAAACAGATTTCATTTGTTGTCGGATTATAGTAGGCATTGACAGTCTGCGGACTCATCAGCCATTCGTCCTTGTCGACAGGCCTGACAAGTTTGGACAGATTGTCCCGTGAATACCAGTTCATCGCATTCACGATATTTGCGTAATATGACAAGGACGGATCAATGTCGAGAGAAGCGTAGTCCTTCCATTTGTCAGGATATCCTATCTTTATCTTAAATGCGGAAAGTTTCTCCTGGGCCTTTGCCTTTGTTGCATCCGACATCCAGTCAAGAGCGGCGATGTGCTCGCTCAAGGCATTCTGGATATTCTTTACCATAACGGACATCCTTTCCTTGTCCTCAGCAGGGAAATACCTGTCGACATACATTTTTCCAACAGCTTCGGAAAGGATGCTGTTCGGAACAGACATGGCCCTTTTCCATCTTGGCAAAGGTTCCTGCACCCCGGCCATCTGCTTCTGGAAGAAGTCGAAAGAAGCCATATAGAAATCATCACTCAATGCGCTGCATGCCCCGCTCACCACCTGGCAGAGAAGGTAACTGCGGAGTTTCTCTACCGGGGTTTCCGCAAGCAGGCTGTCCAATGCCTTGAAATAGGAAGGCTGGCCTACGATGACCTTGTCCTGCCGGCCTATTCCTATCTTTTCCAGATAGCGGCCGAAATGCATCGAAGGATATTCCTTGTCTATCTCCCCGGAAGACATAGGATTGTAGCATCTCTGCACATCCCTCAATTCCACCTTGCTCCATGAAATCCTGGCTATCCCTTCTTCGACTTCCAAAGCCTGGGCGGCCACGGTCTCCGCATCACTGACTCCGGCAAGGGCAAGCACCTT
>CALVAE010000077.1 GCA_944325465.1 uncultured Bacteroidales bacterium | reverse complement strand
GAAAGTCTTCTACTGGAACTGTACGAACTCGATGTCCTTTGCAGCGCGTGCAGCAAGATCCTTGTCCTGTCCTGCCTTCTGGAGGTTAGCCTTTACATCGGCTGCCTTTCCCTGACGGGCTGCGATGATGGCCTTGAGGTATGCACCCTTAGGGCAGTCGCAGTTGATGGCCTTGGAAGCACCTGCGAGGTCATCGGTAAGGATGAGTGCAAGAGCCTTGTTGAGGCCTTCGCTGTTTGCGAGTTTGGCAGCGGCGTCTGCATATTTGCCGTTGAGGATATCAACTACAGCCTGGTTCTCCTTGGAAGTGGCGGTGCCGGAAGCAGCGAAATATTTTGCAGCATCGGCAAGTTTGCCTTCCTGAAGGGCAACTACACCCATTGCATTCTGGTAGTCGGCATCCTTTTCAGCGACTTTTGCAAGTGCGGCCTTGCCCTTTGCAGTCTCGCCTGCATTGAGGTAAACGGCAGCGATATTGTACTGTGCGCGAGCGCTGTTGTATTTCTCGACAGCCTTCTCATATACGGCTACCTTACCCTTAATGTCCTTTACAAGAGTTGCGGCGCGGAGAAGAGCCTCCTCGTCAAGAACGTCGATATTGTCATTGATCAACTGGAGAAGTTCCTCGCTTGTGTAGTTGGTGTACTCTACGTTTGCGATGAATCTTGCACGGCGGAGTTCAGGAAGCACTTCCTTGGCCAGTTCCTTGTAGACTGCAGACATGTTCTTGATTTCCTGCTCGCGGACTGCAGGGTCGCTGTACATTGAAAGAACACGGATGATCAGATCCTTGTCCTCGATGTCAGACTCCGATACGAGTTCCTGGAATCCTTCCCAGTCCTGACCGATACTCTTGACGTTTACAGGGACTCCGAGTTTCTCGTCCTTTGTGATCTTGTTGAATGCCTTTTCCGCAGTCTGTGAACGCTTGTCGGAAAGTTTTGCATTGAGTTCCTCACCTCCGTCAGGAGAAGCGTATGCGACTACATCGGTGCTTACAAGTTCCTTGCGCTCGTTTGCCTGGATTTCATCGAGGGCAGCGAGGAAGTTCTTGACTGATTCGCCCTTTAACTGGTTGTTGCGGACGACTGAACTGTTGATGGTGTAGAGAACCTGTCCCTCTGCTGTCTGCTTGATGATTTCCTGGTATGCGTCGGCCTTGAGGTCAACCTTTCCGTTCTGGCATACGAGCATGTAGGTGGTGTTGGCACCGTCAGCGACCTTCTTGGTCGGAAGTTCGGTGCTCTTGTCCCCGAATTTCACTACGCCGCGGAGTTCAAGGTAGCATTTCTCCATTCCTTCCGCATACTCGAAACTTACAGGTTTGGTGACTGTTGCCCCGTCAGCGGAAACCACTTCATAGTTGTCCTTTACCTTCTCGCCCTGGAAATAGTAAGGTTCCATCTTTGCCTCACCGTTTTCATATACGATTACAGGGGTTACTTCGAGAATGGCCTTCGGATGGAAGTATTTTTCCGGATATGTGACAGTCACATTGGCCTCGATCTTTCCGCCTACGACTTCAAGTACGGCAGGATCGCTTTTTACGATGACATTTTCTGCCTGTTCCGCCATTTTCTTAGGTGAACTGCAGGCAACTGCAGCAAGGCCCAAAACGGCAGCGGTTAAAAATTTGATACCTTTTTTCATATTGAAAATCTTTAATTGGTTATTGTCAATAATATATCATGTCTTGTCGGAAAGGCATAATCCATGCAAATATAATCATATATTTTTATCTTTCCCGACAAGGGCCTAAATTTTGTTTATTTTCCCCGCTTTTTTTACCTTTGTCTCGCTATGACTACACAGGAATTACAGACTTTAAAGAACAAGTTTGACATAATAGGCAATGACCCTGCCCTCAACCGGGCGCTTGAGATAGCCGTTGCGGTCGCCCCGACGGATCTTACTGTACTGATAAGCGGGGAGAGCGGAGTCGGCAAGGAGAATATTCCGAAAATCATCCACCAGTACAGCAGGAGGAGGACGGCAAAGTATTTCGCCGTAAACTGCGGAGCCATCCCGGAAGGCACGATAGATTCGGAACTGTTCGGGCATGAGAAAGGGTCGTTTACCGGAGCGAGCGAAATGCGCAAGGGGTATTTCGAGGAGGCGGACGGAGGGACGCTTTTCCTGGATGAGATCGGGGAACTTCCTATGGCGTCGCAGGCCAAACTCCTCAGGGTGCTCCAGTCTGGAGAGTTCATCAGGGTCGGTTCTTCCAAGGTGCTGAAGACCGATGTGAGGGTCGTGGCCGCAACGAATGTCAACCTTAAGTATGCCGTGGCGAAAGGAAAGTTCCGGGAAGACCTTTATTACAGGCTGAATGCCGTATCCATATATATGCCTCCGCTTAGGGACAGGAAGGACGATATCCATTTGTTGTTCAGGAAGTTCGCTTCCGATTTCTCGGAAAAGTACGGTATGGGCAAGCCGGTGCTGGTTCCTGAAGCCGTCGCCCTTCTGAAGAGTTACCGCTGGCCCGGGAATATCCGTCAGTTGAAGAATGTTACCGAGACTGTCTGCGCGCTTGAGGCACAGAGGATTTCCTCCAGACGTGAAATAACTGCGGAAGTGCTTTCTGAATATATACCGAAAGATGATGCCAACATGTTGCCTGTTAAGGCGGTATCTTCTCCGGAAGATGCGATGACCGCCGGGGAGAAGGAAGCGATAGTGAGGATGATTTACCAGCTCAGGCAGGAGGTGAACTATCTAAGGGAACTTATTTCGGGTAACCGTCCGGTGCACAGTCTGCCGCAGCAGTCCACGGTATCAGGACATGGAGGACAGGGCTTCGGGCCGGTGCAGGATCGTCCCGGGACAGATATCGGAGCGGAAGGAGAGGACGTGGATCCCGTGATCCGGGCCATGACGTATTCCCCGGTCCGCCAGCCTGTCCAGGAGGGCAATGGAGGGTATTATCCTCAGACGCAGGAGCCTGATGACCAGGAGAGTGTGGATCTTTCTCTTCATAAGGCGGGTGAGGACCTGATAAGGAAGGCCCTTGAGAAATACAAGGGGAACAGGAAGCAGGCTGCCGCAGAGTTGGGAATATCGGAAAGGACATTGTACAGGAAATTAAAGGAAATAGAGAAATGACAGGTTTTATCAGGAAGGCGCTGGCTGCCGTATGCGCCGTCTCCGCGTTGGCGATAACGGCTCTGACCGTGCATTCGTGCGGTATATATTCGTTTTCCGGGACATCGATCCAGCCGGACGTGAAGACGGTTACAATCAATTATTTCGAGTACAAGGCCCTGAGGGTAAACCCTTCGCTCAGCAATGAACTTACCGAAGCCATCAAGGACCAGTTCCGCAGGCTGACAAGGCTGGAAGAGGTGGATATGGAAGGGGATCTTGAGATTTCCGGAGAGATTACCGGATATGACGTGAAGGCCATGGCGGTGACTGCTGATGAAGTGGCCGCACAGAACAGGCTTACCGTGAATGTGAAGATCTATTTTACAAACCGGAAATATCCGGAAGATGATTTCGAGAAGTCCTTTTCGGCGTATGCCGATTATGACTCGAACAATACGCTCGATGCGATGGAGTCGCAACTCTGCGAGGAGATAATAGACAAACTTGTCGAGGATATATTCAATGCTACAGTAGCCAACTGGTAATATGGACAGATATGCGGAACTGAAGGACATGCCGTTCGATGACCTGGCAGCCGTGGTAAGCGAGTATCCATGGTTCGGGGCGGCCAGGAAATTCCTCTGCGAGAAGATGGCCCGGATGGGAGGGAATGAGTGGGGGATTTCCCAATACGCTGATGCGGCAATGCATATTGCCTGCAGGAGCAGGATTTCATCCCTTCTCAGAAAGGGATACACCTATTCATATAATGATGTGGCTGAAATTATCGGCAAATATCTTTCCGCCGGTACGCTTTCTCGCTCTGCCGGAGGCCTGTCTTCCGGTTTCAGAGGAGTGGGGGATTATTTTTCCCAGGACCAGTATGCCCGTGTAAGGCAGTCCGGAGACGATTCTTTCGGACGTTTCGCCGCCGGTGGCGGGGATGCCTTCGCGGTGGAGGATATGGAATTCGATATGGATTTCTGTACCGAAACCCTGGCGCAGATATATGCCGAACAGGGCTATTACCAGCAGGCGAAAGAGATTTATTCCAAACTTATTTTGGCATATCCAGAAAAAAATGCTTACTTTGCAGCCCTTATTGAAAAATTGAATGTCTGATTCAGACGGGATTCGGACTTTTAACCTGAAAATTAAAATAGGTATAATATGAATGTCGTATTTACAATTCTGATAGTGCTTGTCATTCTTGCAAGCGTGCTCATCACAATTGTCGTCCTTCTTCAGAACAGCAAGGGCGGCGGACTTGCAAGCAACTTCGTTGCAGGTAACCAGACTTTCGGAGTGCGTCAGACTGCCGACATGCTCGAGAAGATTACATGGGGACTTGTGGCTTTCATCTTTGTAGTCTCAATAGTGTCTACATTCACCACAAGCACATCCACCAGGACGGGCATCGATATCGATGCTGTCGAGAACGTGACCGAGCAGGCTCCTGAATTCCCTTCGACACCGCTTCCGGCAGAAAGTCCTGAGGCAGCGCCAGAAGCGGCACAGGAATAGTTCCTGCAGGATTCGTCCTCCCCGACTGCTGACAAAATGTCAGTGTAGAGGCGCTGGAATATAATTTGACTTACGTCGTCTGTTCTCCGGAACGGGCGACGTTGTGTGTATATGGCCGTTGCGGGGATGAAAAGGAGAATCAGGAATATGGCAGAGAATAAATTGGAAAATCTTGAAAAGTTCGCCGTCAATCTGAATGACAGGGCGGCGCAGGGAAAACTTGATCCGGTAATCGGCAGGGACGAGGAGATCCGAAGGGTGCTCCAGATCCTGAGCCGCAGGACCAAGAACAACCCTATACTGGTGGGCGAACCGGGTGTCGGCAAGACCGCGATATCCGAGGGCATAGCCCAGAAAATCGTGGACGGGCAGGTCCCGGAAAACCTTAAGTCAAAGAAGATATATTCCCTTGACCTCGGTGCCCTGATAGCCGGAGCCAAATACCAGGGCGAGTTCGAGGAGAGGCTCAAGGGAGTCGTCAGGGAAGTGGTGGACAGTGACGGGGAGATTATCCTGTTCATTGATGAAATCCATACTCTTGTGGGCGCGGGAAGGACCTCCGGGGCGATGGATGCGTCGAATATCCTGAAACCTGCCCTTGCGAGAGGTGAATTGAGGACTATCGGTTCCACCACCCTTGATGAGTACCAGAAGTACTTCGAGACGGACAAGGCTCTGGAAAGAAGGTTCCAGATGGTTATGGTGGATGAACCTACCCCGGCGGAATCCATATCCATCCTCAGAGGGCTGAAGGAGAGGTATGAGAACCATCACAAGGTGCGTATCGAGGACGATGCCCTGATTGCGGCAGTGGAACTTTCCCACAGATACATTACCAACAGGTTCCTTCCGGACAAGGCGATAGACCTTGTGGATGAGGCTGCGTCCAAACTGAGACTGGAGATGAATTCCGTTCCTGAACCGATTGACGATCTCAACAGCAGGATACGACAGTTGGAGATAGAGCGTGAGGCCATCAAAAGGGAAGGGGTGTCCATGAAGATGGACAAGATCAACCAGGACCTGAAGGACCTCAATGCGCAGCGGGATGTGCTGATGAAGAAATGGAAGGAGGAGAAGAGCATCCTTTCCGGCCTTCAGGAGGCACGTCAGAAAATGGAGGACTACAGAATCCAGGCGCAGAACGCGGAAAGGGCCGGCGATTACGGCAAGGTCGCGGAGATCAGATACGGCAAGATGGCCGAGACCAGGAAGAG
>CALVAE010000076.1 GCA_944325465.1 uncultured Bacteroidales bacterium | reverse complement strand
AAATCACCCATGAGGTCGTGGATGAGACTATTTTTCTTACCTTTGTCGAGTTGGACCGCTTCGACAAGCCGCTGGAGGAGTGCAGGAGCATGGCGGACAAGTGGTGCTACTCCCTGAAGCATGTCGGGACGATGGAGAGATTGCCGGAGGAGTTGCGGATCAAGGCTTTCGAGAGGCTGTTCGAGGCGTGCGAGATATCGAGGTTCACACCGGAAGAAAAACTGAAATACGAACACGATATGATGACCGAACGTGATTATACGAATATCCTGAATACCTGCCGGTCCGAGGCCCTTGCGGAAGGCGAGGCAAAAGGCAAGGCAGAAGGGCTTGCGGAAGGCGAAGCAAAGGGCGAAGCCAAAGGCAGGGCAGAGGGGCTTGCCAAAGGGAAAGAAGAGGGTCTTGCGGAGGGAGAAGCAAGAGGAAAAATGGAAGTCGCGAGAGCCATGAAGGCAAAGGGTCTCGAAATGGCTCTGATATCCGAACTGACCGGACTTACCGAAGAGGAGATACTGAAGTCCTGAAAAATTGCCGGCAATTCTGACTTAAATTTCTTTTTCTGTTCCGGCTTTTTGACTAACTTTGCATGATGTGCTCCTGTACATATTATTAATCTTAAATTTTACATTTATGGCTAAAGAAGCAGAAGAAAAGGCAGGGACCGATGTCAATGCGGCAAAACTCAAGGCTTTGCAGGCAACTATTGACAAGATTGAGAAGGACTACGGGAAAGGGACAATCATGAAACTGGGGGATCAGCCTAAATGGGAAGTTTCAGTCATACCGAGCGGTTCGATAGCCCTCGACCACGCACTCGGAATCGGAGGCTACCCTCGCGGAAGGGTGATCGAGATATACGGGCCTGAATCCAGCGGAAAGACGACTCTGGCAATCCATGCAATCGCGCAGGCACAGAAACAGGGCGGCATTGCTGCCATCATTGACGCCGAGCACGCATTTGACAGGGCGTATGCAAAGAATCTGGGAGTCAATCTGGATACGTTGCTCATCTCCCAGCCTGACAACGGAGAGCAGGCTCTCGAAATCGCTGACAACCTGATACGTTCAGGGGCAATAGACATCATAGTGATCGACTCCGTAGCGGCCCTCACTCCGAAAGCCGAAATCGAAGGGGAAATGGGAGATTCGAAGATGGGCCTCCAGGCACGGCTGATGAGCCAGGCTTTGAGAAAACTCACTGCAAACATCAGCAAGACCAATACCTGCTGCATCTTCATCAACCAGCTCAGGGACAAGATCGGCGTGATGTTCGGCAACCCTGAAACCACCACCGGAGGAAATGCACTGAAATTCTATGCTTCCGTGCGTGTGGATGTCCGAAAGACCACTCAGATCAAGGACGGGGAAGAGGCCCTGGGTAACCGTACAAGGGTGAAGATCGTGAAGAACAAACTGGCCCCTCCTTTCAAGAAGGCCGAATTCGACATCGTATTCGGAGAAGGGATCTCACACGTCGGAGAAATCATCGATCTGGGAGTCGAATTTGACATCATCAAGAAAAGCGGCTCATGGTTCAGTTACGGGGACACCCGACTGGCACAAGGACGTGAAGCCGTGAAACAACTTCTGGAAGACAATGCCGAATTGTGCGATGAAATCGAGGCAAAGATCAGGGAAACGCTGGCCAATATAAAAGACTAGGGACTAGAATCTGAGACACAGACCTATACCGCTTGGGCAGGCACCGAAATCGAGAGATACGGGTGCCTGTCTTACATTATAGTCCTTTGCTATCCATTTCAGTCTCGCTGAACCTATTGCGAGAAACGGTATACCGGTCATGACGGATAGCGATCCAAACCCATAGCAACCAAGACATATCGAGATTGCAGTGTCGGCAAAACGGGAATCTGAAAAACGCTTCTGGACAAGGTTCTGCACCACGGCCGCCGCGACAACGATCCCGGCTCCGCCTCCCATAAGTACGGTCCCGGTAAGATACTGGTTCCTGGCACCGATGTATGTATCTTCGAAGACATAATCCCCGACATAAAGCCGTATTTCCTCTTCCGTCAGCCAGTGTCTCCCTATCCGGAAGCCACCCATACAA
Organism: uncultured Bacteroidales bacterium; assembly: GCA_944325465.1. Classification (GTDB taxonomy): domain Bacteria; phylum Bacteroidota; class Bacteroidia; order Bacteroidales; family UBA932; genus Cryptobacteroides. The sequence goes on along the minus strand of CALVAE010000076.1, from coordinate 1,883 downwards.
TATTTCATATTTCCCGGAAGGATATCTTCTACGGCCTTGAGCCCGGCAACTTCAGATATTTTCTGTGCTCCGGCCTCCTGCATGGCGGATGAAAGTCCGGCGAAAACAAGGACAACAATCAGAATCTTTTTCATAAGTCAGTATAAAATCTCCATAAACTTACATAAAAATTTTGTTTTATCCGACTATTGTCAACAAATAACGTCAATTATCCGAGGATTTAATTCAATTCGCTTCATCCGATTCATGTCAAATTCTTATTTTTACAGAAAATTAATCCAGGCTACTACCGACATGATACAGGATATTATTGAAAGACAGAGGGAATTCTTTCATAGCGGGAAGACTCTAGACATTGAATACAGGATTGCAGCCCTGAAAAGATTGCGGAAAGCAATAATCAGGATGGAGCCGGAAATCGGAGCAGCCCTGAAAGAAGATCTGGGCAAAAGCGCTACAGAAAGTTATATGTGCGAGACAGGAATGGCCCTTTCCGGACTTTCATACGCCATAAGGCACATACCGGAATGGAGCAGACGCCGCCGCGCATGCTCTCCCCTCGCCCAATTCCCGGCCAGGTCGTACATTATCCCGGAACCATACGGCAATGTACTGATAATGAGCCCGTGGAACTACCCTTTCCTGCTCTGCATCTCCCCACTTGTCAGCGCAATCGCTGCAGGGAACACCGCCATCATAAAGCCAAGTGCGTATTCCCCTGCCACAAGCCGGATCATCGTCTCTCTTGTATCAGAGGCCTTCGACCCGGGACATGTGGATGTCGTGGAGGGTGGCAGGGATGTGAATTCCGGCCTTCTGGAACAGAAATTCGACTATATCTTCTTCACTGGCAGCAAGACAGTCGGGCGTCTGGTCATGTCAAAGGCAGCTGTACACCTTACTCCTGTCACACTTGAACTCGGAGGGAAAAGTCCGGTAATCGTTGACAGTTCGGCAGACCTCAGGGTCAGTGCCAGACGGATTGTCTTCGGTAAATTCCTCAATTGCGGACAGACTTGTGTCGCTCCTGACTATGTGCTGGCAGATTCGCGAATCATCGACAAGTTCATGGAAATGTGTAAGGAAGAAGCGTTGCTGATGTACGGATTCGATGCTTTGGCGAATGAAGATTACGGGCATATCATCAACAGGAAACATTTTGACAGACTGTCCGGTCTGCTTGCAGGTTGCAGGCTGGCAGGAAACGGGCAAAACGGGCATGATGGGATTTGCTTCGGAGGACGTACCGATCCCGGACGGCTGAAAATCGAACCTACAATCATCAGGCTGTCTCATGAACTCATTACCGGCTCCGAGCGGCATAGGGTTCATGACGGTAACTGCCGGCACGAAGGTCTTGACAGAAACGGCTGCTGCTCTGACCGCACAGGCACCGGAACCGGGAACGACGGAAATCCAGGTACGCCGACTATCGGTGCCGCTACCGACAATTCAGGCATCAGATCCGAAGCCTCAGGGAATCCCGGATCCGTGATCCTGGGCAGGGAAGGCCAGGAGGCGATAATGTCAGAGGAAATATTCGGGCCTCTGCTTCCAGTCATCCCTTATTCCGATATCAATGATGCAGTGGAATATATATGCCGTAACCCCAGACCTCTTGCAGCCTACATCTTTACCGGGGACAAGCGATTCAAGGAAGACATGCTCCGCAGACTGCATTTCGGAGGAGGTTGTGTCAATGATACAATCATCCATCTTGCCACGGAAGAAATGCCGTTCGGCGGGATAGGAGAAAGCGGAATGGGCAGATACCACGGCAGGTACGGTTTCGAAACTTTCTCCCACCTCAAGAGCATTGTCGACAAACCGACCTGGCTCGATCTTCCGATGCGCTACCAGCCTTTCACATCACTGAAAGACCG
>CALVAE010000075.1 GCA_944325465.1 uncultured Bacteroidales bacterium | reverse complement strand
AGCATCTTTTCCGAAAGCATCTTGAAGGCCACATACGAAACCTGGGAACCTATATTGAAGAAAAGATAGCAGTATTCCTGTATGGCACCCGCAAAGAATTCATCGTCGACAGCCTCCCCGTCAAACTTCCATCCGGCATCCTTCCGCGAATAATAGCCGTCAATCATATTCCCCAGACAGACCAGAGCCATATCCGGACTTTCCTTCTCGTATGACACCAGTGCGTTGACTTTCATAAAACCTATTTCAAGGTCTTCCGGATACAGTTCGACAGCCCTGTCAATGTTCTTCAGGGCAAGTGCGAAAAGGGAATCGTCGTAGACGGTCTCTTCAAAATAATTGATATCCGCACCCGTGGAATCCTTAAGTGAAAACAAGGGCTCATTCCCGAGATATTTCCGTCCCGGCATACTCTTCACCGTGGTTGTCCTGCCCTTGGTCAGATAGTAACTGTATCTGGCCAGAAGGAGTTTTCTGTTATCGGGATCCACTTCGGCCCAATTGTTAAGGACGGTTTCCACTCCGACTCCTGCCGCACCAAGCCTTGACACAAGCAGATCATACTTCTTTGAAAAGTCAGCCGACGCGGCCGAATCCACCTGAGGGCCGGCCGCCATAGCCATAAGGACGGCATGTACGGAAAATAACACCAATAAAAACCTTTTCATATCGTCGTCTCCAACATTAGTCAATATCCATTCTGATGCGTCTTCCCTGAGGGTAAAGATTATTGCATCTTGTCCCGAGATTCTTTACAAATCCAAGCGGAAGCCCGTCATAATTGATTTTCAGGAATCCTCTTGGGCTGTCTGCAAGTACGAGGGAATCCTTGTGCAGGAAAGACAGTGCCTGTTTCAGATCCACCTCCGCCGACGGGAAGGCATTTCCGTCCGAGACTATACAGAATGCAAAGTCGGCGGAAGGAACCATGGCTCCGCCCTTTACCTCACATGCCGTACAACCTGCCCTGACAACACGCACGGCATCCGATATGACAGCAATCTCGTCTGCGACTGCAACCGGCAATGCCGCCAGCCTTGTCCCTGCCTGACGGAAACGAACGGGAACCCTGAACCATGAATCCGGACCTTTCACACATCCGGCAGTCCCCGGACGGCGGGCAGGACGAACTGCCGTTTTTCCAGTCTTCCTCACGGCAGCGCAATACTGGCCTTCTCCCGGTACCATGCCGGGCAGGAGCAGAAAGCCGGATTCCGTCCCGAATATTCCGCCCTGTTCCCCGGATTTACAGCCGTAGAGACTCTCCAGTTCCGGGAACGGCATCCTTTCAGCCCCGAGATCACCGCAGATCCACTGCACGTTACAGTCATTCTCATACCGGTTGAACGTACATGTGGAATATACAAGGACTCCGTTTTCCGCAAGAGCAGGCCACACGTCCGCCACAATACGTCTCTGCCTGGCCTGGCACAGGCGGACATTATCTTCCGACCATTGCCTTACCGCTTCCGGATCCTTTCTGAACATCCCCTCTCCCGAGCAGGGGACATCAGCCACTATCATATCGAAATATCCTGACAAGGCGGCAAAGGCAGACGGATCCGAACTGGTTACCACCACATTCGGATCACCCCACGAAGCCACGTTATCCGCAAGGACCCCGACCCTCGACTGCATCACCTCATTGGCGACCAGCAGGAAATCATCCCCGCATAAGGGCCTGAGGGAAGCGGCGATATCGGTTGTCTTGCCTCCAGGCGCCGCACACAGGTCCAGGACCCGTACCGGTCTGCCGGCCCTGTCCCGTAAAACCCTTTCAAAGGCCTTTCTGAACAGTTCACCGACAAACATGGCCGAAGAATCCTGCACATAATACGCACCGGCATGGAAATACGGATCAAGAGTGAAATTCGGCCTGCTACCGAGAAAGAGGCCATATCCGCTCCATCTTACCGGACCGGTCACATCGGGGAAATGACGGTCTCCCGCCCCGTCTGCGGTCCCGGGCTTGAAAGGATTCATCCGGACCGAGACCGAAGCCGGCCCGGCAAGGGCTTCCATCACGGAAGAAGCGATGTGTTCCCCTACGGCATCCTCCAGATATTTCGGAAATTCCTTACACATTGGCGGCAAGCCCGTCCACCATCTTGTCCAGGGCCTCCTGGATTTTGGACGAGAGCATCATCTTCATCATGAAGTTCAGTTCGGCCGAGACTTCCACGGAAAAATCCGTCTTGTCAGTCTCCCCTCCTGCCGCATCGAAATGCATGGTTATGGTAAAGGCAAACGGAGCCCCATCATCGGCAAACCCGATTCTGGAATACGGAACCCTTTCCACAGCCTTGATTCCGACGTTGAATCCCTGCACCACGGCATGCACAGAATCATAGTCCGCTTCGAGCCTGTATTCATTACGTTTGTCCTCAGGCACCATCTGCGTAAAATTGCGCATGTCGGTAAAGGCCATATACAGCATATACGGCGCCTTGTTGACTATTGCATGCTTGCTTCTGATTTCCGTCTTCATCTCAAGCCTCCTGTCCCCACGTAGAAGGGGAAAATCTCCATTCCTTAAGAAGACCGAGATCCGATTCCCTGATATAGCCGGTTTCGGAAGCCACTTCGATGAGGGCATCGTAATTTGTCAGGGTGTTCAGTTCTATATCCGCGTTTTCAAATGCCCTTCTGGCCTGGTTGAAATTGTATGAGAATATCGCCACCATACCCATGACATCAGCCCCCGCCTTCGCAAGTGCATCCGCCGCTGCAAGGCTGCTGGAGCCAGTCGAAATCAGATCCTCCACAACGACAACCTTCGCCCCCGCATTGAGGATGCCTTCTATCTGGGATCCTGTCCCGTGATCCTTCGGCTTCGGACGGACATATATGAAAGGCTTATTAAGAAAATGCGCTATCAGGACACCGTGTGCGATTGCTCCCGTAGCGACTCCGGCAATCACTTCAACATCCGGATATCTGCCGATGATATTGTCCGCCATCCACCTGCAAACCTGCTCCCTGAGTTCGGGATATGAAAGGATGCGTCTGTTGTCGCAGTAAATCGGGGAACGCCAGCCGGACGCCCATGTAAAAGGCTTGTCGGGATTCAACATCACAGCCTTGATGTCCAGCAGTGACTTGGCCACTGCCCTTTCGATTGATTCCATAAACTTGTCTGTTATTTATTCGTTTCTTCTATATATCTTTGCAATCGTCTTTTTCTGGGAATAGACACATTCCGCAAAGATAGTAAAATAAGATTTAAAATTAAAATGTACAGAATATACCTCGACAAGAGATGCATAATCATCTGCAATCCCTATGAAGATGCGCTGTCTGATCCGAATGCCATACAGTACTGTCCAGGGGACTCGATAAGCATGCACGGTCTGATCCGTCTGTTCGAAACCACGCAATCCCTCCAGAGGATATACATACCGGCAGAAGACACGGAACTGACCTACGGAAAAATATGCCGCGAATTCAAGGAAGTGAATGCCGGGGGCGGACTGGTGACAAACCGTCGCGGAGACTATCTGCTCATACGCAGGAACGGGCTGTGGGATCTTCCCAAAGGACACCAGGAAGCAGGAGAGGACATCAGGACAACCGCATTGAGGGAAGTCGAAGAGGAAACCGGGATCAACGGACTTGAACTCCGGGAACTTATCTGCATTACCGACCATTGCTACAAAAGGGACGGGATATGGCATCTGAAACACACCTGGTGGTACAGCATGCTGGACACGAAGCCGGTAGACCTCACTCCGCAGAAAGAGGAAGACATTTCAAAGGCGGCATGGGTGGCAAAATCAAGCCTGCCCGCATTTCTGAACAATACCTACCCTTCGATTGCGGAAGTATTCAGGGAAGCGAAGATATGAACTGAAGAAATTTTCCGTTACGATTGAAACAAAAAAAGAAAAAAATCGTATAATGTTATGGTTGTTTAATTGTGACGAAGAATAAACAGTATGAAACTATCTCAGTTCAATTTCGCTCTTACAAAAGACAGAATCGCGTCCGAGCCGCCAAAATGGAGAGACGAATGCAGACTTATGGTGCTTGACAGGAATACAGGTGAAATCGGGCACAGGATTTTCAAGGATATCATAGACTATTTCGGAAAGGGTGACACGTTCGTTCTGAATGACACCAAAGTATTCCCGGCCAGACTCTACGGGAAGAAGGAAAAGACGGGAGCGGATATCGAAGTGTTCCTGTTAAGGGAACTGAACCGGGAACAGAGGCTCTGGGATGTCATAGTCGACCCTGCAAGAAAAATAAGAATAGGGAACAAACTGTATTTCGGAGAAGACGAAAGCCTTGTCGCTGAAGTAATCGACAACACCACATCAAGAGGAAGGACACTGCGCTTCCTGTATGACGGGACCTATGAGGATTTCAAGGAAACCCTCTTCTCCCTGGGAGAACCCCCTGTACCGAAATGGGTAAAGGAACATGTAACAGAACAGGACAAGGAAGACTACCAGACCATATTCGCCGCACACGAAGGAGCCGTAGCCGCTCCGGCCGCAGGCCTGCATTTCAGCCGCGAACTGTTCAACCGCATGATCCTGAAAGACATCAACAAGGCCTTCATCACCCTCCACATGGGGATCGGACATTTCAGATCCGTGGACGTGGAGGATCTTTCAAAACATAAGATGGACTCCGAGAGACTGATTATCAACCAGGAAACCGCAGACATCATAAACGGCACGAAAAGGGCCAGACACAAGATACTTGCCGTCGGAGTGACCGTAATGAGAGGACTTGAAGCCTACTATACCACCAATGACGAGGTAATCGCATTCGACGGATGGACAAACAAGTTCATATTCCCGCCTTACCGATTTGCAATCCCGGATGCCATCGTATCCAACTTCCACCTCCCGTGCTCGACCATGCTGATGTCCGTCGCCGCATTCGGCGGATACGAGAACGTCATGAAGGCATACAATACCGCACTGAAGGAAGGATACAGGTTCGGACCGTACGGAGACGCGCTTCTGATTATCTGAAAAATGTCAGAAACATATACTCAAAACGGAAAAAGTACAGAAACACATACTTGAAAAAGATAAAGACGCTTCCGCCGGACCGCAGGAGCGTCTTTCTTCGTTTCAATAAGGTATATTTGCAGCATAACCTGACTTTACCATGACCGACTATGACGAAAGAACGTGCAGATATGCCCTGAACCGGATCTTCGGATTCCGGCCGGCGGTATCACATGCCCTTATCGATGCTTTCGGAAGCGCTTCAGCGGTCTTCGGCGCCGACAGGAAGAACCTTCCGCCAGGAGCCGGACAATATTTTTCCGGCGGCACATGCATTTCAGACACCGAATACCGCAAAGCGGAAAACGAACTGTACGATACGGAACGGACAGGAGCGGAATTCATCTGCGACATCGACCCTCGATATCCGGCTCTCCTGGCCGAATGTCCGGACAGACCTCTGGGACTGTTCATAAGGAGTTCTTCCCCGGTTCAGGAGATATTCCATCCGGAACGGACATATATCTCGATAGTGGGCACCAGAGACCCGTCCTGTTACGGCACGGAATGGTGCCGCAGAATAGTATCCGCCCTTGCGGATTGCGGACACGATGTCTGCATAGTCAGCGGACTCGCCTTCGGGTGCGACATCACGGCACACCGAGCAGCCCTTGACAGAGGCCTCCCGACCATAGCGGTCCTGCCTACGGGAATAGACTCAGTATATCCGCTCCGGCACTCGGCCGATGCACGCAGGATACTCGGGAACCCGCGAAGTGCCCTCGTTACGGATTATCCTCCAGGCACTGTCCCTCTGAAAATAAACTTCATCAGGCGCAACCGCATCATTGCGGGACTGTCTTCCGCCACGGTACTGATAGAATCAAGGGAACGGGGAGGCGGCATGATAACGGCCAGGATAGCATTTTCCTACGACCGGGACGTATTCGCCCTTCCCGGCAGGTCAGACGATGCGGCATCAAGAGGATGCAACCTGCTTGTAAGGGAAAAGATCGCCGAACCTGTCATTTCAGAAGACTCCTTCCTCGACAGCCTCGGGATCCGGAGAAGCAATGCTCCCCGCAAAAATACCGATGACAGGAAAATCATAGACAGCAGGTTTGCCGGTCAGATCGACACTGATTCCATATCGGTCATGGCAAACATCCTTTCCATTATAAGACAGGAACGGGGAATTGACATCACAGCCCTGGCGGACAGGTGCGGCACGGACTACGGAAGGACTCTCGGACTGACGGCCCTGCTGGAATCGGACGGACTGATTTCCGTCGATCTCATGCAAAGATGCAGCATCAATGTAAAATAAATATGTAAATTTGCGTCTCAAACAGAACAAGACGATGCAATTCACGGACACGCACACCCATTTATATATGTCGGACTTCGGAAGTGACAGGGAGGAAGCCGTAAAAAGAGCCGTTGCTGCCGGAGTGACAAAAATGATACTGCCTGATGTGAACGGTTCCGAAAGGGAAAACATGTTCCGTCTGGCAGAGGAATTCCCGGACAATACATTTCCTTGTATCGGGCTTCATCCGACGGAAATCCCGGAAGACTGGCAAACTGAAATCGACAGGATGATGCTCTGCCGGAGCAGAAAGGGAATAGTTGCGGTCGGAGAGACAGGAATGGATTTCCACTGGTCGAAAGAAAACGTGAAGGAGCAGGAAAACGTATTCAGGATACAACTTGACCTTGCCCTGGAAATGGACATTCCCGTTATCGTTCACACCAGGGATGCGACGGAATATACGCTGAAAATACTTTCCGATTACAAGGGACGCGGTCTGAGAGGGGTATTCCATGCCTACGGAGGAAGTTACGAGACCTTCACCGAACTCCAGAAACTCGGAGACTGGTACGTCGGCATCGGAGGAACGGTCACTTTCAAGAATGCATCCATCGCAGAGACTGTCAGGAAAATCCCTCTTGACAGGATTCTGACTGAAACCGATTCACCGTGGCTGTCGCCTGTCCCGTACAGAGGGAAGAGGAACGAAAGCGGTTACATACCGTACATCGCGGAAAAGATAGCCCTGCAGAAGGGCACCGACATCGGAATTGTCGCTGAAACCACATGTGCTAACGCAGAAAAACTGTTCGGAATATGATCTTTCCCGACAACAAGAAAACAGCAAGGGGCTCGATCCTCCTTATCTATACGGGAGGAACCATAGGAATGATGCAGGATCCGGCGGACCTGACATTGAAGCCATTCAACTTCAAGCAGATTCTTGATGCCGTACCGGAACTCGGCAAATTCGCCTACAAGATTGATTCCTACTCTTTCGAACCTGTCATTGATTCTTCGGACATCGAGCCGTCACTCTGGCAGAAACTGGCATTCCTCATATACTCGCAATACGGAAAATATGACGGTTTCGTGATCCTGCACGGAACCGACACCATGGCATACTCCGCCTCCGCCCTGAGTTTCATGCTGGACAACCTCACAAAGCCCGTAATATTCACCGGAAGCCAGTTGCCGATAGGCGTACCGAGGACGGACGGAAGGGAAAACCTGATATCCTCCGTAGAGATAGCGGCGGCGAAAGACAGTTCCGGACACGCCCTAGTCCCTGAAGTTTGCATATACTTTGACGATATGCTCATGAGAGGCAACCGCGCCACAAAGGTGGATTCGGACAACTTCAGGGCCTTCAGATCCGAAAACTTCCCTCTCCTTGCGGAAGCCGGTATCAGCATAAGGTACAATACCGGCCTCATCAGGCAGCCTGATGACTGGGACGGCCCCGTCAGGATACACTCCGGACTGGACACAAGGGTCTCCATTCTGAAAATCCACCCCGGCATCACGCCACAGGTCGTCAGGAACATCCTGTGCGGAGACCAGACACGGGCCGTAATCATAGAAACATACGGATCAGGAAACGCGCCGAGCAAGGACTGGTTCCTGGATATCGTCAGGGAAGCCTCTTCCTCCGGAAAGATACTGCTTAACATCACCCAATGCCTCGGAGGCAGCGTGAACATGGACATATACTCTACAGGAAAGGCACTTAAAAACGCAGGAGTCCTTAACGGATATGACAGCACGACGGAAAGCGCCCTTGCAAAACTGTTCTGTCTTATGGGCCAGAACGAAGACAATGCGTGGGTCCGTTCACGGATAGAAGAAAATTTAAGAGGGGAAATCACAAAATAATATTGTCATGTGAAAATTATTTGCTAAATTGCACCGGATTTGGATAGAGTATTGCATCCGATTACAAGTAAATTATTTGAAAAACAACTGATATTCATTAATTAACACACAAAAGCAATTATGAAAAAATTTTTCATGTTTGTGGCAGTAATCGGCTTCACCGCCCTTTCTGCACAGTTCGCGGCAGCTCAGGAACCAGCAGCTGCTGAGGAAACAACTGAAGCTGCTGCTCCGGCCAACACCCAGATCAGCGATGCGAGCCAGCTCCTTGCCGGTTCAGGTGAGGAAGTTCCTTTCCACCAGGCTCTCAAGACCAAGTTCATCGAAGGAGGTCCAGGCTTCATGGCCCTGATCATCCTCTGCCTTATCCTCGGTCTTGCCGTGGCTATCGAAAGGATCCTTTATCTTTCTCTCTCAAAGACCAACACCAAGAAACTTCTTTCAAACATTGAGGCTGCTCTCAAGGAAGGCGGTATCGAAAAGGCAAAAGAGGTATGCCGCAACACCCGCGGACCTGTAGCAAGCATTTTCTATCAGGGACTTCTCCGCTACGACCAGGGCATTGAGGTTGTCGAGAAGACAGTCGTTTCCTACGGTTCAGTGAACATGAGCCTCATGGAGAACGGCCTTTCATGGATTTCCCTCTTCATCGCGCTCGCCCCTTCTCTCGGATTCCTCGGAACAGTGGTCGGTATGATCCAGGCATTCGATGCAATCCAGGCAGCCGGCGACATTTCACCTAACATCGTTGCAGGAGGTATGAAGGTCGCTTTGATCACCACAGTCGGAGGTCTTATCGTAGCGATGATCCTTCAGGTCTTCTACAACTACATCCTTTCAAAGATCGATGACCTTACCATTGATATGGAAGACTCTTCAATCTCCCTGGTGGATATCCTGGTTAAGTATGAGAATAAATAAAGAGAACAATGAATTATTCTAAAATCGTAAAATACATATCCTGGGCACTGCTGATCATCGGAGCAGTCATCGGAGTACTCGGATTCATCATCGGATTCGGGACCAATGATGCCGTTGCCGTTGATACGTTGCTCTATTGCGGATATGCCATGGCCGGGATAGCGGTTCTTGCTATCGTAGGACTCGGCATATATGTCAGCGCGACCGTAGATGCAAAGAAACTCATCAAGTCCGCTGTCATATTGATCGTCGCTTTGGCCATAATAATCGTGGCATATCTTGTTGCTCCAGGAGCAGACCCTGTAGGATACAGCGGTCTTCCTCAGAGCAAGTCAGTCCTCAAACTGACCGATACAATTCTTATACTTACATACGTATTCTGCGGTGCGACAGTACTTGCTGTCATCGTAGGTGCAATTGTGAGCGGTGCACGTAATAAAAAATAGACTTCAATTATGGCTTCAAAAAAGACACCGGAAATCAATTCAAGCTCTACGGCAGATATTGCGTTCCTGCTGCTCTGCT
>CALVAE010000074.1 GCA_944325465.1 uncultured Bacteroidales bacterium | reverse complement strand
CCGAACACAAGAGAGGACGGCCCGGACCACTTGAACTCAAGCGAGCCGCAGCCGTCCTTGAACTTTTCCGTAGAATGGCTTACAGTGCCGTTTCCCTCCACCTTGACAAATCCGGGAACTCCGGATTCAAAACCATACTGTGGATTGATTGCCGCCCGGGTCACCACTCCCTGAAACAGCGGCAACATGGAGATTATCAGAACAGGTAACTTTTTCATAAGAATGCATATTCACTGAAACCCCGTAAATTTACCGAATTTTCCAGTTACACGCAAGACCCCACACCGTCATTCGCCAGGCATTTTGTTTATTGGCTATAAATTGTTATATTTGTAAGTTAGGTATATGACCTACATAGACAAAACTGATTTTTAACTCTAAACACAGACCTGACATGAACCTGAAGACAGCCCTGGCAGCAGGCATTGCCTCGATGGCCATTATTTCATGCAACACCAAGACCGACGTGATCTCTGAAAACATCGAAAACGCGAAGGTACAGATAGGAGCATTGCTGGAAGCATCCGAAGAAGGAGACACGGTGCGTATCCCTTCCACATTCCAGGACGGGAAAATAGTATATGTACCGACCGACGACTGGGTCAGCGGATTCTTCGCCGGCACGCTGTGGTACATGTACGAACTCACAGGAGACGAATACTGGGCGGACCATGCAAGGAAGCATACCGAAGTCCTGGATTCCATACAGCACCTTACCTGGCATCACGATGTAGGGTTCATGGTTTACGACAGTTACGGAAACGGACTCAGGCTCAAGAATATACCGGATTACGAAGACGTATGCGTGACAACGGCCCGCTCCCTTTCCACAAGATTCAGACCCGGAGCAGGTGTCATCCAGTCCTGGAATACCGACCGCGGATGGCAGGCGGAACGCGGATGGACATGCCCAGTCATCATCGACAACATGATGAACCTGGAACTGCTTTTCAAGGCAAGCGAATTCAGCGGAGACCCTACATTCGCGAAAATCGCTGTCAGCCATGCAGACAAGACCATGGAGAACCATTTCCGTCCGGACTTCAGTTGCTACCATGTGGTGGATTATGACCCTGAGACAGGAGAAGTCCTGCACAGATGCACGGCACAGGGATATGCTGACGAATCGGCATGGGCAAGAGGCCAGTCCTGGGCCCTCTACGGCTATACCGTGGCCTACCGCTTTACCGGTGACAGCAAATACCTGAAACAGGCGGAAAACGTGGCAGGCTTCATCTTCAATGACCCTAACATGCCCGAGGACCTGGTGCCGTACTGGGATTTCGACGCACCTGACATTCCGGATACCTACAGGGACGTATCAGCCGCAGCCATCAACGCTTCGGCCCTTTACGAACTGGGTTACGTCACCGGCAACACGGAATACAAGGAAAAGGCAGACCGGATCATTGAATCCCTTTCCTCCCCTGCATACCGTGCGGCACAAGGCACAAACGGAGGATTCATCCTCATGCATTCCGTTGGAAGCATACCTCACGGCAGCAGCATAGATGTCCCTCTCAATTATGCCGACTACTACTTCCTTGAGGCACTTATCCGCAAACGCAACATTGAAAACGGGGAAGCCCCTGTAAAATAGCAGATGACTACCAACCACATAATAATGACACTCGCAGTGCTGTTGTCGTGCATCATGCCGGCAACAGCACAATATGCCGACTTTCCTGAACATAAGGAAATCCTGTCTTTCGAACAGGAAACCGGTCCGGTACATGCACTGAAGAAATCATCGGTAAGCATCTCCTCCCTTCACTCCAAACTCGGAGAGAATTCCCTCCTGTGGAAATGGGAAAAGGAAGGGGCATCCATCGAAATAAGAGGTACTGTCCCCTACCTGCGCGAGAACCCGAACCCGAAAGAGACTTCCGTCTCGACATTCGTGTTCTGGATATATTCCGAAAACCCGGTGGACGGAGAACTCCTTTTCTCATTCATGAAAGGAGACAGGACATGCTGCAGTTTCAGATACGGACTGGATTTCAAAGGCTGGAGAGGGGCATGGGTCGCTTTTGACAGGGATATGGAAGGTACTCCTGAAGAAGGGATGGACAGGGTCGTGGTCACGGCTCCTGACGGAGTGAAAAAGGGGCGGCTCTTCCTGGACGGCATCATCACTTCCGCCTTTGAAGACATCAGACATCATACTGCAGACTTCCAGGCGCCCTTCATAAACAAAGGGACTACATCCCACTGGCTGGTGCTGCTGGACAACTGGAACAAGAGCCTTGATATTACGCCCGGCCCGGCCGTTACGGCAGAAGATACGGAACAGATGGAAAAGATCCGGGACAGGTTCATCACCCTGGTCACAGACGGGAAAAAGGCCCCGGATCCGGACAGGCTCAGGAAACAGTTCGACGGTTACGGCATACATCGCAACAAGGACGGATCAATCACCGGCAAGCCGGTATTCTTCACAAGATACGGAGAGACATACATCAATCTCGGCATTCCGGATGCGTCCCGCATTTTCTCCGACAACGGCCAGTTGCTCAGGACAGCAAACGATTTCATGTTCAACCTTGCACTTGCATACCTGAAGACTGACGATCCTGAATGGAAACGGGAACTGGAAAACATGTATGTGACAATGACAGAACACTTGCTCGACCAGGGATATGCGGCAGGCAGTGCCCTCGGGACTCTGCACCACCTGGGTTACAGCATGAGGAATTTCTATACCGCCCCGGTAATAATGAAAGAGGTTCTTGAAAGGGCCGGGCTTGCAGGAGAAGTACAGAAAGCGATGGAATGGTTTTCCGGAGTCGGGGAAGTCAAGACGGCTCCCGAACAGCCCGGAATGGACATAGATGCATTCAACACATCCCTGATGGGGCGTATGGCCTCCATTCTGATGCTCGATGACACTCCATACAGGAAAGCCTACATGCAGGCCCTTTCCAAATGGATCGACAACGGGTTCATGTATGCCGACGGACTCAGGCCGGCCTTCAAGCCGGACGGAACGGTCCAGCACCACAGGAAAGCCTACCCGGCATACGCCACCGGAGGATTCGCCGGAGCGGTAAACGCCGTATGGATGCTCCACGGAACAGACTATGCCATCTCGGAGCGGGGACACGGAATACTGAAGAAGGCCCTCCTGGAAATGAGATTCTACTGCAACAGGAAATCCTTCCCTCTGGCCATGTCCGGCAGGCATCCTGACGGAAAAGGGGAACTCATTCCGTCCCAATACGGGCTGCTGGCCACAGCCGGTTCCCCTGACGGCACACAGGAAACGGACAGGGAACTCGCCGAAGCCTATCTGAGACTTGCCCCAGACGGGAAGTGGAGCAGGGAATTCCTCAAGGCCGGATTCAAGGCGGAACCGGCTCCGACCGGATGCCATTCCTATCCTTTCAACTGCTCACTCACATACAGGCAGGACGAATGGTCGGTAACCATCGCCGGACACAGCAGGTATCTGTGGGCAGCCGAAATATACAACGGGGCCAACCATTACGGAAGATACCTCACGCACGGAAGCATGCAGATTCTGGCCGACGGATCTCCTGAAATCAGCATTACAGGAAGCGGCTACCAGGTGGCCGGCTGGGACTGGTGCCATATACCCGGGGCAACTGCAGCGGAAATCCCGATGGAAGCGATGAAGGCCGACGTGAGGAATGTGGATGAATTTTCCGGATACGAGGAAATGCTTCTGTCCGACGAATGGTTTGCCGGAGGGGTCACCCACAAAGGCAATGCCGGTGCCTACGCCATGATCCTGCACGAACACGACAAATACAACGGTTCTCTCCGGGCCCGCAAGTCCTACTTCGCATTCGGGAACCGTATCATAGCCCTCGGCTCTGATCTGGAGAACTTCCTTCCAGGTTCGTCCCTCCATACCACCCTGTTCCAGAATGTATTGACCGATCCGCAGCAGGACATCACAAAGGTAAACCAAGGAGCGATAGCAGCCAGGGAATTCAGTCACGAATACGAAGGGGACATGATAACCGTCCAGGACAGGTTCGGCAACGCATGGTTCGTCAGGAACGGGAAGGTGGCCGTCAGGAGAGGACTCCAGCATTCCCTGCATGAAGAAACCGACGAACCTACCGAAGGCTATTTCGAAAAGGCGTATATCTGTCACGGCAGCATGGTCAGCAAGGGAACCGTCCCTCAAGACAGGTACATGAAGGATTCCTATGAATACATGACAGTCATCCATGCCAGCGACAGTGAAATCCGCGAATATTCGGAAAGGCTCCCGTACTCCGTCATCAGATGCGACCGCAAGGCACACATCATCAGGGATAACGCAACCGGTATCATTTCCGGAGCCATCTTCGAGGAACTTGACGGAGAAGACAGCCTTTCAGGAATCGAAGCATCTTCACCTTGCATGGTGATGATGAGCCTTGAAGGACCGGTAATGACGTTAAGTGTCAGCAATCCTGATCTGGGACTTTACACCGGACCGAGCGACGAAATCCTTGACGGGAACGGGAAAAGGACCGAGCGGAGCATCTACGGAAGGGAATGGGTGGACAATCCTTGCGGCAACACCGCGATCGACATGACCCTGACAGGAAAATGGAAACTTGAGGATGCCGGAGACAGCACAGTCACGGTCCTCGTCGAAGGCGACAGCACCCGGCTGCATTTCACGACAAAGGGAGCAAGGACCGAAGAAATCCGGCTTTCTCGCATAATAGGAGAATAAGGCTATGAAAATACGGAACATAATCCTGCCTCTGACAGGCATTGCAGCCGTTTCCTGCAGCAATGTGGAAGAAAGCCGGCCGAATATAATCTACGTATTCCCGGACCAGTTCAGGATATCCTCACTTGCATTCTGGGACTCTCCGGAATATGAAGGGGCTGTCAACTGGAAGGCAGACCCGGTACACACGCCAAATCTGGACGGTTTCGCTGACGAGGCACTCGTCCTCAACAGCGCTGTCAGTACCTGTCCGTTAAGCAGCCCGCACAGAGGCATGCTCCTGACAGGGATGTATCCGGAGAGAAACGGAGTGACACTCAACTGTATGGCACTCAGACCGGAAAGCACGCTCAGACCGGAAGCGACATGCATATCCGACGTGCTTGACCAGGCAGGATATTTCTGCGGCTACATAGGCAAACTGCACGCGGAAACGCCCATGAAAAACAACCCTGACAACCCGGGACACTTCGTGAGCGACAGGACTCCGGAATGGGACGCATACACGCCGCCGGAACGCAGGCACGGATTCAGATACTGGTATTCCTACGGGACATTCGACGTCCACAAGAACCCGCATTACTGGGATACGGACGGCATCAGACATGACCCGCACGAATATTCCGTGAAACACGAGACGGACAGGGCAATCGCATTCCTGCGGAATGAAAACGGAGAAAGGGACGCAGGAAAGCCTTTCTTCCTCATGCTGGCATACAATCCGCCACACAGTCCGTACGAGAGTCTTGAAGACTGCATGGAAGAGGACTTCAACCTATACAAGGACATGGATTACAGGAGTCTGTATGTCAGGGACAATGCAGACACCACTCTCACAAAGGCCCCGAGCGCAAGATACTATTTCGCCAATGTCACTGGAGTCGACAGGGAATTCGGGAGGCTGCTTGCCGAACTGGAAAGACTGGGTCTGGACAAGAACACTATTGTGATATTCACTTCCGACCATGGAGAGACCATGTGCAGCCAGGGAACCTATGATCCGAAGAACTCGATCTATACGGAATCCTACTGCGTCCCTTTCATGATACGGTATCCGGGAAAGATCCGGCACCGGATAGACAGCACCATGCTGAGTACCACAGACATCATGCCTACCCTGCTCGGTATGGCCGGGCTGTACGACAGGATACCTGACTCGGTCGAAGGTCACGACCTGTCTCCGGTCTTCCTTGAAGACGGAAGGGAATGCACCGTGCCGGATGCGACCCTGTATATCCGCAATCTTGACGGGAAAAAGAATCCCGACGGGACTGTACACGGCATCTTCCCTGGGGCGAGAGGCATCCGGACGGACAGATATACAATGGAAATATCGATAACCAGGGATTACTGCATAGACCGGGTAATGATATTCGATGACTGGAACGACCCTTACCAGATGCGGAACATCCCATACGGGGAGAATCCGGAACTCTTCCGGGAACTCTGCGGCATCCTGGACAGGAAACTTGAGGAAAGCAATGACATCTGGTACAGGGAAAACATATTGGAAAAACTGTTGGAAGACCTGAACAGTACAATACAATAACGTCAATGCTGGAGACTGTCATTCTGATTGTCGCTGGGCTGGCGGCCGGCCTGCTTTCCGGAACCGTAGGGTTCGGAGGCAGCATGATATTGCTGCCGGCTATCACCTCGCTGCACGGGATCGAGACGGCAGTCCCCATGGCTACAGTGGCCCAACTGCTCAGCAACATATTCAGGATGGGAGCGGGTTTCCGTTCGATCCGGTGGCGCAAGGTCGGCTTTTTCCTCATATTGGCCTTACCTCTTACGGTCGTAGGGGCCTACGGTTTCGTCGTGGTCCCGAAAGAACTGATGACCCGTATCCTGTGCATCCTGCTGACCCTGTTCGCCCTGCTCGACCTGTCCGAAAGGTTCAGGCTTCCGAGATCCAGATGGACCATGCTTGCCGGAGGAGGGATATCCGGGATAATAAACGGCCTCCTGTGCCTTTCCGGTCCGATCAGCAGTGCCGTATTCCTCACTCTCGGACTCTCACCTGTCGCCTATATCGCAAGCGAAGCGGCGTCAGCCGTCGTAATGCATGTGGTCCAACTTATAATGTACGGGGAATTCGGACTTCTGGAACAGATGGTCATCGCGGACGGGCTTTATCTGGGAGCGGCAATGGTTACGGGAAATTTCATTGCCATGAAATTCATCAGGGACATAAGGAGAAAAATATACCGCCGCATCGTTGCGGCGGTAATGATCGTCTGCTCGGTCTGGCTGTTCCTCACGGTCTGAACGTCATTTCCGGTCAACAAGGCCTTTCCATACCAGGGCACTGAAAGCGGCACCCACAAGAGGGGCGACTACGAATATCCACAGTTGGGACAGCGCTGCCCCGCCTTCGAAGATGGCCGGTCCTATGCTTCTGGCCGGGTTGACGGAGGTTCCGGTAATCGGGATGCAGACAATATGTATCATGACCAGGGTAAGGCCTATCGCAAGACCTGCGAGATTTCCCGCACCTTTCTGCGGATCTGTCGTTCCGAGTACGACAAGGACAAAGATGAAGGTGAAGACCACCTCCGCAATGAATCCTCCTGCCACGCTGACTCCCGGCTGGCAAACGTTGGCTCCTGTCCTTGTAGCATAGTCGATATCAATGCAGGATGTGAGCAAGTAGAGTATCGCCGAACCGATGACGGCCCCTATCACCTGGAAAAGCATATACATCAGGCCTTCCTTTGCCTTCATCCTGCCGGAAAGCATCACTCCGAGCGTGATGGCCGGATTGATATGGCATCCGGAAATCCCTCCGACAGCATATGCCATAGCCACGACTGCAAGACCGAAGGCCACAGCCACCATAAGGACCTGGGCAGGTGTCCCGCATCCGCCATTGAATACCGCACTTCCGCACCCGATAAGGACGAGCGTCATAGTGCCTGTCATTTCCGATAGATATTTCTTCATAGCATTGGTTTTTTAGATATTGACAAATGTAATCTTTTTAGGGCACAAAAGGAAAATCTGACATTATTTTTCCGCTACCGGATTCGGGATTTCCCGGAAGGCGGGAACGACACTTAAATCCGTAAAGTCCGCACGAAGGAACGCCTTGTGATTTTTATCGGCAACCTGATACCGGTTTGTCCATATTTTTCCTATATTTGACCGAATTGCATTTGAATTTATCCATATTATTAATTTAAACTATCTCGAATATGGGCACGAGTCTAAACATTTCAGGACGGACATTGCTGCTGATTTCCGTCTTCCTTGCAGTTCTCGCTGCATCCCCTCTGAACCTCTCCGCCCAAGGGAGGGAGACAACGGTAAAGGCCGTTACCGGACATGTCACCGATGAAAACGGCGAGCCGGCCCCGGGCGTTGCGGTTCTGGTCAAAGGCACCACCACCGGAACAATGACAGATGAAAACGGAAATTTCAGACTGTCCGTAAAATTTGAAAAGGGAGAACCTGCCCCTGTCCTGATATTCACATGCATCGGGAAAATCGCACAGGAAATCAAATGTAACCGGGACCACTTCGAAGTGGAAATGGAAGATGAGCTGGCCACCCTGGTCGGGGCCATCATCAACACGGGTTACCAGAGAATAGACAGGAGGATGTCCACTTCTTCCGTTGCCTCCATATCGGGTGAGGATGTGCTTCAGGCCAACGCGACATCCCTTGACAACATGCTTCAGGGAAAAATACCGGGACTGTCTGTCCTGAGTTCGTCATCCACCCCGGGAGCGGCCACCAAAGTCAGGATAAGGGGAACTTCCACCATATCCGGCAACAGGGAACCATTGTGGGTCGTGGACGGGGTCATCCTTGACGACCCTGTCTCCATCTCGACTGAAATGCTCAACAATCTTGACAACGTAAACCTCATAGGTAACGCCATCTCCGGACTCAATCCGATGGATATCGAAAAGATAGACGTCCTGAAAGACGCATCGGCCACAGCAATCTACGGTGTCCGCGCCGCCAACGGAGTGATTGTCGTGACCACCAAAAGGGGCAAGATGGGTGCTCCGCGCGTCAACTATTCCGGTACACTGACCGTCACGGAAAGACCGAGTTACAACAAACTCAACCTGATGAACTCCAAGGAGCGTATAGACGTCTCCGAGGAAATTGCAGCCAAGGGCCTGACATACAGTTTCGAACCCGCTGCAGTAGGATATGAGGGCCTGCTCTACGACCTGTATGACAGGAAGATAAATTACGACCAGTTCCTCTCCGGAGTCCAGGCCCTTGAGACCATGAACACGGACTGGTTCGACCTGCTCTACCACAACTCCGTGTCCCACAAGCACAATCTCTCCATCTCGGGAGCGGACGACAAGGTCAACTACTATGTATCCGGAGCCTACACCGACGAAAACGCGAATGTCCGCGGGACCGGTCTGGAACAGTACAACATAATGGCGAAAGTTCAGGCCCACCTTGCTTCAAGGCTGACGGGGACAGTCCAGTTGCGCGGCAACATCACCAACAAGGATTACCAGCATTCCAGCATTTCCCCGTACAGTTACGCATACAATACATCCAGAGCCATACCTGCGTTCAATCCGGACGGAACCTACTCCTACTACAATGCAGAGCAGGGCTTCAACGCCAATCCGCTCCAGTACAATATCCTCAACGAGATAGAAAATTCAGGAAGGACGGTCAAGAGCAACTCCCTGTATTTCAATGCAAATCTCGAATGGGCAATCTGGGACGGCCTCAGGGCAACCGGAACCTTCGCAATGAATATGTCCAACACGTCCGACAAGGAATGGTTCAATGACCGCACCTATGCGGCAGCACAACTTAGAGGGCTGAACTACGGCACGCCTATTCCGGACAATGACACCTTCCGGGACCAGTTCTGCCGTCTTCCTTACGGAGGGGAACTCAAAAGTTCCGAAACCAGGAACTTCGGCTACACGGCCCGTCTCCAGTTGGACTACAGCAAATTCATCAAGGGACACCATATCTCCGGGTCGGCAGGATTCGAGGCCCGGTCCACAAAATACGACGGCATCTCCACCACCCAGTGGGGGTATCTTCCTGACAGGGGCGAAACCTTCGTCACCATTGACCCTATCCAGTGGCCGCTGTACAACAATATGATCATGAACTCGCCCGATGTCGTGACAAACAGCCTTTCCAACTACCTGTCCTGGTACGGTGTCCTGTCATACGCCTACAAATCGCGCTATATCATCAACGGGAACATCAGAGCCGACGGCTCCAACAAGTTCGGACAGGACCGCAGCACCAGATTCCTCCCTATATGGTCGGTATCGGCAAGATGGAACATCATGAACGAACCGTTCCTGGAAAGGGTGATGTGGCTGAACGAACTGTCAGTCAGGGGATCATACGGTATCCAGGGTAACGTATCGGATGACCAGACCCCGAGCATGATAATCCAGTTGGGCTCGATGGACGAAATCTCCGGAGACTATATCTCCACCCTGTCCAAACTCCCGAACCCGTTCCTGAAATGGGAAAAGACCGTATCCTACAACATAGGTCTCGACTTCTCCCTCTTTGATAACAGGCTTTCCGGAACTTTCGAATACTATTATAAAAAGGGAAATGACCAGATAGTCTCCGTGGAAGTCGCCCAGACTACGGGAACCTCCTCCATGAGCCTGAATGTCGGAGACATCATGAACAAGGGATACGAATTCATCCTGACCGCAGTACCTGTAAAGACCAGGGACTTCACATGGTCGCTGTCCTTCAATACGGCAAAGAACATCAACCGGGTGACACAGGGAGGAATGGAGGATGAATACACCTATTCGCAGTATGTCGACGGTTCGGCCGTACTGCAGGGCTATCCGATAAACTCCTTCTTCTCCTACAAGTTCGGAGGGCTTGACGCCAACGGACTGCCGACCTTCAAGGACATAGAGGAGACCGAAGGAGCCACCAAGCAGGACATGTACGCCAAGGTATTCAGTTATTCCGGAAACCGTATCCCGGACATGCAGGGCGGATTCAGCACCACGTTCTCCTACAGGAACTTCACCCTCGGCCTGTTCTTCTCGTACAGTCTCGGGGCAAAGGTGAGACTGAACAATCTGTACAACAATACGGGGCAGGAACTTCCGAATCCGCAGCAGAACATGTCGGGAGAGTTCGTGAACAGGTGGCGACAGCCGGGCGACGAAGCCTGGGCCGTTATTCCAGCACTGTCCACGGAAGACCTTCCTATGGATACGGGCATCTTCAGCGACAGGGAGATAGAGATAGCCAACAACATGTGGCAGATGTACAACCAGAGCGACCTGCGGGTTGTCTCCAGCGACTTCCTCCGTCTGCGCACCGCCTACCTGCGCTACGCCATCCCGCAGAAAGTCTGCGATGCACTGCGGATAAGTTCCGCCAACGTAAGGATAGAGGGCAACAACCTCTTCCTCGTCTGCTCCAAAGACCTCAACGGACAGGATCCGGAGCAGCTCGGTTTCGGGGAAATCGGTATCACCACTCCTCCTGTAGCCTCTTTCTCACTTGGACTTGACATCACCTTCTAATTGACCCTGACATGAAAAAGCATATATACAATATGATTGCCGCCGGCGTTTCCGCCGGACTCCTCCTGACTTCCTGCGGGAAATTCCTCGAGGAATACTCCCAGGACGAGATAAGGCCGAACAGCGCGAGCGACTATCTGGAACTGATAGCAGGAGAAATATATTATAGCACGAACAGTACCAACGTCAACAATTATCTGGACATCATGACCGATGACTGCGGGGAATTCGCATCCGACCCTCTGTTCGGCATGAGCGACAACAGGAGTGCCGGGTTCGGATACTATACCTGGCAGCCGTCACCGGAGCACCAGTTCACGGGGACGCTCAACAGCGACCGGGCTTGGGCGACCTACTATCATCAGATACTGACAGCCAACATGATACTGTACGATGTGGACGACAAGAACGGCACGGACCAGGAAAAGGCACAGGCGAAGGCGGAAGCCTATATGGTCAGGGCGTTCGCATACTTCATGCTGGTCAACCTCTACGGGGAGCCGTATGATCCCGAGAAATTCCCTGATGCTCTGGGAGTTCCGATAAACGATCTGATCGGGTCGGAAAACAGGAAATTCCAGAGGGAATCCGCAGCCAGAATCTATGAGCAGATACTTTCAGACGGGGAAAATGCCCTTGTCCAGTTCGAAGCCGCCGGGCATGACGCCACAATATACAGATGGAACGCAGCAGCCGCCAATGTCCTCTTGTCAAGGGTATGCCTCTACATCCATGACTGGGACAGGGCCATCTCCTATGCCGATGCAGCCCTCGGGATGAATGCCAATCTATGGAACTTCAACACAAAACTTGAAGAGGAAGGTGTAGGAGACGAGGACTCCGACCGCGAAGAATATTTCCTCCGCAAGAACAACCCTGAAATACTGTTTTCTTTCGGCTACGGTCCGAACAACTATCATGCGGAAGCCGCCTGCGGCATGTTCCCTGCTTCAGAGGACCTGTTGTCTATGTTCATCGAAGGAGACCTCAGGCTTGATGACACGGACGGGGCATATATCAGATACCTCGGGGCGGACATGACCATCATGAGCGGAGGCGGAAGATATACGCAATACAAAGGATACAGTTCATCCGATACCGGAGTACACGGGAAGGCGATACGCACCGCTGAAGCCTATCTGAACCGTGCCGAAGCCTATGCAATGAAAGGCGGGGAGAACCTGCAGGATGCCATAGACGACATCAATATGATAAGACGCAACCGTTTCACTCCGGAAACCTATTCAGACCTTGCCGTCGGGACACAGGAAGAAGTCATCAGGGCCGTCCGGGATGAAAGGAGAAGGGAACTCTGTTTCGAGGAGCACAGATGGTTCGACCTCCGGAGATGGGACCGGCCGAGCATCACCCATACCTTCACCCCTGATGTCGCCGACCTCAGTATCACGCAAACCTACGTCCTGGAAGAAAACGATCCGGCATACACCCTTCCGATACCGGAAGAAGTCTATGAAAGGGATACCGACATAGAGAACATTTCAAGACCTGCACGCAACCCGAGATAAAAAGATACATTATGGACAAGATATACAAGATGATTCCAATGGCTGCAGCAGCCGGACTGCTGGCCGCAGCCGTCACCTCGTGCTACAAGGAAGACCCTCTGACTCCTGACGAGTCCGTACCGCAATACGTCATAGAGGACAGCGATGATCCGGGACAGCATTACCTGTATGAATTCTGCCAGAATACAGGAGTCTACATCCTTTCCGAATACGAGGACGTGGACTACATGTGGAATGTCAACAGCGAATCCTCCTACACTCTGACCAGGATGGACCCTGCCATACTGGATGACGCCGTGGAATACCTGAGGAGTGTCCTGACGAATCTTTACGGAACAGGATTCGCAGGGAAATATTTCCCGTACAAGATACTTCTTGCCGATACGATTGAAAGCAATTATTTCGAGGACGCTGTATGCGGATACGGACGGAGTTACCTTGCCGTCGGACGGCTTCGGTCAGACGTTCTCTCCGGCATGACACCGGCACAGATCCTTGAAAACCTCGGCGCAATCAACGGAATGCTATGGGGGAATTTCATATATGCCAACAATCTGATAACTGTCCCGGAAAACTTCTTCACTCCGTCACAGGATTACTACGGACAGAACGTAACGAATGTCTTCCCTGATGACGATCCTGAAACCGCCATCAAGAAGACAGGGATGTGGAAGTTCGACCCGACAGGGGTCTATGATACGATGCTGCCCGATGAAGAAGGCGATGTGGCAGGATTCGTGGAAACGATACTTACACACACGGAAGAGGAAATAAAGGCCGAAATGGAAGGCTTCGACATCCTGCTTGTGAAATACAACGCACTGATAGATGCAGTCAAGGATGCATGCGGGATCGACCTGCAGGAAATCGGCAACCGGAATGTAGAGAGATTCGGCTCCCTCGGACCGGCAGAATAGCACATTCGATTACCAACACCAATATTAGTCACTAATTCAAGTTTTATGAAGAGATTGCTATGGATAGTTGCGGCTTCCGCCCTGGTCCCTCTGCAGATGTCGGCGGGACAGTCAGGTTCGGAAGGTATTCTGGACATTCTGGAAAAAGCCGCATCAGAAAAGACCGAGAAATCGGATTCCACATCCTCCAAGGAAGGGGAGAAAAAGAGTTATGCCGATGTCATAACCGGGGAAGCAGAAACTTCAAGGGGCCTTATGGATATCCACAAGGTAAAGAAGACCTACTATCTGGAGATTCCATATTCCCTGATGGGCAAGCCTATGCTTTTGTCCGGCAAGGTATCCTCCATCAGCGACAATGCCGATGTGATCGCCGGACAGATGCCGACAGACCCTCTGCTGGTGGAATGGGGATGCGACGATGATAACGTCTACCTGCTCGATGCGGATGTAAGGGCCATCTGCGACAGCACCGAAAGCATTTCCAAAGGAGTCGAACTGAATTACATGAAACCTATCAGGAAATCATTCCCGATCAAGGCCGTGAATCCTGATTCCACCGGAGTCGTCATTGATGTCTCAAAATTCTTCTGCTCTGACGAAGAATACATGTCTCCTTTCATTCCGGCTTCACCGTTCGATGCCCTGTTCGGAGGACCGAAACTCAAGGGGTCGTTCCAGTCGGACATGTCATCCATATTGAGTTTCAACGCTTTCCCTAAAAACATCGTATTCAGGACAAGGATGGTATATACGGTCTCGTCCAAACCTTTTACGGCCATCGTATCCGTTTCGATGATACAACTCCCTGACGAGCCGATGAAACCGAGGCTTGCAGACCACCGTATAGGATATTTCACAAACAGCCACATCGAATATTCCGAAGACAAGGACAGGAGTGAAGTCGTCCGCTACATCAACAGATGGAGGCTCGAACCGAAACCGGAAGATATGGAAAAATACCGGAGGGGCGAACTTGTCGAGCCGGCCAAACCTATCGTGTACTATATTGACGACGCTTTCCCTGCAAAATGGAGGAAATACCTCAAGGAAGGAATCGAAGACTGGCAGATGGCGTTCGAGGAAATAGGATTCAAGAACGCGATCATCGCAAAGGACTATCCAAAGGACGATCCTGACTTCAACCCGGATGACATCAGGTATTCATGTCTCAGATATGCATCTACAAGAATCGCCAATGCGATGGGCCCGTCATGGACTGACCCGCGTTCCGGCGAAATCATCCAGGGCTCGGTCTATTTCTACCACGATGTCCTGAAACTTCTCCACAACTGGTGCTTCATCCAGACTTCCGTGGTAAACCCTGAAGCCAGGAAAGAAGTGTTCGACACTGAAACCATGGGGCCCCTCCTGAGATACCTGGTTGTCCATGAGATAGGCCACACTCTCGGACTCATGCACAACATGAGGGCTTCCTACGCATATCCGGTGGATTCCCTCCGCAGCCCTTCATTCACAGCCAAATACGGCACCACCCCATCGGTAATGGACTACGCCAGATACAATTACGTGGCACAGCCGGGAGACGGGGTGGAATGGCTGCTTCCTCCGCGTCTGGGTGTCTACGACAAATATGCAATCGCCTGGGGATACAAACCGATATTTGAAGCGGAAACTCCGGAAGACGAAAAGCCGGTACTCAACAAATGGATTCTGGACAAGGGGAATGACCCTATGTACAGATACGGAGAGCAGGAAATATTCACATATATCGACCCTGCATCCCAAAGCGAATCCCTCGGTGACGATGCGGTAAAGGCAAGCGAATACGGAATCAGCAACCTCAAGATAATCATGCAGAATCTTGTGGACTGGACCGCAAAGGAAGGGGAAAGTTACGACTATACCAAAGAAATGTATGACGAGGTGATGACCCAGTTCCGCAGGTACATGGGACATGTCATGAAATACATCGGAGGAAACTATCTTGAATATCCGGTCTACGGTGACAGCAAGCCTGGATTCGTGCCGGTTTCCAAGGAAAAGCAGCAGGAGGCGCTCCGGTTCGTTTTCGACCAGATCAGCGGACTTCCGGAATGGATGATGGACAGGAAGGTCCTCGGACTTTTCGACCCGGGAAACCCTGGAATCTACGATTACCAGGCTTCTACCGTCAAATCCCTGCTCGGTTCATATCCTAAGGTGGGATACACGGCAAAACTGTCCGATGACCCTTATACCCAGGCTGAATATATCCACGACGTATACAGTCTCGTATTCGGCAAGACCATGGACGGCAAGGAACTTGACCGTGCGGACATGAATATGGAATACGCTTTCGTATATGCCCTTTTCGATGATCTTGGCATGCTTGAAGGGTCCGGCAAGAAATCATTTGCCGACAATACGTCTGACCTGTACCGGACAGGGGATGAAGGCTGGCCTTGTTCGCACATTGAATACGGCGAGGCCGTCGGAAACGGGGAAAGATCCATGATGGAAGCGAAGAAGGAATCCGACCTGAAGATAAGCGCCAAGGAAATATTGTTCGGTACCCTTCTCGATGTCCAGAAACTCGTGAAGAAGAGAGCCGGCTCATCCAAAGGTGAACTCAAATCACACTACCAGTATCTTTCCTACGAAATAGAGAATACCCTGAACAACATGTAGGATGTGCCCCGGGGCACATATCAAAGAAGACGCCCGACTTTCCGCCGGGCGTCTTTATTATATCCGAAGATGATTCTAGAGGTTCGGGTTGACTGACTTCCACTCTGATACAGGAGGAATGATATTGAGATCGATGATCTCGTCCCTCATCTTGCAGAGGTGCTGGTATGAAGCCTCAAGAGCGGCCATCTCTTCCTCCGTGCCGTCGATTGTCCCATAGTGTACCCCGTCTGCATCGATCACCGTCGGCATGGCCATCATCACGTTCCTGTACCTGTCAGTGTTGACATAGCATCCTGCAGGCCACTCGAATTTCTTTCCTCCCATTGCCGCAGCCATCATTTCCACCGAAACATACGCAGGGCTCTGGAATGAAGAACGGCCGCGGAGTTCGATAATCTTCTTTCCTCCCTGGATCACATCCTGCTTGATCTCTTCCCATCTTGTGAGAGGGAGCCTGCTTCCGAGAAGTTCTGAGAACGGCTTGCCGTCCACAGTCACCTTGGATGCGAACACCGCCATCTGCTCTCCGTGTCCGCCGTAGGTATGGCAGTTCTCCACCTTGCACTGCTGTACGCCGAATTCCTTGGCAAGGGCACTCTGGAGCCTGGTTGAGTCAAGGGCGGCAAGAGTAGTCACCTGGGAAGGTTTCAGTCCAGAATGAAGAAGGGTTACAAGACCGGTAAGGTCAGCCGGATTGAAAATGATGACAACATGCTTTACATCAGGGCAATATGCCTTGATATCCTTACCCAGTTGCTCTGCGATCTCGCAGTTGCCCTTCAGGAGATCCTCCCTGGTCATTCCCTGTTTACGAGGGGCGCCACCAGACGAAATGATATATTTTGCGTCTTTGTAGGCCTCCTTGACATCTGTAGTATAGGTGATGTTCGCCCCGTCGAACGCACAGTGGAACATTTCCTCGGCCACTCCTTCAAGACCCTTGGCGAACGGGTCGTACAGGCAAAGATTCGGAGTAAGTCTCATCATCATAGCGGTCTGTGCCATGTTTGAGCCGATCATGCCGGCAGCACCCACTATCGTCAGTTTTTCATTTGTCAAAAAGTCCATAATACAATTATCTTTTACCAAAACTCCGCAAATATAAGAAAAATTATAGTATCTTTGTCTCCGGAATTTTACATTTTATACTTGTGGAACCTCCCAGTCATAATATAAAGACAGATCAAGGCAATCTGGCGGATCAGTTGTCCGAAGACCCGTTGTCGGGTTATATTTTCATGATAGTAGACGCCCCTTCCGACGAAGATGAAGGATATTTCGTATGTGTATATTCTGCACATACGGGTTTGTCGTATATTGGCAGGCCGGGAGACATGGAGTCATAAAGAAAACAGGATTTACTTTTCTATGGGACTATATCTTAGAAAAACCCTTGAAAACAAGGCAGAGATTTCCGTCTGGCAGATCACCGAAACGGAACAGGAACTGATCGGCCTGAGTTCGGTGCCGTCGGACGAAATGGAAGAAATCTCCCTGATACGCAGCGAGGCACTCAGGAAGCAGAAACTCGCAGTCAGGGCACTTCTCAATACGGTATTCGAGGAAAAGATGTACCTCAACCATCACGATAACGGCAAACCTTTTCTTGAAAACTGCATAACCAACATCAGCATAACGCACACGGACAGGTACGTGGCCATCATCACCCACGATGAAGACGATGTCGGAATCGACATAGAATCCCTGGACAGGGACTTTTCGTCAGTGGAAAAGAAGGCCCTTTCCGAAGAGGAGATAGACGATATCGACGAAGACAGAAAGAACGAGCAGCTTGCGATTTACTGGTGTACCAAGGAAGCGATATTCAAGAGAATGTCCCAGAACCGCGTCGATTTCTCCGAACAGATAGAAGTGGAAAGATTCACTCCGAAAAGCGAAGGGGAACTGGAAGCAAGGTTCATCCACAAGGACGGCCATGAAGAGGAATTCGAACCTGAATACATGGTTTTCGACCGTCATGTCCTTGTATGGGTCGTAGGATGAGGATGTAACAGCAATGTTGTGCCAAATTTGAATTTTTCCAATTTATTTAATTTTTAAATGTCTGTTAATTAATCATTTAACAGGCATTTTTCGTAATTGTTAATAACTTTTTGGACTTTTGTTGTCTTCGGAAGATAAATAATGATACCTTTGTCTTCCGGTTGATGGACCAATCGGAAAAGCAATCAATTCACAACACAATATAAGGGAGTCCGCGCCTCCGCCGGCAGACGGACTTGCCGCTAACACCTTTGAACCATGATAAGGAATGTAATCAAACGCGACGGAAGGGTCGTGGAATTCGACAAGAAGAAGATCATAGATGCCATCACCAAGGCAATGGATGTCACTGAAGCAGGCGAAGACATAGTGCTCGCCGCGGAAATCGCTGCAAGAATCTCAAGGACGGACAAGGAGAGCATGAGCGTGGAAGACATCCAGGACAGGGTGGAAATGGAACTGATGAACAGCCCGAGAAAGGAGGTCGCAAAGAAATACATTGCCTACAGGAACCAGAGGAACCTTGCCAGGACAGCCAAGTCACGTGAAATCTTCCAGGAAATCATAGAGGCCCAGGCCACGGACGTGACGAGGGAGAATGCCAACATGAATGCCGACACGCCGGCCGGCATGATGATGAAGTTTGCCTCCGAGTCCACCAAGTCATTCGTTGACGAATGCCTGCTGTCCGAAGACGTGAAGGAAGCGGTCCAGAACGGATACATCCACATCCATGACAAGGACTACTATCCTACGAAGAGCCTCACCTGCGTCCAGCATCCTCTGGACAAGATACTCAAGAACGGGTTCTTTGCCGGCCACGGTGAATCCAGACCTGCCAAAAGGATCGAGACAGCCAGCATCCTGGGATGTATCTCCATGGAGACGGTACAGAACGAGATGCACGGAGGACAGGCCATCCCGGCCTTCGATTTCTACATGGCACCGTTCGTAAAGAAGGCGTTCTGCGAAGAGATAGACAAGATAAGCGAAATCACCGGTGAAGACTATTCGGAACTGAAATCCATCCAGGTCGACGACTACCTCAAGCGTGACCTTCTCGGACTCCAGGGAAAGGAAAGGGCACTGCAGCATGCGATGAACATGACAGTCGGACGGGTCCACCAGTCCATGGAAGCATTCGTCCACAACATGAACTCCATCCATTCCCGCGGCGGCAACCAGGTCGTATTCAGTTCCATCAACTACGGCACAGACACATCACCGGAAGGCCGTTGCGTAATCAGGGAGATTCTCAATACTACATACGAAGGCGTAGGGAACGGCTCGACAGCAATCTTCCCTATCCAGATATGGAAGAAGAAAAGAGGCGTAAGTTACCTGCCTGAAGACAGGAACTATGACTTGTACAGATTTGCCTGCAAGGTATCCGCCAGACGCTTCTTCCCCAACTTCCTGAATCTGGACGCGCCGTTCAACCGCCACGAACTCTGGAAGGCGGACGACCCTAAAAGGTACGAATACGAAGTGGCCACGATGGGCTGCAGGACAAGGGTCTTCGAAAACCGTTTCGGACCGAAGACGTCGATCGGCAGGGGCAACCTGTCCTTCACGACGATCAACCTTGTACGTCTCGCCATTGAATGCATGGATGAACCGGACAAGGCGGAGAGAATCCACATGTTCTTCGAAAAACTCGACAATGCCCTCACCATCACGGCAAAACAACTCTGTGAAAGATACAATTTCCAGAAGACCGCAATGAAGAAGCAGTTTCCACTGCTTATGGGAGCACTCTGGCTCGGAAGCGAGAACCTGAAGGAAGAGGACACCATCGAATCGGTAATAAACCAGGGGACCCTCGGTGTAGGGTTCATCGGACTTGCCGAAACACTCATCGCCCTTATCGGAAAGCACCACGGCGAATCCCAGGAGGCTCAGGAACTCGGGTTGAGAATCGTCACATACATGAGAGACAAGGTCAACGAATTCTCAGAGAAGTACCAGCACAATTTCAGCGTACTCGCCACACCGGCCGAAGGGCTTGCCGGAAGGTTTACCAAGATGGACCGCAAGAAGTTCGGCATCATTCCGGGCGTGACGGACAAGGAATACTACACCAATTCCAACCATGTTCCGGTGTACTTCCACTGCACTCCGAAACACAAGGCGGAAATAGAGGCCCCGTACCATGACCTGACCAGAGGAGGACATATCTTCTACGTTGAAATAGACGGGGATGCCACCCACAACCCTGAAGCAATCATGTCAATCGTGGACCTGATGGACAAATACGATATCGGATACGGTTCGGTCAACCATAACAGGAACAGATGCATGGACTGCGGATACGAAAGCGCTGACGCCGATATGGAAGAATGCCCTAAATGCCACGGACACAACATTGACAAACTTCAGAGAATCACCGGCTACCTTGTAGGGACTACAAGCCGCTGGAACAGCGCCAAACTTGCCGAACTCAAGGACCGTGTAGTTCACAAATGACATAGGATGGGCGGTACGATCAGAATACTTGATATAATAGAGGAGACCATGGCCGACGGGCCTGGTCTCCGTACTTCAATATACTGTGCCGGATGTCTTCATCATTGTCCGGGGTGCCACAATCCCCAGTCATGGGACATGAACGGAGGAAAGGAAATGAGCATAGATGACCTGATGGAAGTCATAAGGGCCGATGAATTCTGCAATGTTTCCTTTACCGGAGGAGATCCGTTCTATCAGGTGGAAGGCTTTACGGAACTTGCCCGCAGGATCAAGGAAGAGACAGGCAAGACTATCTGGTGCTGGACAGGATTCCTGTATGAGGAAATACTCGCGGATCCGCATCTCTCCATGCTCCTGCCATATATCGATGTTCTGGTCGACGGTCCGTTCATCGAAGCGCAAAAGGACAAGGATCTGCTGTTCAGGGGCAGTTCCAACCAGAGAATCATCTATCTTACAGAGAAGGAGGACGATATCATTCCGGGGACTGTGCCCTTAGTACCTGTGAAATGAACCTGTTCCTGTCTGTCGTACAGTCCGACACCTCATCTATAGGGCATTCGGTACACCAGCCCCCACCAAGCAGGACATATTCAAGCGATGCCTTGAAACGGTGGCCGTTTTCACATTCCCATTCGTAGATCGTGCCCTTCGCCCTGAGTCCGGCACCGTCCGTTTGCGCAGACCCGCTTCCGGCCCCATCCCCGCGTACTCCCAGAAAATGTCCGCCTCTGAAACGGGCAGCTGCCTCCAGTTCCTCATCCGAAAGGGAATATACGGATCTTGACGTATCATATCCGTGGTCAAGCCACCTGATTTCTCCGGCTGCATCCGCTTCCTTCATATTCTTCTTCCATTCAGGAGGAAACATCTGGTTCCATGATCTTATAGACCTGTACTTTTCGAGCGAACCGTAATAGGCGTTAAGTTTTTCAATATCATGATTGACCCACCACTGGGTACCCATGCCTTTCTCATACGCAATGGGTTTCATGAACAGTTTGACCGCAAAGGCAGGAGCAAGGAATGCCAGATTATAGAACCACGGCAGACGGCTTTTCATATTCCTGAAATACTCGTCCACAGGGACATTCGCCCTGAAATGAAGATATTCCTCCAGTTCATCCGCATCCGTGTACCACATTCCGTGAAAATTCTGCGTCGCAAACCACTGAGGTTCGAAAACCTTTTCCGGAGCCGGAAGCCCAAGACCTTTCAGAAGACGGGACTCGAACTCGTAATTCGTCATCCTGTACTGCTCTCCGCTGCTTATGTTGTAGAACCTGTTCCAGAACTCGTCCGGTACACTGTCTTCCACCACGTTTGCCAGCAGACGTCCTGAATCTTCGACTGTCGCCCATTCGAGAACTCCCTGAATAGGGACATGGAAAGCCGTGGGATTCAACACCTTGAGAATTCCAGGATAGAGGATGCCCGTCTGACGGAGAGACACCCAGCGTTTTATTCCGGAATCGACTATAATCTTCTCTGCCAGGCATTTGGAAACGGAATACCTGTCATACCTGCTTGCATATACAGGGTCCCCCGTCCTCCCCCAATGCACCGGATACATCCTGTCACCGCATTGGGCCACAGAACCTATGTACACTACCCTGATATTATCCGCATCCGGCTGAGCCAGGACCGCCCTGACTATGTTTTCCGCCGCCATTGTATTGACACGGAGGGTCTTTTCCGGGAAATAGTCGGCTGCAGGGGATACCATCCCGCCCACATGGAGGACATAATCGGCTCCGGTAACACCGGCAAGGACATCATCATAGGAAGTAAGATCCCCCCATACTATCTCCACATCGGGATCATCCTTATAGGGCCTGAGCATTTTCCGATTCTTCCGGCTCGGTCTCGCCAGTATCCTTATCCTGAACCTGTCCTTTTTCCTGCACAGTTCAGTGAAACCGGCCCATCCCATATTTCCAGTCGCACCGGTAATGAATATCGTCTTCTTATCCATGGTTACACGTATTTTATCGTAAGTTTCAGGCCGAAGTCCCGACCCTGTCATCTGAGCCACTGCTCCGGATTCTGCGGGGTCTGGTCCTTCCATATCTGGAAATGCAACTGCGTCTCCCCGTTGATGGTATCCACCTCCCCTATGACATCTCCTGTCTTCACCTTGTCTCCCGGCCTGACGGAAGTCGTTTTCAACTTGCAGTAAAACGAGAAATAATTGCCATGCTGGACAAGGACACACTGATTGTATCCCGGCATGACGACTATCTGCTTGACAACTCCGTTGAAAACCGCCCTGATTTTGGCACCCTTTTCAAGGGCAATAGTTATCCCGTTGTTGAAAGGCAGTTTCAGACTGGTGAATACCGGGTGATAATGTTGTCCGAAACGGTCAATGACAGGACCTTCAGCCGGCCACGGAAGTTTCCCCCTGTTAGCCGAGAATTCTCCGGCAAGCCGGTAGTCGATTGCAACGGGCTCTTCCCCTGAAGACGGTTTCATGGCAGCAGCAAGCAACCTCCTGATTTCCCTGTCAAGGGCTTCCACCTGACGTTTCTTGGCATTGAGTTCCTTCTGGTATCTTGTCCTGTTCCGTTTCAATTGCGTAACGGTCTCGGAAAACTGCTTTTCCTCCCGTTGCAGGGATTGCAGTTCGGACTGTCTCTGACGCCGGACCTCTTCCGCCTCCGCCTTAAGGGACCGGAGCCTGTCCCTCTCCGTCTGGAGTTCCGCCCTTATCTCCCTTATTTCCGTCGCCCGCTCCTTCATGGCATCAGACAATTCCCTGAAATAACTGAACCGTCTGAATGCCTGACCGAGATTTTCACTGGCAAGGATATACATATACCAGATCTTGGCATCCCTGTTCCGGTATGCGTTCCTGACCAGGACCGCATAATGGTCGACCAAAGTATCCTCTTCTGCCTGAAGACGGTTGATCTTCCTCTGGGCTGAATATATCTCATCGGAATACTGTCTGATCTGACGGTCGCTCTCGGATATCAGGGCCTTCCTTCCGGATACTTTCTTCCTGATCAGAGTCAGTCTGGACAAGGCATCCCTGGACTTGTCGGCATTGTCCGCCAACTGTCTGTCAAGAATGGCTATCTCCTTCTGCAACCGCGCCTTACGTTCTTCATGGCTAGAGATATCCTGCGCATACACACTGACCGCGGACACCACTGCCAGACAGAGAACTGCCAATACCCTGTACGGATTCCTTTTCATTTGCTCTCCTTCTTCATCTCCGCTTTCCTGCGGCTGATTTTCTGCTCAAGTTCCGGAATCTCCCCTTCCTTATCCTTGGCAAGCGCCTGATTCCAGTAGACAAAGGCAAGACTGTATTCCTTCAGAGCGAAAAGCACCTCCGCATAATGGTCAAGGGTCACCGCACTGTCCTTTCCCCCGTAAAGCATGGCATGTTTGAAATAAGGCTTCGCCTCGTCAGCCTTGCCCTGGAGATAGAGTATCCACCCGTATGTATCAAGATAAGTCGCATTGTCCGGATCCTTTTCCACGGTTATCCTGCTCATCGAGCATGCCTTCTTCAGTTTTTTTCCGTCAAGGCTGAGGAAATACGCATAATTATTGAGGACAGGCAGATATTCCGGATTGATTTTCAATGCCTCATCGTATGCCTTGTATGATCTGGCCTTCTCCCCGCGATGATAATATATATCGCCGATAGTCGTATATGCAGTCAGGACCCGGGCACTGTCATCCGGCGCGACATCGATAATCCTGCTGCACGTAGCCAGTACATCATCGTATGCCTTGAGATTATAATCGGCGAACGTCGCCATTTCAAGGAAAGCCAGTTCCTTCGGAAACCTGTCATAGGCCTCCTTGGAAAAGACGGACAGGTCCTTCCACTCCCCCATATACATCAGGGCCTCCGCATAGTTCGCCGCCGCTGTCACACTCCCGGGCCAGTTCTTCACATTCTCCTGAAAATATTCCCTCGCTTCCTTATGGCGTCCCGTACCATAATAATAGATACCTGCCAGTTCTGTAACGGAACTGTCCTTGGGGTGTACGGACAGGCATACGGTCATGACAGAATCCAGTCCCGTCCTGAACCTGTTGAGGAAATTCGGATCCGAATTCTGGATGAGGGCCTTGAGATAGTCGCATTTGCCTGCCGAAGGGATATTCTCGTCTGCCATGAAAACATCGAGAGTCCTGAAATAATCGTCATACCTTCTGGTCATCCTGAAAACTTCCGACTTGCCCAACAGGGCCGGAGCGAAATCCGGTGCTATGTCAAGCGCCTCGTCATAATAGGCCAACGCCGTGGAATCATCGTACATCGACATTCTGTAGTCCCCGAGCAGGGAAAGCACCTGCGGAGAGGAATATTCCTTATTGTATGCCTCCAGATTAGCGTACGCCTCCTCATAACGTCCGAGCCTCCTGAGGATGTCAAACCTGGTCATCGCCGATATGTCACTCTTGCCGAAAACCGTATCTATCTGGTCAAGGGTAGACAACGCATCCTCCATCCTGCCCATAGACAGATAGGTTTCAATAAGGGAGTAATAAAGATCGCTTTTCTTGGGAAAGTCCTTAAGCAGACCGTTGTATATCCCGACTGTCAGTTCTTTCCTGTCGGTCACCGCATACACGGCCGCCAGCCTGTAGCGGTACCAGAAATTAGAGGAATCCAACTGCACCGCAGCCGCAAGTTCCTCCTCTGCAGACTGATAATCCGAAAGCATGTAATCACACATTCCCAGATAATAATGCGCCGCATCGTTTGCCGGGTCATCAAGCACGAGGGCGGAAAGCCGCTGCTTCGCCCTGTCATATTTTCCCGAGTTGAAATCCGCAACGGCATCGACTATCGCATTTTCCCTTGCCCTGGCCGCCTTATATGACTGGGCAACGGACAGATGCGCAGACGTCAAAGACAGAATGCACAGAAAAAATATATAATTCAGGATCTTTCTCTTCATATCACCTCCAAAGGAAACTGTGCAAAAATAGTATAAAATTAGTTATTTTTGCAATTCTGACTTTCCTTGAAACGGAAATTTCATTGCCCGTGCAACAAAAAACCTGCAGGTTGCATCTTTTGTGTCGCATGGGATGGAGAACTGATACGTAGAATAACGTGAAAGAGATTTCGGAACAGAAACTGATACGCCTGTGCAAGAAAGGGGATAGGATTGCCCAGAAGGCCGTTTACGACCGGCTGGCGCCTAAGATGCTCCCGGTCTGCATACGTTATGTCGGTGACAGGACCGTAGCGGAAGACCTCCTTCAGGACGGATTCGTGACATTGTTCTCCAAACTGGACAGCTTCAAGGGAGACGGTTCCTTCGAAGGCTGGGCACGAAAGATCTTTGTCAATACCGCACTCATGTACCTGAGGAAGAAGGATGCGCTGAAAATGAGCGATGAACTCGACAGCGCCCGCAACGTGGTTTCCGTTTATTCGTCTCAGGTACAGGATATCGGATACAAGGAACTGATGAAACTGATCACTTCCCTGCCTACCGGTTTCAGGACCGTATTCAACCTGTATGTCCTCGAAGGCTACAGCCATAAGGAAATAGCCGAAATGCTGGACATCACTGAAGTTACATCCAGGACGCAGTTAAGCAGGGCAAGGACCTGGCTTCAAAACAAGATTAAGGGGACAGATAATGTCTGATTTTAATGAAAATACATTTGACCGTGAGATAAGGTCTATCCTGGACAGGGCTGTCGAAGAAGTTCCCGACAGAGTCTGGGAAACCTTGTCACAACGTCTTGACCATATTGAATCCGCGAAAAAGCGGAAGGCGGTGCTGCCGTGGCTACGCTACGGAAGCGCTGTTGCCGTGGCCGCAGCCGTTGCACTCGTGGTATTCTTCGGAATCCGGGAGCCGGGCAGTCACTTCAATTCGGACACACTGCCTCTGGCACAGAACATAATATCCGGGAGCCATGCCGGAACGTCCGTTCTTCAGACACCCGCGCTGGCTGATGCCGGAAAACCCGAAGACCTCATACTGCCTGATA
>CALVAE010000073.1 GCA_944325465.1 uncultured Bacteroidales bacterium | reverse complement strand
CCATTGTCCCGGTCGTGTCGGCCAGCCCGCGTCCTCCGTATGTCGTTTCGGCTATGATCAGCTGATGTTCGTTCATATTGCCGACGGTCTGGAATGTATAGGGAACCTGCGGAATCTGTCCGAGAGGCCTGCCTGTGTCCCATTCCGTTACATCCACCATGCTGCCTCTTTCCCACCTGGCGGAAGGATGGAAATACAGTTCTCCGAACAACTGGTGCGAGTCAGCGGCGTATGATATCATATTGGAACCGTCCGCACTGGCTCCCCTTGTTACAAGGATATTGGTGCAGGCCGAGGCTTTTTCTCCGGATGCCAGCAGTCCCACGCATGCCGAGAGGACAAGGGCTGCTGCCGGACGCAGGAAATCTTTCTTGCTCATGTTTTGTGTTTTTAGTACTTTTGCATGGTTGTCCGGCTCTGGTGATCCGGATACCGTTGTCTTCTAAATGTTTTGATATGAAAAAGTTCGCTTTGATGCTGCTTGCTGTCTGTGTTTCCATGATGACAGGAGCAGACGGTTTCGCTCAGGATAAGCAGGAAGGGCCGGATATTGCCGAAATGGCTTCCAACAGGGCCGAGGAACTGGAACGTGTACTGGATCTTGAGTACTGGCAGGTCTTCTACGTCGATTCGACATTGCAGCATGACTATCAGGCCATGCAGACGGAACTGGAGAAATATCAGAAAGCAAAGGTCTCCAATATGTCCATGTACATTGATGTCCAGGACAGGTGGATGGAGACCATTGATTCTACGTTCAGAACGATTTTTACTGAAGACCAGTGGAAAGCCTATCTGAAGAGCGGAGCCGAGAAGCAGCAGAAGGCCCGGGCAAAACGCCGGGCCAAGGCCGGAAAATCATTATAGAGTCTGCAGATTGAGGTTTCTCCAATAGACTTTGATTCCTCCGCCGTCGTGGATCTGAAGGGCTATGCGGCCTTTCCCCTTGCCGATGGCTTCATCGTTGATATTGACCATTTCCTGTCCGTTGAGCCAGGTCTGGACATTGTCTCCCTGTACCTTGATTCTCATGGTGTTCCAGTTGCCGAAGTTCAGGATATTTTCCTTTTCTTCAGGAATCTGGACAAGCCAGCCTCTTCCGTATGACTCATAGATTCCTCCCGTATCGTAGTTGTAAGGGGCGACTTCCACCTGCCATCCGTGTACCCGGGCAACCGGTTCTACCCATGAGCGTATGAAGACTCCGCTGTTGCCGTTCTTTTCCTGCTTGAATTCCACGGTGAGGTCAAAGTCATCATAGTATTCTCTTGTGGCAAGGTATCCGTATCCTTTGTCCGGACCGCTTTCACATACGAGCAGGCCGTCTTCCACATACCATTTCTCAGTACCGTACACTTCCCATCCGGAAAGGTCTTTTCCGTTGAAAAGAGAGACTTCCTTACCGGGCTTTCTTGGAAGTTCCTTGATCTTGATGTTGCGGAATGATGCCGGATATCCGTGGTCCTGCAGGCAGATCACCCCTTTGCGGGCAAGTCCGTATTCCGGAGCACCGGCCCATTTCCCGCTGTTCTTGCGGGCGAACCAGTCATCTGTCCAGGCTTCGAATTCCAGGATTTTCTCCCCGTTCAGCCAGTGTTCCACATGTCCGTTGTCGAATACGATCATCGAATTGTTCCATTCGCCGTACGGATTGATTTTCATTTTTGACTTGTCAGGGAGATACATTGCATAGTCAACTCCGAGTTTCTGCCATTCTTCGAGTTTTTCCGGGAAATTAGGCTCGTCAATAAGCTGGTATTCCGGTCCGGTCACGTAAGGGACATCAAATTCCGGGCGTTCGACTACATGATAGAGCATTCCGCTGTTGCCTCCTTTCGAGAGTTTCCAGTCCCATGAAAGGATGAAATTTTCATATTCCTTATCGGTTACGATATATCCGCTTGCATCGCTTCCTGTTCCCTTGGCCTGGATGCAGCCGTCTACCACATGCCATGGGACGGTGAGTTCCGTGCCGTTATAGTCTTTCCATCCGGTCAGGTCCTTTCCGTTGAAAAGCAGGACCCAGCCTTCTTCTTTTTCTTTATCGGTCAGCGTGTTGTTCCGTTCCGAACAGGACGTGGATGCCAGAGTGGCGAGGACTGCCAGAACTCCGGCGGCAAAGGTTTTAGTGTTCATGAGAATCATAATTTAAAGTTTGTTTTCCATACTGTGTGCAAAGTTAGAATTTCTGCCGGCATAATTTAACCTTGCGTGAGAATTTTTTATGGAATAACATAATCTTTATAGTGTCAATGTCGACTTTTTCGACTATTTTTGCAGTTTGAATAAATCAGGCTGATATGAAAGAAAGGATAGATGCTCTGTTTGCCGAAATCAACGGCCTTGCATGCAAGACCGCCAAGGAAATAGAAGATGCAAGGATCCGCCTTCTGGGCAAAAAGGGGGAGATAACCAGACTGTTCGAAGAATTCAGGACTGTCGCGCCCGAATTGAAAAAGGAGTTCGGAAAGAGTCTCAATGAACTGAAGAATGCGGCTCTTGCCAAGATTGACAGCCTGCGTCAGGCGGAAGAGGAGAATGAAGGGGGACAGACGGTTTCTTTTGACCAGACTATGCCGGGGGACAGTTTTCCTCTCGGTTCCCGTCACCCTGTGTCCATAGTCAGGGAGGAGATTATCGGGATTTTCCGCAAATTCGGCTATGATGTGGCGGAAGGCCCGGAGATCGAGGATGACTGGCATGTATTCGAGGCCCTGAATTTCCCTCCGGAGCATCCGGCCAGGGACATGCAGGACACTTTCTTCGTGACATCGGGAAATAATCCGATACTTCTCAGGACCCATACTTCCTGCGTGCAGGTCCGTGCTATGGAGACCATGAAACTTCCGATAAGGATAGTGTGTCCGGGACGGGTATTCCGTAACGAGGCCATTTCAGCGAGGGCGCACTGCATCTTCCACCAGGTCGAGGGTCTGTATATAGACGAGAACGTGACTTTCGCCGATTTGAAGCAGGCTATCCTTCTGTTTGCGCGCGAGATGTTCGGTGCGGATACCAGGATACGCATGCGTCCGTCGTACTTCCCGTTTACCGAGCCGTCGGCCGAGGTGGATGTCAGTTGTAACATCTGCCATGGCAAGGGCTGCAATATCTGCAAGGGTACAGGCTGGCTGGAGATTCTGGGGTGCGGTATGGTCGACCCGAACGTGCTTGAGGCTTCAGGCATCGACAGCAGCAAATACAGCGGATTCGCGTTCGGAATGGGTGTGGAAAGAATCGCCATGCTCAAGTGGCAGGTAAAGGATCTCCGCAACTATTTCGAGAATGACCTGCGTTTCCTCAAGGAGTTCGAGACTTTCGTATAGCGTTATGAATATTGATTTTGATGAAGTAGGCCTGTCCGTCATCCCCGGATTCAAAGGAGGGGATCTGGAGGCGAGAATGAGGATTTTCCAAGACGGGGACAACAGGATCATGAAAGGTCTGCTCGTTCCGGGAGCCTCAATAGGGATGCATACCCACGAGGACAGCAGTGAGATAATTTTCATTACTGCCGGTTGCGGTTCCGTAATCTGTGACGGGGAAAGGTCTTCTGTCCATGCAGGTATATGCCATTATTGTCCCAAAGGGCATACCCACAGTCTGATAAATGATTCGGATGCCGATCTGGAATTTCTGGCCGTCGTACCGAGGCAGTGATTCCGATTTTTCCTGATTTTGCAAAAATATTTTGGAGAATCAGAAAATTCACCTATCTTTGCAATCCCATTCACGGACATGGGAGTTCTTACAAAAGTTTTGCGGAAATAGCTCAGTTGGTAGAGCACAACCTTGCCAAGGTTGGGGTCGCGAGTTCGAGTCTCGTTTTCCGCTCCAGTTTCAGCCTCACTCCGGTGGGGCTATTTTCGTATATCAGTCTGTTTTTAGGGGGACCCCGGACAACGATATTTTGTAACTTCTTGTCTTTTAGCCGGATACAAATCGGGCTTGTTCGCGGTCCTGCATTCCTTTTTGTTCCTACAGTCTGCTCACTCATTCCGTGCCCATCCATCCCCGTCATCTGCCTGTCCGCCCTGTTTAGGTGGAGTGGACCAATGGCTTATCCTGTCCTTCACGGCACTCATCTCCGGAGATATGCGCCCTGATGATGCCACAGAGAGCATATATCAAGGGGTGGCGGTGCATATCTCTTACAGTACCAGATTCTTCACTTCGTTCAGAAGGACAGGAAAACATTCAGAAGGACAGGAAAACGTTTAGAAGGACAATGCTGCAAAGGTTCTGAAGAAATGTAGCCAACATTCAGATAGACAGTATTCCAGTGCCCGGAAGGTCAGGGTAGGACCTCTTTTCCTGCAAGAGACACAGAGTTTCCCGGTGATCCGAAGAATCTTCTGTAAACAAAAAGGGCAGGCGATGAAACCTGTCCTTTTCTGTAAAGTGTAGCACAAAGAATTATTGTACCTTGTGTGCTTTTTTCTCTTTCCTGTCCTGTCTCCAGTAATAGATACCAGCGACATTGGCGATAATGATAACAAGTATCATCATAATAACTGCGCCTGTCATAACTATTCCTCCTTATCTTGTTTCTTATTGTTATCTCTGACGAGCCATAATCCCCAGCCTAAAGAGCAAATAACAGCAACAAAAGTCACTGAATACAATACGATTTTATTCTGGATGTCTCCAAGAATAGAGGTA
Organism: uncultured Bacteroidales bacterium; assembly: GCA_944325465.1. Taxonomy (GTDB): domain Bacteria; phylum Bacteroidota; class Bacteroidia; order Bacteroidales; family UBA932; genus Cryptobacteroides. Next base: position 1,751 of record CALVAE010000073.1, on the reverse strand, counting down.
AGGATTACTGCTGTTGTTAAATATTTGGCTATATCCATTAGCCATTTTCCCAATTCTTTTTTCATAATAAGACAAAGTTAGAGAAAATATCTGAAACACAAAACAATCTTATAAATCATTAAAAATCAAAATCATGAGCAATACAACATTTATCCCATATCAAAGGCTCGAACTGAAAAACATGAGCGTTGAGAAAATCATCAGCATCATCAGAGTGGCAGCAACGAATTTTTCCGACACCTCTCTTATCCTAACTCCGAGAATAGACCAGAGCGGACAAGCCTACTATTGGACAGGACTTCGATACGGTGGATGTACAGAACTGGACTTCAAACACGGATTATCCAACAAAATTACTTTGGAAATCTCGTTAGAAATACCTGACTTGTATCCAGACAAGTCTATTTGACAGTCGCTGCAGAAGATTGTCAGCCATAAAAATTAGTTTTGGGAGAGCGGTTGAAGTTCTCCCTTTTCTGTGTCAGGATGTGAGGGATTCCAGAAAAACTGGAATGGATTTGGGAGTCACTTTATCTGGTTATAGATAAAAAGATTATATTTGTGGAAAACAAAGGAGGTTGATATGGCAACATATACGATAACGATAAATGAAAGGACAAAGGAGGGGAAAAGCCTTGTCAATTATCTGAAATCTCTTGGAGTTATAGATGTCCCGAATGAGACAACAAGAAAGGCTATTCAGGAAATCCGAGAGGGAAAGGGTACTGTGTGCAATACATTTGAGGAATACCTTGAAGCAATCAAATGAAACGCAAGATTGTCATTTCCAGCCAGTACAAGAAGGATATTAAACTGGCGAGACGGAGAAATCCGTCCGGAAGAAGAACTCAATGAGATTGTATTAAGTTTGGCTAATGACATTCCGTTACCTGCAAAGAATCAAGACTATACATTGAAAGGAGAGTATTCCGGATGTCGGGAATGTCACATTCAACCGGACTGGCTTCTGATATATAGCAAAGAATCAGACGGAGAACTTCATATTCTCAATCTTATTCGCACTGGCACTCATTCTGATTTATTCAAGAAATAGTTTAACGATACGCCCTCTTGCAGCAATGTAGGAGGGTTTGTTGTGTATGGAGGTCAAGCACACAGCAATAGTATCTATCCAAAACACCCCTATCCATACTTCAAAGGAAATCCAAAACCGTTTCAAGTGACTACATAGGTAGGGTACTCCGAAAAGGTACTACATTATTTCTATGATTTGAAAAGGTCGTCCATGGTGACCTCACTGTGGACGATACTTTTATGCTTTCCATCCACCACACCGTATGTGGTGACAAATGTGATTACCAATGTCTTTCTGGTCTTTGTCGCCATACGGAACAATCCCATCCGTTCACGGAGTCTCATCTCATAATTATCAGTAATGGCATAGCGGTCAGTGCTGAACTTCATTTCGCATAAATGGATGATACGGTCTGCTCGCTCGATAATCATATCAATCTGGAAGCCAGGCATGTTTTTGTCAGGATCTGCCTTGCTTCTCCATGAGGATATGGCCGTTCCGACACCGGCTATTCCGAGTGCCGCCTTTATCTGCCGGTGATGTGCCAGACACACAAGTTCGAAACTGAGTCCCATCCACGCAGAGACACTGCGGGAATCCATGTTGTTGCTCCACCACCTTTCATCCTTGGCATTGTTGGATTCTATGGGCTTGTACTTTATCTCATAAAATATTAGAGTGAAAGTACAAACTCACTAATACGACATAATACCGA
>CALVAE010000072.1 GCA_944325465.1 uncultured Bacteroidales bacterium | reverse complement strand
AGCACGACATTCAGCAGGTCCATCAACACATCCTTGTTCCTCTCCACTCCGAAGACGGCCTTGAAGCCCGCTTCCGTCAGGATGTCCACATACCTCTGTGCGGACGTCCGCCTGTCTGTCTCTCCTGTCATGATGCAAACTTTTTTGCGCTAAAGTATTGGACCTCCGGGAACCGGTCAATACCGAGGCAACGGATTTATACGAATCATGACAAGATTTTTCCGTTTTTTACAGTCTTTTCTTTTTTCGTGATGTGTTTTTGAGTTTTTCAGATGGAACCTCCCTGACGGACGGCTCCCGATGTCATTCCGGACAGTGCCGTCCGGGAAGCATATTTATTATTGTCGTGATTTGCTGAACGGGTGCCGAGGTACGGGAAAATCGGAAATTTATGCGTAAGTTTGCATCCGTGCCGGAAAAACAAAGATCCGGCACGGATGTCAAAACAATTTAAAGTAATATTCATTATGTTGAGAATCAATGTTTTCATCAAGGTTTCGGATAAGGACCGCGATGCGGTGCTCGATGCGGCAAAGGCCCTGGTTGAGGCCTCTCTGAAAGATGAAGGATGTATCGCCTACGACATTTTCGAAAGTTCGACCAGAAATGATGTCCTGATGATATGCGAGACCTGGCGGGATGAGGCCGCCCTTTCGGCTCACGAGAGTGCGGAGCATTTCGTTACTTACGTTCCGAAGATTCAGGAACTTGCGGAAATGAAGATAGAGAAATTCCAGTTCCATGCCTGAACTCTCCTTGACGATATGAGAAGAATCCTGTTTTTCGTATGTATGGCAATGACGCTTGCCAATCTGCAAGGGTGTTCCAAAATCAGAATCGAGGCTGCCGGCTATACGGACAGCATTTCCTTTGCGTTGCCGATGGACTTCCGGGGCATTGATGTAGAGAGTGCGATTGAAGTGATTTTTACTGACACTTGCGAGGAGGTCCATATCGAGACCGATGCCAACCTCCTGCCCTATGTCGCCGTGTATGAGCATAGAGGAATGCTTAAAATCGAATATACGGATGACATCAGTCTGAAAGGGAACAGTTGGAACCATGTGCGTACCGTGGTTAAGGTCCCTTATAAGGACGGGCTGAATGCGCTTTCCCTGTCCGGAGCATCGGTGTTCGAGTCCGACCGGACACTTGTCGGGACATCTTTCGATGTGTCCGCAAGCGGGGCTTCGACTGTAATCTGTACGTTCGACCTGGCCGGACACCTGGATGCAAGCCTTTCCGGGGCTTCCTCTCTCCAGTGTGCTTCCTTCAGGGCCAGGAGCGTGTATATGGATGCATCCGGAGCCTCTTCGTTTCTGGCGACCGGTTCCATGTCGGAATGCGAGATGTCCCTGAGCGGGGCTTCAAGGGTGGAAAGCATGGCAGGCGCGGACAGATATGCGTTGAGGATCGACAGGTGTACCGGTGACCTTTCCGGGGCAAGTACTGCGGTATTCGCTTCGGAAGGAGTGATTACCTGCTCGCTTTCAGGTGCCAGCCACATATATTATAAAGGTGGGGCTGAAAGCAAGGGAAGCACTGTCAGCGGCGGCTCGTCAATCGAATGGGACGGTCATTTCTATTATGAATGACAATAAAATGACATTTATTGTAACATCGTATTGAAAAATTCCCTATATTAGTCCCCAGTTTTGGAAAATATGACTATGAACTTCAATTCTCTATCGATAAACGGAATGATTGCTTCGATAATTAATATTATCGTCGTGATTATTTCTGTCATTATTATCGGATAGTGATACGAGGTTTCATTGGTGCAAAATAAAGTCGCTTGCGGTGCTGATGAACCTGAATGCCTGCAAGCGACTTTTTTTATGATTATGAATATACTCAGAAGCAGCAAAAGTCTGGAAGGACGCAAGATGGCCGGAGCGAGGGCTTTGTGGAGGGCAAGCGGCATGAAGGAGGAACATTTCGGGAAGCCGGTGATTGCGATAGTGAATTCCTTTACACAGTTTGTCCCGGGGCATACCCATCTGCACGAGATAGGACAGCAGGTCAAGGCTAGGATAGAGGCGGCCGGATGCTATGCGGCGGAATTCGATACGATAGCCATTGATGACGGCATAGCGATGGGGCATGACGGGATGCTTTATTCCCTGCCTTCGAGGGATCTGATAGCCGACAGTATAGAATATATGTGCAATGCACATTGTGCGGATGCCATGCTGTGCATTTCAAATTGTGACAAGGTGACGCCGGGGATGCTTATGGCTGCCATGAGGCTTGATATCCCGGCGGTCTTTGTGTCCGGAGGCCCGATGGAAGCCGGCAGGGTAGGAAACGAGGATTATGATCTCGTCGACATAATGGTCAAGGGTGCCGATCCTTCGGTTTCGGATGAAGAACTTTCGGAAATCGAGCGCAAGGGATGCCCGACATGCGGATGCTGTTCCGGAATGTTTACCGCGAATTCCATGAATTGCCTGTCAGAGGCTTTGGGAATGGCTCCGGTAGGAAACGGGACTGTTCTTTCCACCCACAGACAGCGTTACGAACTTTTCATGCGAGCGGCCGATCTGATTGTAAGGAATGCCAAGGCCTGGTATTTTGACGGTGATAAGTCCGTGCTGCCGCGTTCGATAGCGACAAAGGCGGCTTTCCTTAATGCAATGTCCCTTGATATCGCCATGGGCGGTTCGACCAATACGGTCCTTCATCTTCTTGCGATTGCAAATGAAGCGGGGGTGGATTTTACGATGCAGGACATCGATGCGCTTTCCCGCAGGATTCCTGTCCTGTGCAAGGTCGCTCCGAGCAGCCGTTACCATGTCCAGGACGTCAACAGGGCAGGAGGCGTAATGGGAATACTTGCAGAACTCGCCCGGGGAGGATTCCTCGACACGACGGTCGGCAGGGTGGACTATTCTTCCCTTTCTGACGCTCTCAAGGAGAACGATATCATGGGACCGGGCCTGACTGATGCTGCCAGAGAAAGGTATGCAGTGGCTCCGGGAGGCGGATTCTGTACGACTCTCGGCCTGGTCAGAAACGTTTACGGACAGTTGGATACGGACAGGGAAGGCGGCTGCATCAGGGATGTCGCGCATGCCTATTTCAAGGACGGCGGTCTGGCGGTTCTGAAAGGCAATCTTGCCGAGGACGGCTGTATAGTCAAGACGGCGGGAGTAGATGAGAAGATATGGAAATTCCGCGGCCCGGCAGTGGTGTTCGAGTCTCAGGAAGAGGCTGCGGACGGCATTCTGGGCGGAAAGGTCAAGGCCGGCGATGTGGTAATCATAAGATATGAAGGGCCGAAAGGAGGACCTGGAATGCAGGAAATGCTCTATCCGACCTCCTATCTCAAGAGCATGAAAATCGACAAGGAGTGCGCCCTGATAACTGACGGACGTTTTTCCGGCGGAACCTCGGGACTTTCCATAGGCCATGTGTCTCCCGAGGCGGCATCGGGCGGGACGATAGCGCTTGTGGAGAACGGGGATATGGTATCCATCGATATACCTTCCCGAACCATAACCCTGGAAGTATCCGAAGAACGGCTGGCGGCAAGAAGGGCGGCGCAGGAGGCCAGAGGCGGATCCGCCTACACGCCGTCGCAAAGGGACAGGAAGGTAAGCAGAGCCCTTCGTTTCTATGCCTCCGCCGTATCGTCGGCTGACAAGGGGGCGGTAAGAATCCTGTAGTCCAAGTGACAAACACAGAAACAACGATATATGACTGAAAGGAAAAATATAAAAGGTTCGGAAGCGTTTCTGCTTTCGCTGCTTGAAGAAGGGGTGGACACCATCTTCGGTTATCCCGGAGGGGCTATCATGCCTCTTTATGACGAACTGTATGACTATGCGGACAAGATCCGGCATATTCTGGTACGGCATGAGCAGGGAGCCGTCCATGCGGCGGAAGGGTATGCGCGTGCATGCGGAAAGCCGGGGGTCTGCATGGCGACGGCAGGACCCGGCGCGACGAATTTCGTGACCGGAATCGCCGACGCGATGCTCGATTCCACCCCACTGGTATGTATAACTGCCCAGGTAGGAACGGAAAATCTTGGAACGAATTTCTTCCAGGAAGCCGATATGATCAATATAACCCTGCCTATAACCAAGTGGAGTTACCAGATCACCCGAGCGGATGAAATTCCGGCCGTCATAGCCAAGGCCTTTCATATAGCGGTCTCCGGAAAACCGGGACCTGTCGTGATAAGTTTCACCAAAAACGCGCAGGTCGAGAGAACGGATTTCAGGTATGACAGGAATGAATTCCTTAAGAATATAAGCAGACCTGCCCCAAGACCGTCCTGCAGCCCGTCCGAGGAACTGGCTGCATCCGTCGCCTCCATGATAAATGATTCGGAGAGACCGCTGGTGCTTGCCGGACACGGGGTGGTGATATCCGGAGCACAGGATGTTCTCCGGGAATTGGCTGAAAGGTCCGGAATGCCGGTTGCAACGACCCTTCTTGGCCTGTCATCCATGCCGACGGACCATCCTCTTTATGTAGGAAATGCCGGAATGCACGGACATCTTGCGGCAAACAGGATGATACAGAAAGCAGACCTGATCATTGCCGTGGGAATGCGTTTCAGTGACAGGACGACAGGAGTACCGTCGGGTTTCGCTCCCGAAGCGAAAATCGTCCATGTGGAAATCGACCCGACTGAAATCGGGAAGAACGTGAGGGTGGATGTCGCTGTCAATTCTGATGCAAAGACTGCCCTGGAGGCTGTTCTTGCTGCCGGAGTCAGATACAGGGACAGACACGGATGGATGGAATTTGCCGCAGGATGCAGGGCGGAAGAGAATGCTACGGTGCGGAGCAGGGATTTTGACGGAAAGGCGTCCGGACTGGGAGCGGAAAGAGAGGACGACTGGATAAGGATGGGACAGGTCGTGGACGCCGTTGCCAGGCTTGGAGATCCGGATTCGGTGATAGTTTCCGATGTCGGACAGAACCAGATGTTCGCCGCAAGATATTCAAGGTTCGGGAGCAAGGGAAAATGGGTGACTTCCGGCGGATTGGGTACGATGGGGTTCGGACTTCCCGCATCCCTGGGTGCCAGGATTGCGTGTCCGGATAAGCCCGTTGTGGTATTCCTCGGTGACGGAGGTTTCCAGATGACGATACAGGAACTCGGGACCATCCGTCAGACAAGGACAGCAGTGAAGATTATCCTGCTGGACAATACGTACCTCGGCATGGTCCGCCAGTGGCAGGAACTTTTCTACGATGGACGCTACGCTTTTACCCATCTTGAAAATCCGGATTTCGTCTCTCTGGTCTCGTCATACGGTATCCGAGCGGAAAGGGTTACGGAGAGGAGCAGGCTGGATGATGCGGTCAGGGAACTTCTTGAATATGACGGACCGGCCTTTCTTGACGTGGCAACGGATCCGGGAGAGAATGTCTTTCCGATGGTTCCCGCCGGATCTTCGCTTGACGGCATAATTACAGGAAAAGCCTGACTCTGTCATTCTGACCCTGACTCTGTCAGTTGACCCTATTCCTGTAATTTTGAACCTGACTCTGTCATTCTGAACGAAGTGAAGAATCTGATATATAATAACGAAAACAATATAAAACGAAATGAACATGGCAAACGAAAAGAAATTCAATGTAATGGCCGAAGGTCTGGGCAGGATAGATATCCTGAACAGGATTTCCATGCTTTACAGCCAGAGGCATATCTTTGTGGAAAGTCTGTCCTTTTCCCCGCTCGGAAACGGGGAGAGCAGATATTCCCTGTGTGCGGTTACGGATGAGAATACGATCAGGCAGGTCGTGAACCAGATGAACAGGATCATCGATCTCCGGAAGGTCGCTTATCGTGAAGTATAATAAAATGACATTAACAATCTAATAAAACGAATTATGGCAAAGATGAAAATCGGCGGGGTAGAGGAAACAGTAGTCACCCGCTCTGAATTCCCGCTTTCAAAAGCACAGGAAGTACTTAAGGATGAAGTTATAGCGATTCTCGGATACGGGGTCCAGGGACCGGGCCAGTCTCTTAATCTCAGGGACAACGGCTTCAACGTGATAGTAGGCCAGAGAAAGGGTTCCGCAAGTTGGGACAAGGCCGTAGCCGACGGCTGGGAACCGGGCAAGACACTCTTTGAAATCGAAGAGGCATGCGAAAAAGGAACGATTCTCGAATACCTGCTTTCCGATGCAGGCCAGATAGCCGTATGGCCGACCGTAAAGAAGTATCTTGCTCCGGGGAAGGCCCTCTATTTCTCTCACGGTTTCGGGATAACCTATAATGACCGTACCGGCATTGTCCCTCCTGCAGACGTGGACGTGATAATGGTCGCTCCGAAAGGTTCCGGCACTTCCCTTCGCAGGCTTTTCCTCGAAGGCAAGGGAGTCAATTCCTCGTATGCAGTATATCAGGACGCAACCGGACGTGCCCTTGACAGGTGCCTTGCCCTCGGAATCGGTGTCGGTTCGGGCTATCTTTTCGAAACTGATTTCAAGCGTGAGGTATATTCCGATCTGACAGGGGAAAGAGGAACCCTGATGGGAGCCATCCAGGGCATTTTCGCGGCGCAGTACCAGGTGCTCAGGGAAAACGGTCACACTCCTTCGGAAGCCTTCAACGAGACCGTCGAGGAACTCAGCCAGAGCCTTATGCCTCTGATTTCGGAGAATGGCATGGACTGGATGTATGCAAACTGCTCCACAACGGCGCAGAGAGGGGCCCTCGACTGGTGGACAAGGTTCCGTGATGCGACCCTTCCTGTCTTCAAGGAATTGTATGACAGTGTCAAAACCGGACATGAGGCTCAGATATCCATCGACTCCAACAGCAAACCTGACTATCGCGTGAAACTCAATGCCGAACTGAAGGCTATGAGGGATAGCGAACTGTGGCGAGCAGGAGAGGATGTCAGGAAACTCCGTCCTGAAGAGAACTGATGTCCATCCCGGCAAAATTTCCTGAAAATACGGTAAATCCTCATGCAGAGGTTGCGGATTGAATAAATTTTACTATTTTTGACCTGCCTTTAAATGCCTGTGTATGAGGATTTATCGGTATTTTGACGGGATTTGATTACACATTGTAACTATATATGCATTTATTTATGAGAATTTCTACGGGATTAGCCGTCTTTTGCTTTGGTATTGTCATGGCGGCATCGTTTGTGTCCTGCACAACAGGTCAGGGGGGGCAGACATCCACATCCCTGTCCGTTTCGCTGGCCGCTGACAAGACCTCTGTCCTGGCAGATGGAGCGGATGCGGTCAACTTTACTGTCATCGACAATTCCACGAGGGAGGATATCACATCGGAGTCTGTCATTTATCTCCTTTCCGGAGATGGCTCTTCTTCGCAGACAACATCATCATTTTCTACAGACACCCCGGGCAGTTATGTCTTCTATGCCGAATATTCCGGTGTACGCTCCCCGGAGATTTCAATCACTGCCCTCGGGATGGATGCTGAAGGCATCACCCTCCGGGCTTCCAAGAATTCGATATATAATGACGGCGGAGATTTCACCGTCCTTACCCTGACAGATGCCGATGGACATGATGTCACGGATCTGGGGACATTCTATGCCGACGGGAAACCGCTTGAAGACAATATTTTCAGTACTACGACAGGCTCTCTGACCCCTGTCACGCTTTCTGCCATGGTCGGCTACAGCCAGGTGCCCAACACAGTGGCTGTCACCGCCACATCCAACTATCAGTTCTCGTCGAGGGCCCTGTTGGAGGAGATAACCAGAACGAACTGCCAATACTGTCCGATAATGCAGCAGGTGATTGCTGAACTTGCGGCGGACAGTCCGCAGGTGGTCATAGCATACAATGTCCACAATACGATATCCGATGTCTACACCGGCAGTTATTCTGCCGTATCACGTGACTTCTCGCAGGCGTTCAGCGACTTCATGCTGCCGGACGATTCCGGAAGGTACACCGATGCCCCCAAGACATTCTTCAACAGAAGCAAGGATAATTATACGGCATCATCGAATCTTACCCAGGAGTTCCGGGACAAGGCTGTGAGTGGACCGAAGGATGTGGCGATAGCCCTCTGCACGGAATCTACGGCGCAGACGGTCAGTGTGGAGGCCACTGTAGGTTCAAAGAAGGACTTCTCCGGCCATATAGTGGCTGTCCTTGTGGACAACGGCATCAGCACGGAGAGCAGTTACCGTGTCATGCGGGCCTATTATCCGTCAGTGGAGGGACATCCTCAGAATTTTGTGACGCGGCAGCCTGTGCATTTTACAGCCGAATTCGACCTTACACAACTGAATGTCACCGCAGTGGAGAACTGCGAGGTGATAGTGTTCGTCACGGATGATGCCGACGGCCTGTGCGAGACGGTGCAGGTGGCGCGCATTGGGGAGAAGAAAGGATATTAGCCGGATAGATACAGACTTGTATGAAGAACTGTATTGTGGCAATATTGTGCCTGCTTGTCTCTGTGACCGTGTCTGCGGGTGAACGGAAGCGGGATCTCGGGCGGCTCAGCGGCAGTGTCGAGACATCCTGGGGAGTGTATCTGGATGACCCCGCCCTCTCCACTCCCTTGACGCAGAGATACGGGACCAACACATATCTCAACCTCGGATATACGATAAAGGGTTTCCGGGCCGGTCTGCAGTATGACATATATGAGCCGCAGATGCTAGGCTACGACTCCGAACTCAAGGGTAACGGCCTGAAAGGCTTCTATGCCGGCTGGGCTGACAGCAGGTGGGACATCACCCTCGGCACATTCTACGGACAGTTCGGTAGCGGCATGTTGTTCAGGGCGTTCGAGCAGAGGGACATGGGTATCAACACTTCTGTGCTCGGAGCAAGTGTCCGGTGGAGACTGCTGCCGTGGCTCACAACCACTGTGATGGGCGGACTTCCGAGACGCTATATGGAGATGTTCAACCCGAGTGCGGTGTACGGGGCCGATTTCGAACTGTCTCTTCTGGAACCTCTTGTACCCCGGACTGATGCCGTGCTCATGCTCGGAGGGTCGTGGCTCTTGAGGGATGACAGGACGCAGGGCAGGGTGGACGCTGCTCCACGGACAGTCAACTCATTCAGCGGCAGGCTCGTTTTCAGCAAGGGCTGTTTCTCTTTCGACGGGGAATATGTCCACAAGGGCCGCTCGTACGGAATAGACCCGAGGCTCCAGCAGTTCGCATTCGTCCGCCCCGGGCAGGCTCTTCTCCTGAACATGGACATCACCCTTCCCATTGTCAGCATAAGTGCGGTATGGCGCTCCATAGAGAACATGTCCATGAGGCAGGATGATTCCCACTCCTCTTCAGTAAACCTTAACTATCTGCCATCGCTTGCAAAGCAGCACAGATATGCCCTTTTCCAACTCTATCCGCATGAGGTACATGATTTCGGTGGTGAGACTGGAGGAAGCATCGATGTGGCCGGGAGCATCCCCATGGGAGGGAATCCGCGCCGTCCGTTGAGGTACTCTGTCAACGGTTCTGTCTTCTGGGATATGGAGTACGGCCCTGACGGATACCGTTTCATGGGTACGGGAGGCGGACTGCTCTGGGCGGAGACCTATCTTGAACTGGAGAAGAAGTGGGGTCCTGACTGGAAGACCGCAGTGGCCATTGGCTGGCAGCGCAAGCCGGAGACAAGCCGTTTCGGGTACGGCGGGATGATGATGAATACGGTCTCTGTGGCTGCCGATGTGCTCTGGCAGATTTCCTCAAGGTACTCCCTCAGGATGGAACTGCAGCACGCATGGAGCGATTTCGTGGATGACCAGGGCTGGATGATGGGTCTGCTGGAGTTCGGTATCGCTCCCGGTTTCATGCTCTATGTCAGCGATATGGTCAACTACAGGACCGCAGCGGTCTCCAATACCCATTACTATGATGCGGGCGTGAGTTATGCCTGGAAATTCCTCCGCGCATCAGTCTCATACGGGAGACACCGCGCCGGAGAGACCTGTTCCGGAGGCATATGCAGGTATGTGCCTGAATATACAGGAATGAATGCAAGACTTTCGATAATACTGTAACAACAATTTAATACAATCAAGTTCATGAAAAGATTATCTATTGTGAGATGGACCCTTGCGGCATCTATGTCGGTGTTCGCGCTAGGGTCTTGCCAGGAGGACCAGATCCCAGCAACCATAACCGGACTTCCGGATGGAGACATCACTTTCCTGTGGAATGATACACAGAGCAGGACTGTCTCTGTGGAGGCCAATTATGACTGGACTTTCGAAGAGGAGGATGAACACGATATCATCGAGGTCACAAGGACGGAAGGCACGGATGACCTTGTGATAACCCCGCATATCAACTACGCAAGCAAGGAGTATACCGCTTCCGTCAGGATAGTGGCAGGTTCGGGTTCCGCGGCGGCGGAGAGGGTCATCACAGTGTCCCAGGGTGCCAATGTTGCGACATACTTGACTTTCCTCGATGCGGACCTTGCGGGACAGGACAACCCTATCATCATGTTCGAGTCCCGTCCGGACGGTGAACCGACTGTCAGGGAGATACTTATCTCGACCAACAATGTCCTGTCCGTGGAAGTGTCTGCCGACCAGAATGTGACCATTCCCGGAACAGAGGAGCCATCGGAGCCTGAAGAAGATGAGGAGACAGGAGAGACCCAGGCAGCTCCCGGGACCA
>CALVAE010000071.1 GCA_944325465.1 uncultured Bacteroidales bacterium | reverse complement strand
TACCTTTGCAGTCCCAAATAAACATGGTGCCAATAGTTCAGTTGGTTAGAATGTCGGATTGTGGTTCCGAAGGTCGTGGGTTCGAGCCCCACCTGGCACCCTCCAGTAAAATTGCAGTGACCGGTTTCCCGGTCCTGCAATTTTTTGTTCGCCCGGCACGGACATTCCGGTAATCCGGTACTTCAAGAGATAAAAAATCGATAAATTTGCAGAGGGCCTTTCATGAAGATGGGCCTGCGATGACAATTATAACACTGGAACTATGGGAAAGATCAGATTGGCCGTCCTTCCGTTTACCGGTATGGCCGCCGTGCTGTCAGGATGTTCTGACAGCCAGCCGCAGGGACCTAATGTAATAATCATTTATGCCGATGATATCGGGTACGGTGATTTCAGTTGTAACGGAGCAACGGCCGTCAGCACACCGAATGTCGATTCCCTTGCGGAGAACGGTATCAGATTCACGAATTCACATACGACTTCTTCGGTCAGTACCCCGTCCCGTTATGGACTTCTGACGGGCCAGTACCCGTGGAGAAAGGAAGGTACAGGGATAGCGGCCGGGGATGCAGGGATGATCATAAGACCGGATCAGTATACCCTGGCCGATATGTTCAAGAGCGCCGGCTATGTGACAGGGGCTGTAGGCAAGTGGCATCTCGGCCTCGGAGACAAGGCCGGGACTCAGGACTGGAACGGAGTCGTCACTCCTGCATTGGCCGATATCGGTTTTGACTATTCATATATAATGGCGGCCACGGGAGACAGGGTGCCATGTGTCTTCATAGAGAATGGCCGGGTGGTCAATCTGGATCCCTCCGACCCTATTCAGGTAAGTTACAGGAAACCTTTTGAAGGGGAACCTCTCGCAAAAGACCATCCTGAACTTCTCAGGATTCTTCCTTCCCAGGGCCATGACCAGGCAATAGTCAACGGCATACCGAGGATCGGGTATATGAAAGGAGGGAAAGCCGCATTATGGAAAGACGAGAACATTGCCGACAGCATAACGGTCAAGGCCATTGATTTCATATCGGAACACAGGGACGAGCCTTTCTTCCTGTATCTAGGTACAAATGACATACACGTCCCTCGTGTCCCTCACGAGAGGTTTGCCGGCAAAAGCGGAATGGGACCAAGAGGCGATGCCTTGCTTTCATTTGACGAGACTGTGGGCAGGGTGATGGCTGCATTGGAAAGACTGGGACTGGATGACAATACTCTGGTGATACTCAGCAGTGACAACGGACCTGTAGTCGATGACGGGTATCAGGACCAGGCTTGGGAACTGCTCGGAGACCACAGGCCGTGGGGTGATTTCAGAGGAGGGAAATACAGTGCTTTTGAAGCAGGTACAAGGGTTCCGATGATAGTCCGCTGGGGAGACAGATTCAGAGGGAAGGTATCGGATGCCCTGTTCTCGCATATAGATATTCTTGCTTCCCTTGCCTCTCTTGTCGGAGTGGAGGTTCCGGAAGGGGCTGCGCCGGACAGCAGGGATGAACTGGATATACTGACAGGCGAAGACAGCAGGGGACGTGATTACATCATAGAGCAGAATGTCAATTCCACATTGTCGGTTATGGATTCCGAAGGCTGGAAATATATCTCGCCGTCTGATGCTCCGGCCATAGAATTCTATACGAAGATGGAATTGGGGAACAGTCCTCAGGGGCAGTTGTACAATGTTTCTTCTTCAAGATATGAGAAAGCCAACCTTATCCTTTCCAATCCGGAAAAGGCAGAGGAACTGAAGTCTGTCCTGGAACGGGAAGTTAAAGGTTCTTTATGAACCGTGCCGGATTGCCGGCCCACAACTGTCCGTCCGGGACATCCCTTGTCACTACCGACCCGGCTCCGATGACTGCGCCTTTCCCGATGGTGACTCCTTTCAGAATGATACTGGAGGCACCGATGAAAGCGTTTTCCCTGATTGTTACCGGAGCGGTCCGGGTGTTTTGCCTGTCCGTATCAGGGAATTTCCTCTGATCCGGATCAATGCTGTGGAAGTCCGTGTCCATAATGTAGCAGTTGCCTCCGACCTTCACATTGTCACCGATGGTAACGGATTCCTCTGCAATTATGTAACTGCTGCTGATCCCTACGTTCCTTCCGATGTCGAGCCTGGCTCCGTCACCGACCCATATCGCGCAACGCCCCGTACTCAAGGCATTGCCGTAGAACCTGTTGTTGATTCGGAAGCCGTCCCCGATTCTGACTTCGGCACCCTTGCGTACCGTCAGGTGCGGCAGCCCCGTTGTCCTTACAGTCCCGTAATGCACTCCGTATATCCTGAGAACTATCCTGAATATCAGTCCGTCAATACCGGTTCTGACTGACAGGAGACTCCTGTATGTTTTCTGCAGTATCATAGTCGTTGTATTATCTGTCTGTATGTATCAAGCAACCGGGATCTTGTCTTTTCCGGATCATGCCTTTCCAATGCAGTCTCCCTTGCCGCCTTCCCAATCATTTCCGCCAGTTCCCGGTCTGACGCAAGACGTATTATGGCATTGGCCATTCCGACAGGATCGGAATCCGGGACAAGCAGTCCGGTTTTGCCGTTGTCAATGATGGAGCCTGTCCCTCCGACGTCCGTCGCCACGGACGGAAGTCCGGCCAGCATTGCCTCGCACAGACTGTTAGGACTGTTTTCGATATGGCTGACCTGGCAGTAGATATCGGCATCAGACAGTTCCATGGCAAGTTTTCCGGCATCCATACGTCCTGCAAGGCGTATACCGAGGTCCTCTGACTTCAGTCCTGTGGATTTTTCGGCCATCGACACCATTCCGCTTCCTCTGGAATGGCCTATGACGGTCCAACTGTATCCGATCCCGCTTTTTCTCAGTGCGCAGGCTGTTTTCAGCAGCAGTTCGTACCCTTTGTATATACCGTCCGATATGGTACTGACTATCTTTACGGTCAGCCTCTTTCCTCCGGTAGTGTGCCCTGTGCTGTCTGACCGTCCGTTTTCGTCCGGCGTTACGGCATTCATCCGTCCGTTACAGTCCCTGGCCGGTGTATTGTAGAAAGGAGCCCTCATTATTTCATTGACAGTGAAATATATCCTTTCCGGGTTCCTTCTTCCGGTGAGTTCCCGGTCCCATTCCGTCCTTCCGATGATGAACATGGCTGACCGGAGTATTATGTCCTCGTTGCGGGCCTGATGCTCCAGTTGTCTGTACATTCTTATGGCTGAACGTTTGTGCAGGCGGCATGACCGGTTTTCGCATTTCCTTGCATCTTTGGCGGATATGCCTGAATAATACTTTCTTACTATTTCAGACATGATCCCTTGTATGGAAATCACTACGGGGATGTCCTTTCCTCCGGCATGAAAATACCCCGCTTTCCCACCTGGAACTGCCGATATGAGTCCGAAACACTTTTCCGTACCGTGGACATGTATGATATCCGGGCGGATCCGGCGGATGATTTCCTCTATCCGTCCCAGTATAATCCGGTCCTGCCGTGTCCAGGACATAAGGAGCCGTTTTAGTCGGAACAGCAGGTAACAGCGTGATGCGAACGGAGCAATGGAATGGTATCTTACCCCGTCGAAGATGAAATCTTCCTCTTCCTGCTCCGGAGACAGGAATGCGATTTCCAGGTCGATTTCATTCCGGACCGCCTTTTCCAATGAGGAAAGCCAGCCTCCGGAAAAGATCTTTCCGTTATTCCGTTCCACGCTGGAACAAGGGGTATTGGTTATCCACAGAACCTTCATTTCCTTTTCTTCTTGCTGTTGCTCCGGCTCCCTTTAATGATGTTCTTCCATAAAATGGCATTGCATGTTACCGAACATATCGTGCCGGCGACTATAAGTACATTCAATATCCACTTGCATATTTCATGATACATAGGTGAAATTTACAGTTAGATTAAACATGGTCGGAGATATTAGTTCTCCGGACGCAAAAGTAAGAAAAGATGCAGCATGAAAATGTATAAAACAGAAAAAAAGATGTAAGAAAAAGAAATTTTTGTAAGGCAAATTCCGGAATCTTCAAGATAACCGACGAAATATCAGAGCGTTATAAAACAAAGACAGAGACCGGAAATCCGGCCTCTGTCCCCTTGTGCGGGCGAAGGGACTCGAACCCATACGCCTTGCGGCACCAGATCCTAAGTCTGGCTTGGCTACCAATTACAACACGCCCGCCCTAAAGGACTGCAAATATAGGAACTAATTTCCAAATATCAATAACGGGTGCGGTTTATATTTTCCTGAAACCGGCGCGGCACCAGTTATCCATCGAATCCTCTTCGATATACTCCAGTCCCGCTCTCTGTGCAGCCGAGCAGATCATCGGAAGGTCTTCCGTATAGAATCCGCTTACAAACAGCAGCCCTCCTTTTTTCAGGCTGACGGCGTATGTTGGAATATCCTCGAGCAGGATATTCCTGTTGATGTTGGCAAGCAGGATGTCGTATTTCCCTCTCTGAAGCAGGGAGGCATCCCCGCAGTATGTTTCCACGTGACGTGATACCCTGTTCTTGCGGGCATTGTCGAAGGCGGATGCCGCGGCCACTGCATCGATGTCGATTCCGTACGTATGTCCTGCTCCCATCTTTGCCGCCAGAATGGCCAGAATGGCTGTACCGCACCCCATGTCCATTACAATCTTGCCCTTGATGTCGGCCTCATGCCTGAGAAGGGCCCGGCACATCATGTAGGTTGTCTGGTGATGTCCGGTGCCGAACGCCATCTTCGGATCAATCGTGATATTGAACCTGGTGCGTTTGAGCCCTTTGTGGAATGTGGCCTTGACGGTACACAGCCCGTCCACTACGATAGGGGAGAACTGGCTTTCCCATACGGCGTTCCAGTTTACCTGCGGCATCAGCGTGGCACTGAAATCCACCTTGAAATCGTAGTCCAGTCCGCTCAGCAGCAGTTTGAGCATTCTCGCATCGTATTTTTCTTTCGGAATGTAACCTTTCAGATAAGGGTCTTCTTCCGTAAATGATTCGAACGGGAGTTCATCCAGTTCCGCCATCATTATCTCGGCATTCTCTTCCGTGTAGGGGTCTATTTTCAGCAAGACCTCTATGTATTCCTGACTGTTCATATTCAATTGTTCTGGTTTTCTGTTACTGTATCGGATCCTGTCCTGTCAGGACCGTCTGTACCGGTACCGGCTCCTTCGCCTGGTTCAGGCAGACTGTCATCCGCGGATTCGAGTCTGGCCGATTCTTCAGCGGAAAGTTCTTCCATATCGGTCTCTGCCGCGTTCCGGTATCCGATATCCTGCTTGTATCCTGTCATGGCCTCCTGCCGCTCGTTTTCCCTGACAGCAGCATCCACTCCCTTGGAGAATATGTTCCTGATGGACTGGAGGAGGTTCATTCTGGTCTCATCTATGACTGATGAGAATACGGGGACATTCGCATCCTTGTATTTGGCCCGTCCTATCCTGAATTTCATATTATCGAAGTCCGGCCCCCACAGGTCCACTCCGAATCTTATCAGCAGCGGTGACTTGAGAATGGATATGTGGTATCTGAATGACTGGTCAAGACCCTGGATGCCGCTCAATGCAAGCGAATATCTGTCCACGTTGAGCACGAACGGGAAGATTTCCACCTTGTTGTCCCCGATAAGCCCTTCTACGGACATGTTGTTTATCCGTATGTTGTGTATGTCCTTGAATTTAAGGATTTTCGCAATCTTGAACAAATCTTCGCTTTCCACAAGAGCCAGATCCTTGCCCTTTATTCTCAGCACGCCGCTGAAGGATGGCATCAGGATGTTCATGGCCGTATCGATCTGCGCCGTCGCTGCCAGTTCACAGTCCAGTTGCCCGTAGAATGACTTGAGCATGGGCATCAGCGAATCCACGGCGGGCATCATTTCTATGATCTTTTCCGCCGTAATGTCTTTCAGTCCGAGGCTGAATCCTGCAGTGATGTCCTTTTTGGTGCGTGTGGAATAGAATCCGTCAAATTCCAGATTGCCGACATTTGACTCTGCCCGTATGTCTGTCAGCCGGGCACATCTTTCCTTGACGGTCAGGTCCGCCGCCAGACTGCTCATCTTCATCTTTGAGAAGGTCACGTTGCCGGCCTTGAGCGATACATCGGCGATCAGATTGGCAGGAATGACAATCAGGGAAGTCTGCGGGACCGTATCGGAAGACAGGGAGTCGGCGGCAACGGTTTCTTCGTATGTTTCATCGTCCATGGTGCCGGCGGCAACCGCCAGGCTGTCTGACCCGGCATTGAATGTCCGCCCTTTGGTATAGGCGCCAAGCAGTTCGTTTATATTGAGACTGTCTGAAGCAATGTCCAGATCCAGCCTGACAGGCATGTTGTTCATCAGGGCACCCCTCAAGCCGGACAACTTGCCTTCCGCTTTCAGTTCAGACCGCCCGCTGCGCAGGGTAAACCCTTTCAGCGTGAGTTCGTTATTGGTGACATATCCGTCAAAGTCGAGCAGCCTGGTCCGCAGAGGAAATGCCGGCGTCATCAGGGAGGCCCTCCTGAATCTGAGGTCTCCGTAAAAGTCCCATGCCCTGAAATACTTGGCCATAGAGTCACCGAGCCTGAAGTTCAGGTCGTTCTTTCTGAAATCCTCTTCTGTCAGCCAGTCCGGAAGAGCCGTGGCCCCTCTCAGTTTCCTGAAATGGCTGAACAGGGAATCTCTCGGGACATCCGGGAAACGTCTTGCCAGGGAGTCAATAAATGCCTTGGCCATTCTTTTCCGCCTTGCATCGCTTTTGGTGGCAACTATATTGATGCCGAGATCCCGGACGGATGCCCGGTCAAAGGCGGATCTGAACCGCAGGGCCTTGCTGTCGCTCCTGAGGGAAAGTACAGGTATTTCCCTGTCTGCCCTGGACGGGGATATGCTGAAAGAGTTCTCGGAGTTCCTGAGTGTGATGCGGGTGGAATCGCTGTCCGTAAGGGAAAGTCTCCCGATGCCGACTTTGCCGCTGAACGGATAATATGATGAGGAATCTGTCGCATCGAGGATCGCGGCATCGTTTTGTGCAGCAACGGACAATCGGCTTCCGGAGACCGACAGCACGTTCTTGTATCTTATCGAGGTGCTGTCCAGCCGTGCAGCCACTGCAATCACTCTTGTCCCTTCCCCTATGTTCCTGTCGGATCTGTTCCCCGTCGTGGCGACGACGATATCCAGACTGTCGAGATGCATGTCAATGCTGTCCTTTTCCGATTCTATATTCATCCTTCCGCTTCTGATGAAGCCGGCAAGGTCGGCCTCGGCAAAGGTGTATGGCGTGAGTTGTGAAAGTCTGATTTTTCCTTTGGCGTCCGCAGCCAGTTCCCCGGATACAGAGAGTCCTGTACTTTTCCTGATGAACCGCCCCAGTGTATCCAGGGATATGTTCAGGCCGCCGTCTATATCCAGCAGCGGGTCATCCCCCAGAATGTCTTCTGCAGAACCTTTGAATGCCAGTTTGAGGGCCTTGCCGTCAAGATGCAGATCGTTGACCCTGATATCGAGAGGGGCATCTCCGCCTCCTTCTGCCCGGATGTCTGCCGCTATCCGGCTGTCCAGCCTGATCCCGCTATGGCTGATCGGGCTTTCCGGGATGTTCAGCGAGACCTCTATGGAAGGGAGTCTGCTGCCGTCAGTATTGTACCATCCGTCTACGGATGCATCCATTGATATGGTAGCGTCTGTCTTGAGTCTTGCTGCTGCGGGTATGATCTGCCTTCCCCAGAATCTGAGGATGTCATTGACCTTGCATCTGTCTATGGCGGCATTTGCCTTGATGCGGATGCTGTCATGGGCGAACAGGGCGTCTCCCGTCATGTCGACAGGTATTCCGGCAATATCTGCCTTGAGCCTGCTGACCGAGATCCCCGGCAGGGAATCCCGGGTGAATCTGACTCTGGAATCGATTTCCAGAGGTAGGAAGATCCTTCCGGAGGAACGGGTGGCAAGGGCTGCCCCGGCTTTGGCCATGAGCGCGAAGTCCCCCCTGTGTTCCTTCAGCCTTAGTTTCTGCAGGCCGAAGGCCAGGGTGTCATTGGAAAGCCTTCCGCCGATGAACATGCTGTCGATGGTGAAACCTATGCGGCTGCGTTCCGGATGTCTGGTGGAGAGCCTGCCCCTGAATTTCATGTTTCCGATGTTGAGTGCTGCGAACAATGAATCTTCGGAACTGCACATGACTACGAGCGGTTTCCCGTCAAGGCTTATGCGTTCCAGGATGATTCCCGGCATGGAAGTCCGGGAGACCGTGTCGTCAGGATGATCCACGGCAGAGCCTGTGTCGGAAGCGGAGGATGTCCTGAATATTTGCCAGTTGGCTGTAGTGTCGTTGTAGTTTTTAATGAAAATCCGCGGGGCTGTCAGTTCGATGTCGGGGAGGTGCACTGTCCCTGCAATCAGGGCGGCCAGGTTGACGGATGCGGAAAAACGTCTGAATGCAGCAAGGGTGTCGCCGGTTTCGGCCTTCCCAATTCCCAGAAGTCTTGCCTTGCCTTCTCCGGTCTCGTATCCGGCAAACCTGTCCGAAGGATAGGTCAGCACTACGCTGTCAAGGGTTACGTTGAGATTCGGGAAGTTCTTTATGACGGATACGGATATCTTTCCGAATTTCAGTTTCCCGTCGATGCAGTCATCCGCGATTCCGTTCACGACTCCTGTAAGAAGGCCAGGAGACAGTACCAGCCGGACCGTTATCATCAGCACTGCGATGATAACGATAATCCACAGGATGATTTTCAGCGGGGTCCTGGCTTTTCTCGTGATTTCCGTCTGTTCCATTTCCATGACATTAGGTACGAACGTGTATATATGGCGCTGCCAAATATATGAAAAAAACTCCGGAACCGATGTCCCGGAGCCATTATATTGATGCTTGCTGCAGGCCTCGGCCCGACAGAATCATGCTTTCAATCCTAAAAGGTTTTCAGGTGAAACCAATTACTGCTCGTCCATGAGTTTCAGATGCTGGACATAGATGGCTTTCTTGATCTCCTCTCTCCTCTTTACGGACGGCTTTACAAATGCCTTCCTTGCGCGAAGTTCACGGATTGCACCGGTCTTCTCGAATTTCCTCTTGAATTTCTTGAGAGCCTTCTCGATGTTCTCTCCTTCTTTGATAGGAACAATAATCATAGCGTATATCACCTCCTTTTATTTGCGGCTGCAAAGGTAAATAAATTTTGCATTCCTCCAAAATTTTTTGTTCCCGGTCCCCGGATGGTCAGATGCTCCTGCCCTTGCCCGCTTCCCGTATGGAGTTCTTTGCCGGATCCTTCAGCAGCGACCTGAATGTTTCCATTCCTCTGGTAGCCACATCCCGGATATGGGTTATGCGGCTGTCATGAACCGGTACGTCCTTGGGGTCGATAATATATATAGGTGTATCCGGTCCGGCATAACGGTAAAGCCCGGCGGCAGGATATACCTGAAGGGAGGTCCCGACGATAAGAAGGATGTCCGCGGCTTCTACGGCATCTATGGCCGCTCCTATTTTAGGTACCGCCTCTCCGAACCACACGATGTGCGGCCTCAGTTGTGCCCCGTCCGGCGCCAGGTCCCCGAGGTGGATTTCTCCGTATCCGATGTCGAACACCGTCGCTTCGGAGAATCCGTCCCGTTCGTTGCAGCGGTCTTCCGGCCTGACTTTGGTCAGTTCTCCGTGAAGATGGATTATCCTCGTACTTCCGGCCCTTTCATGGAGATTGTCGACATTCTGGGTTATGACGGTGACATTGTAGTCCCGTTCAAGTTCCGCGATTGCCGTATGGGCGGCATTCGGACCGGCAGATGCGAGTCCTTTCCTTCTGGAATTGTAGAAGTCAAGCACGAGACCGGGATTCCTATACCAGCCGTCGATCGAGGCGACATCCTCGACATTATGGTTTTCCCAGAGGCCTCCGCTGTCCCTGAAAGTGCTGATCCCGCTTTCCGCGCTGACTCCCGCCCCTGTAAGCACTGCTATCTTTTTTTTCATGGTATTGTTATGAAAGTTCAAAATAATGTTTCCTGATCCAGTATTCAAACAAAGGATCGAGTATTACCGGGTCGTCATTCTCATTGAAAGTCACTATTTCCTTTTTCATGAGCGCATCCTTGACCCTTTTTACGTTTGCGGAAGAATTAAGGGAATACTTCGCGATGACTTCGGTGGAACTGAATCTGGTGATTCCGTCGATGATTGCCCTTAGGAATCTGATCTGGTGTTCCGTCAGGCTGTCGATCATGTTCATGAACCTCGGTTCGTGAATGCTGATGAGGGCATTGAGGGCGTCCATCATGATCCCTTCGTTGATATAGCCTTTTGACATGGAGTCGCAGATGGCAAAGAAATGGTTGATATACCAGATGTTGCCTTTGAACAGCCTGCATGCCCCTATTGCCAGTTCCTTGTCTATCTCCTTCCCTCCTTTCAGGAATCCTTTTCTGATGTGTTCCGTGAGTTCCGTTTCATTGATCTGTTGCAATGGAAGGTGCTCGATCATTCTGTGGAAATATTTCTGCCGGCAGAATATGTATTTCATCGCATTCACCTTTGAGCCGGAGATAATGAAACTGCAGCCGCTCCCTTTACCGTTGGTCTTGAAGACTGATTCCATCGCTTTCAGGATCATGTCGTGGTTTTCCATTGACAGGATGCTCTGGAACTCATTCATCACGACGACGAGTTTTATGCCGGAATCCCGTGCTATTCTGTACGGAAGCGAGAAAATGGCTTCGATATCGTTCAGATCCGGTGCCGAAGACAATGACACGATTTCATCGGACTCCGAAAACCTTTCCATGTCGAAAGAGCAGTGGGTTCCGGAAAGATACTCCGATATCATGCGCCCGTATTCATCCGGGGACGAGGCGACGCTTCTGATGACGGTGCTCCCGAATCTTGCACACAGTTTTTCAGGAGTCTTGATGTTGAACAGGTCAAGGATTGCCGCATTCAGGACCTTCCCCCCGAGGCGCATTACAAGGAAGGTCTGCTGGATGACCGAATTCTTCCCGCTTTTCGGAGGTTCGTACATCAGCACGTTTTCATCCGCTTCGATAAGGTTGGACAATGCCAGGCATTCGCTTTTCCTGCCGGAAAAATCCTTGCTGGTGACGTATCTGTCGTATATGAAAGGAATATTCATTGACCGTCAATAAATTTGTCACGCAAAGATAGATATAAAAAGACAAAGGAATACATTTTTTTGTAAATTGCGCCGGATTCCAGATATTTTAGGACATGACCCGTATGCGTACATCGTTTTACAGGATCTACATATATTGATTTTAGTCGGGAAAAATTGTCGGAAAATTATCGGAAAACCGTATATTTGTCGGCCAAATAGAGAATTATGATAACCTTTCTGTTGTGCATTGCCGCTCTGGTGGCAGGTTTCTTTCTGTACGGGAAATTCGTGGACAGGTTCTTCGGGATGGATCCTTCAAGGAAGACCCCGGCACTGACCAAAGCGGACGGAGTGGATTTCATCCCTCTTCCTACCTGGAAAATATTCATCATACAGTTTCTGAACATAGCCGGGCTCGGGCCGATTTTCGGTGCGATCCTGGGTGCGGCGTACGGCCCGATGGCATATCTGTGGATAGTCCTCGGGTGCATATTCATGGGAGCCGTCCATGATTATTTTTCCGGAATGCTGTCGTTGCGCAACGATGGGGTAAACATGCCTGACCTTATAGGGAAATATCTCGGTACCAACGTGAAGAGGGTCCTTGTGATTCTGGTCTGTTTCCTGCTTCTTGCTGTCGGTGTCTCCTTCGTGACAGGGCCGGCGGATCTCATGCAGTCCCTTACCGGCTGGGACAAGACCTGGTGGCTCTACATAATCTTCGCATACTACATTCTGGCGACCCTTCTCCCGATAGACAAGATAATAGGTGCGGTCTACCCGTATTTCGGGGCCGCCCTTCTGTTCATGGCGGTTGGTGTGTTCGTTGCCATGATTGTCGGGGATATCAGAGGTACGGTCGAGATGGAGGAAATGACTCTGTCCTCATTCCGGAATTTCCACTCCGATCCCGGGAACAACGTGCTGGTGCCGATGCTGTTCGTGGTGATATCCTGCGGTGCGATTTCAGGATTCCACTCCACCCAGTCCCCGCTTATGTCCAGATGCCTTAAAAGCGAGAAATACGGCCGTCCGGTATTCTACGGGGCAATGATAGTGGAAGGAATAGTCGCCATGATATGGGCGGCTGCCGCCATGGCCTATTTCGGAGGTCCGGAAGGCCTTAATCAGGCTGCTACCGAAGGCATCATGATAGACGGGGTGCTTACGAAGGTTACTCCTGCCATAGCGGTGGACATGATATGCAAGAGCTGGCTGGGCAAACTGGGCGCAGTCATAGCGATTATCGGCGTGGTGGTATGTCCGATCACATCGGGGGATACCGCTTTCCGGAGCCTGCGTCTGACCGTGGCTGACCTTCTGAAATATGATCAGAAGAGCATTTGGAAGCGTCTTGTCATCTGTATCCCTGCCTTTGCCCTGGCCTATTTCTGCTGCATGATGGACTTTTCCACAATCTGGCAGTATGTCGGAATCTGCAACCAGTTGCTGGCTGCTTTCGTCCTCTGGATGGCGACGGCCTACCTGATAGGGGAGAAGAAACCGCATTGGATGACCTCCCTGCCGGCCACCTTCCTGACTTTCATCTGTGTCAGTTATTTCTTCATCGCTCCGTACAAGGCAGGCGGGCTGCACCTGGCTCCCGTAGTCGGGTACTGTGTTGGTGCGGTGGCAGCGACAGCCTTGCTGATAACGGCAATCCTCAAGGCCAGGAAGAAATCCGGAATCAGCCTTTCCTGACCGGGGACCTTTTCCGAGTGGGACGTCCTACCAGTTGGATGTCAATGTCCTCGATCTTGAAGCCGCGGAATTTGCGCCGGCCCAGATAGCCTTCGATGAGTTCCATGAGTTCCTCGTCAATGAGGTCCTTGTAACTGTGGTTTTCACGGTCGTAGATGTGGATGTGCCTGAATGTGTTGACATCGAAATACATCTTGTTGTTGGCGCTCATCCGGTGCCGGTAGATCCCGAGTTCCGAGAGTTGGGTCAGGATATTGTAGACGGATGCTACGGTGACGTTGGTCCCGCTTGTCATGCGTATGGATTCCGTCACCATGTCCGCTGAAGCATGGCCGAGATTCAGCATCGCTTCATGAACGGCGAGACGCTGCGGTGTCGCTTTCAGTGAATGACGTTTGAGGGCAGTCTTGAACTGCTCCATGTTCATTGTCTTTGTATTCTGGTTCGGCATCTGAATATTCGGATAAGGAGCGCAAAGTTAGGGTTTTTATCACTCAATGCAAAATAATCTTGAATTATTCTAAATAACGCATGCCTGTTTCGCGGAGATTTTGCCGGAAAATACGGCTTGCCGGTTGAATCAGGCTTGAATATTGCTAATTTTGCAGCCCCGGCGGAGAACCGCCGGTGAAAGAGAAACGATAAGGTTACGTAATATGGAGGAAAATGCAAACGGCAGTTATGCGCTTGTGACCGGCGCCGCATCGGGAATGGGGCGTCTGTATGCGCAGAAGCTGGCCCGTAAAGGATATAATCTGATACTGGTGGATATCGCATCCGGGAAACTGGAGGAAACGGCTGCCGGACTTCCCGAAGGAATCAAGGTCAGGACCCTGGTGTGTGATCTTTCAAGGCAGGAAGCGGCGGCTAAGGTGGCAGAGGCGGCTGAAGGCTGTGAGGTTGAGGTGCTTGTCAATAATGCGGGCATCATGTATTGCCAGACAATCTGCAATACTTCACGTAAGGCCTTGTCCCTGATAATGATGCTGCATAATTACACTCCTTTGATGCTTTGCAGGGAATTCGTCCCGGGAATGATTGCAAGAGGGAAGGGTTATGTGCTGAATGTCTCTTCTCTCGCAGCGTGGATGGACTGGCCGGCCATAGGCATGTACGGCAATACAAAACGTTTTGTCAAGGGATTTTCACGCTCCTTGCGGGTGGAGTGCCGCGGGACAGGGGTGAGTGTGACCAATGCGTATTTCGGGGCGGTGGATACTCCGCTGATACCGCTGAAACCGTCCCTCCGCAGGCTTGCCAGACGACTCGGCGTGATGATTTCCGCAGACAGGGCGACGGACAAGGCCCTTTCCGCGCTATTCCGGAGGAAGAAAGGGACGATGCCCGGCATCCTGAACCGGATTTTCCTTCCGGTGGTCATCCTTCTTCCGGATTGCCTGATTTCATGGATAGTAAGAAAACTGGGCAGGTATATAATGATGGATGTCTGAAAAATCGCTATATTTGCAGGTTAACAGTATAATAGGAAATGGAGAATATCAAATGTCTGATAATAGGCGGCGGCCCGGCAGGGTACACAGCGGCCATTTATGCTTCAAGGGCAAATCTTTCGCCGGTACTTTATGAGGGACTCCAGCCCGGAGGCCAGTTGACGACGACAACGGATATAGAGAATTATCCCGGTTTCGAGAACGGTATTTCGGGGCAGGGGCTTATGGATACGATGAAGGCTCAGGCTGTCCGGCTCGGAGCGGATATACGTAACGGCATAGTGACATCGGCGGATCTTTCTTCCAGACCGTTCAGGATAGGGATAGACGGCAGGGAGGAGATTGAGGCGGAAAGCCTGATAATAGCGACAGGAGCTACGGCAAAGTATCTCGGCCTTCCTTCAGAAGAGAAATTCAGGGGGATGGGAGTCTCCGCCTGTGCAACCTGTGACGGCTTCTTCTACAGGAAAAAGGATGTGGCGGTAGTCGGAGGAGGCGATACCGCATGTGAAGAGGCCTCTTATCTGGCAGGTCTCTGCAACAAGGTCTATATGATTGTCCGCAGGGATGTCCTCAGGGCTTCGCAGGCCATGCAGGAGAGGGTCATGTCCACTCCGAACATCGAGATTCTCTGGAACTGCAACACGCAGGAAGTCCTTGGAGACATGAACGGCGTGACAGGAGTGAGGATTCTGAGAAAGGATGGCGAAGTGTTTGATATAGCGGTGGACGGCTTTTTCCTTGCGATAGGCCATCATCCGAATTCCGAACTTTTCAGCAGGTGGGTGAATGTGGACAGGGAAGGATACATTATAACGGAGGACAAGACTTCCAGAACCAATGTCGAAGGGGTTTTTGCCGCAGGGGATGTGCAGGATCCGCTTTACAGGCAGGCAATAACGGCGGCCGCTTCAGGATGCAGGGCCGCACTGGACGTGGAAAAGTTCCTCAATTCAATGAAACAGAACTGACAAGATGAAGGTTTCAAGGATTATTCTTGCCGTAGCGCTGATATCGGTTACGGTGTCGGCATGCAAGTCTCAGTATGAGGCTTTGCTTAACAGCAATGATGCGGATGCCAAGTATGAGGCGGCATTCCAGTATTTCAGTGACGGGAAGTATTCCAAGTCGGCGGCTCTTTTCGAGTCCTTGTCCGTCCTTACCAACGGAACGGAGAGAGACGATACGGTCCGCTATTACTGGGGACTGAGCAATTACAGGTTCAGGGATTATTACACTGCGGAAACGAATTTCGCAAGTTTCATAGAGAACTATCCCCGGAGTCCGTTCGCTCCCGAGGCTCGTTTCCTCAGGCTCGATTGTCTGTACCGCTCCACTTACAGATATGAACTGGACCAGGCTCCGACATACAAGGCGATGCGGGATATATCCGAATACATGCTGGAATATCCGAATTCCACCCATTATGATGTATGCCAGGAGATGATGACTGACCTTCAGTCCCGTCTGGACACCAAGGCGTTCGAGGCGGCAAGGCTGTATTACCACATGGAAGACTACAGGGCTTCAAGGGTGGCGTTCCGCAATGTGCTCAAGGACAATGCGGAAAATATCTACCGCGAGGAGATTCTCTACTATACGGCGATGTCATCCTACAAGTATGCGAGGCTGTCGGTCCTCGGCAAGCAGAAAGAACGTTACCTGATATTTGTCGATGACTATCTCAATTTCATCGGAGAATATCCGGACTCCCAGTACAGAAAGGAACTGGATGCCTTGTACAAGAGGGCGCAGAGGGCTCTGGGACGTTCTGCTGTCATAGATGCGGACATTGACATGAAGGAAAAGGCCTTTGCCAAGGAACGCAAGGAAATGGAAAAGGCGATGAAGCAGCAGGCCAGGAAGAAGAAAGCCGAAGAACGCAGGTCAGAAAATTGAAACCCTGCCATAAATCGGCGGTATAATTAAATGGAAGCATACTGACAAAGACTGAAAAATTCAAGACAATGGCAAATTCAAAGAAAATTCCGGTAAATACGGTAACCAGAAATCTCTGTGACCTTGCAGAGCCTACTCAGAACATTTACGAGACTGTGGTAATCCTTTCCAAAAGGGCAAACCAGATCGCGATAGCCGAGAAGAAGGAACTTACCAGGAAACTGGAGGACTTCAAGAACGACCGCGATACGATGGAAGAGGTATTCGAGAACAGGGAGCAGATAGAGATTTCAAAATACTACGAAAGACAGCCGAAACCGGCTCTGGTGGCCATCTCCGAATTCGAGAACGGGGAAATCTACTATAGAATGGCCAAGGAAGACAATAAGGAGGAGTAGTACGGAATGCTCAGAAGGCTTCATGTCAGGAATTATGTACTGATAGACTCTCTGGATATAGAATTTCCGGAGGGTCTTGTCATCATAACCGGTCAGACAGGAGCCGGAAAGTCGATTCTTCTGGGTTCGATATCCCTGGTGCTCGGTGCCAAGGCAGATCCTTCCATAATAGGGGAATCCGCCGACAACTGTGTCGTGGAAGCGGAATTCGTGACGGATCCGGATGATACGGCGCTGAAGCGGATTTTCGAGGAAAACGACATCGAGTGGGATGGAGGCAGGCTTATTCTCAGACGGGTCGTAGGCCGGAGCGGACGGCCGAGGGCTTTCGCCAATGACTGTCCCGTCTCCGCTTCCGTTCTGTCATCCCTGTCATCCAGACTGATAGACATTCATTCCCAGCACCGGACCCTTCTGCTTTCGGACAGCCGTTTCCAGTTATCCGCATTGGATCATTATGCGGGAAACGGGGCGTTGCTGGACAGGTGTGCGTCCTGTTACAGGGAATATGTATCGCTGAAAACGGAACTTGAAGATATCGATGAGCGGATAGCGAAGTCCGAAAAGGACCGGGCTTACGATCAGGCGAGATATTCCCGGCTCGAATCGGCCAGGTTGCAGGACGGGGAACTGGAGGAACTTGAAGCCGAACAGAAGCAGTTGGAGAATGCGGAAGAGATCAAGGACAATCTGTATGCGGTGGAAAACCTCCTGTCCTCCGAAGATGAGGAAAGCGGGCGTCTTTCAGTGGATGCCATGTTGAGGGAGAGCGAGAAGCGTCTTGAGAGGATCCGGCAGTTTGTGCCTTCTGTCGGCCCTGTACTTGAAAGGCTTTCGTCGGCGAGAGTCGAACTGGCTGACATCCTTTCCGAAATATCTGACATGGACTCCAGAACAGATGTCTCCCAGGATAGATTGCAGAAGGTAGGGGAGAGACTTTCCCTGCTGTACGACCTGATGCAGAAGTTCTCCTGCAGGAATGTCCGGGAACTGATAGAAGTCAGGGACACCATTGGGGCGGGACTACAGGATTCCTCCGCGTTATCCGAGCGGCGTGCCGCACTGGCGGAACGGCTGCAGGCATCCGCAGACCGTATTGAAGAAACAGCAGGGGAACTGCATGCAGCCAGAATGGATGCCGCACCTTCTTTCGCTCAGGATATACGGGATTCGATCCGTTTTCTGGAACTGGACCATGCCGTTTTCGAGGTCTCTGTCCGGGAAGCGTCCCTTTCCGCGACAGGGAAGGATTCGGTGGCCTTCCTGTTTTCTTCCACCGGCCGGAACCCCGTGGAATTGTCCAGGTGTGCCTCCGGAGGCGAGATGTCCAGGATTATGCTCTGTCTGAAGGAAATGATGGCAAGATATGCCAAGATGCCTACAATGATATTCGATGAGATAGATACCGGTGTGTCGGGAAGCGTTGCGGACAAGATGGGGTCCATGATATGCCGGATGGGAGATCACATGCAGGTTTTCGCCATAACCCACCTTCCTCAGGTGGCGGCGAAGGGCAAGGCCCATTACCTGGTTTCCAAGACAACAGATCCGGTTTCCGGCAAGACATCGACAACAATCACCCTTCTGTCTGCCGAAGACAGGCTGATGGAAGTGGCGAGGATGTTGAGCGGATCAGAGGTGACTGAAGCAGCCATCGGCAACGCAAGATCCCTGCTTGAGTCCTGATTCCGCCTGTCCCTATCTGACCAGGGTCACCGAATAGTCGGGGCCGTATACCACCCTGCGGAGGATGTTCCTTGTAAGACCTTTCCCTGATTTCTCAAAGGAGAAATCCGACATGAGCATGTGTACGTTCCTGTCTCCCAGATGTTCGGCCCAGGTTTCCCCGTTGCCGGCGCAGGAATCTGAAAAATAATACATTATATCATATCCCTGGAATGCCATCTGTGAAGGTTCCGTATTGTACAGTGCCCTGTATTTCATCAGGAATTCCCTGACTTCCGGAGTTTCATAATCGATATGATACGGCATTGAAGAATGGAATGAGGCGTTATGGAGGTTCGTCACGTCAATCGTCTCATAACTCCTGATTTTGGAAGCCCCGTAGAGGACAATGTTGTATTTGTTGTGGATCAGAAGGTTGAGGTTGCGGACAACATCATTGACAAAGGCTTCGCTTTCTGATGCGACCAGGACCCTGTTTGTCCCTTCCAAAGTCATCAGCCGGCCGAGGGATTCGAGAATGCTCCTTCCTTCAAGGATACTGTATGAAAAGGAAGAATGTTTCAACCCACTGTCATCCAGAATCTTCTTGAATTCCGTTTCTTTCCTCAGATCCCTGATGCCCTTTTCGTATATTATCACAATGCTGTCATTGGCAGCCTTTTCTTCCTTGATCCAGTCAAGCAGGTCCTCATATTGCGCGATTGCCGGAATAGGGACCTGGATAAAGTTGGAGTGATTCTGGGCAAGGGATTCTGTCCGGCTGTCCAGAGGGGAAATGACGTACGTGCTTTCCGGGCACATTCCAAGCAGTCCGGAAAGTCCAGTGAGGGTAGGAGGACCGATGACGAAATCGCTCTTCTCCAGCCTTTCTCCGGTCACGGGCAGGGTGTCACCGGATGTGTCATACACGCTCAGGTCTATATTTATCCCCTTGTCCCCGAGATCCTTGGCTGCCAGCAGGGCACCGCTGTAGAAATCCATGCAGATCGTGCTCGGCGTTTCGCTGCCGGCAGCGAAAGGAAGCATAAGCAGTACGTTGACCTGCCTGTCTTCCGTCAGCTTTTCGAAAAGGTCTCCGGCCTGCAGGTTTGTCCGTCCGGCAACCGTGTCGGCTGCGCTTTCCTGATGGTCCGATGCCGCATTTCCGGTATCTTTCATATAGGCATCCAGGTCGGCTGGGATTCTCAACTGCTGTCTGTTTTTCAGTTTCTTTCCCTCCAGACCGTTTATTTCCATTATGACATCAACCGGTATACCGTACTTTTCCGAGATGACTTCAAGATTCTCATACCATTTGACAGTATGTATGAAGTAGTCCTTTTGCCTGGCTTCTGCCCTTTTCTTCTTCTTTTCCTCACGTGCCGCCTTTCGTGCCGCTGACTTCTCTTCCTTCTGTGTCATCTGTTCAGCCTCTTCGGAGCCGGCGGCTTTTTCTTCCCGTCCGGTGTCAATGACAGGAATCAGTATTATGGCATTCTTTTTCAGTCCGGTTTCCTTCAGTGTAGGATTGGCGGAATATATCTCGTCAGTGCCCACTCCGTAGGCTTTGGCTATCGAATAGAGGGTCTGCTTTTCAAGGACAATGTGGGAATAGTAAAGTTTTCCGTTCATCCTGACCTTTTCCTTTGATATGGAGACAGGTGGAGCGACATAATCCTGTGCCGATATGTCTGTCGGAAGAATCATGATGAAACAGATGCCCAGGGCGTGGAGTATCGTCAATATCTTTTTCATAAATCCTATCGAATCAGTTCATAAAAATCAAGCAGTTTCCTGCAGAATTCTCTCCAGGAAAGCCGTTCCTTCTCTTTTCTTATGTTCATTATGCAGGTCCGGGCGATGTCGGGATCGCTGAAATACCTGGTGATTTCAGCCCTTATGGCTTCAGGGGAGCACTCCCCGGCTACAATCCCTGTGCCCCGGTCTCCAATCGTTTCCTTCAGTCCGCCGGTATCGGTGACTATCATCGGGACCTCGAAATGGTATGAGACGGAACTTATCCCGCTTTGCGTGGCGCTCCGGTACGGCAGGACAACGACATCGGCAGCCGAAAAGAAAGTACTGACTTCGGAATCCTTTATGTATCTGAGGAACAGACGGATTCTTTCCTTGCCTCCGATTCCGTCCATTATCTTCTGATACTTATCGAAGGAGCCGTACGGTTCGCCGGCAACGATAAGCCGGTAGTCTTCCGGCAGTCCGGCAAAGGCTTCGAGCAGGATGTCAAGTCCCTTGTAGTCCCGTATCAGCCCGAAAAACAGGATGTTGCGCTTGCCTTTTTCAAGTCCGAGCGCCCTTTCGGCCTCTTCCCTTGGTATCTTTTGCCCGAAATGCGAATAGAGCGGATGGAAAATCACCGAATGCCTTGCATCCGGCCGGAGCCTTAGAAGGTCATCCGCTACGGACTGGCACAGGGTGACATATCCGTCACTCCCTTTCAGGAAGTATTTCGTGAGAGGGGTGTCGAAGAAACGTGGTTCATGCGGAATCACATTGTCCAGGATGGAGATGACCCTGCAGTGTCCGCCTTTCAGATGTCCCGTCACATATCCCAGCGAGGGTGCGAAGTAGGACATCCAGTATCTTGTCAGGACAAGGTCGGGATTCCATTCCCTGATAGCCTTGAGAGTGCTTATGTATGTAAAAGGATTTGCCGTATCCAGCAGGGAAACGCTCTCCACCGGTACGGCATTATCGTCTTGCGTCACATACTGTGTCTTGCCCGGGAACAGGAATTCAGGATATTGCCTCCTGAAATTGAAGGCCTTGACCTGATGCTCCCGTCCCAGTTCTTCGTAAAGACATGCGTTGAACTGGGAGATACCCCCTCTGTAGGGATAAAAGCACGACAGTATCGCTATCTTCAACTATTCCTTGTTTTTGTTCTTGACATACTCTTCGTTGAGTCCGGCCAGGACATCATCCGTTATGTCCAGGGACGGATCGGCAGTGAAGACAGGCACTCCTCCCTGATTGGTAAGGATCATGGAGTATTTTTTGTCCTGGTTGTACTTGTCGAGGAAAGTCTTGATGGCATCCACGATCTGGTTGGTCATGACCATCTGTTCTTCAGCGATTTCATTCTGCCGCTGTGCTGCGTAGTTGTTGAATTCCTGTTCCTGCTGCTGAATCTTCTGGCCCTGCACCTCCGCTACGGAACGTGTCATCAGGCCCTTGTTGATCTTTTCCTGGAAGTCCTTGTAGTCGCTCTCGAGTTTCTGGCCCCTGCGGTTCACTTCCGCCTGGATGTTCTGTACCTTGGTCTCCACCACGGACCTGAGGTCATTTGCCATATCGTATTCCTGGAAAATCCTGTCGAGGTCAATATATACGATGGAACCCTTGGCGGCAACTGCCGTCGTGTCTGAAGCCTGACTGACACTTTTCTCCCCTTTTGCTCCTGATGTGAGGTAAAGGGCTCCGAATACAATGGCGGCGGCCAGCGCTACCACACTGAGAATGATAGAAAGGTTGTTTTTCATATAATAATATTTTTATAGTTTCATCATGAATGTGCATGCGCCTTTCAAAGGAGGGGCACACATCCTGCAAAGGTAAGCAAAAAATCCTTATCAGCCGTCAGCAGCCTCTGATTTTTGAAAGATAGGCCTTTATGGTCCGTTCCAGTCCCATGTACAGGGCATCGCAGATAATGGCGTGACCTATGGATACTTCATCCGTCCAGGGAATTGTCCTTATATAATATTCCAGATTCTCCAGGTTCAGGTCATGCCCGGCATTCAGTCCGAGTCCGCATTTCCTGGCGGCTTCGGCAGCGGCGACAAAAGGTGCGATTGCCTGTTCCCTGTCTCCGGAGTAACGCGATGCGTAACTTTCGGTATAAAGTTCCACCCTGTCGCATCCGCACAGCGCGGCCCCTTCCACCATTGCCGGGTCGGGATCCACGAAGATTGATGTCCTGATGCCCCTCTCCCTGAATTTCCTGCATATTCCGGTAAGGAATTCCCGGTTGGCGACGGTATCCCATCCGGCATTGGAAGTTATTGCATCCGCCGCATCGGGGACAAGGGTAACCTGGTCCGGCACCACTTCAAGCGCCAGGTCTGTGAAGGACGGTATCGGGTTGCCTTCCATGTTGAATTCCGTAGTCAGGGTCGGTCTTATCGCCCTGACGTCCGAATACCTTATATGCCTTTCATCCGGTCTCGGATGTACGGTGATTCCTTCCGCTCCGAACCTTTCGCAGTCGAGTGCGGCTTTTTCAACGTCCGGCATGTTGCCTCCCCTGGCATTTCTGATTGTCGCTATCTTGTTGATGTTTACGCTCAGTCTGGTCATTTCAGATCCTCCGTATCGTTTTGTCGGTGTATGTCCACCGGCCGCAAAAATAGATATTATTGTTCAATTATTGTAAATAATGTGCTATTTTTGAAAGTTGTTTGCATTGATCGGAATGAGAATAGCGACCTATCTGAGAAATGACTGCCTTGAGAATGACGCGCGTCTTGTCTCCCTGCTCCGGACTCTGGAACAGGCCGGGTGCGAGGTATGCCGTGTCGGCAATCTTTCGAGGATTCCGGAGAATACGGATTTCCTTCTGAGTGTGGGCGGAGACGGGACCTTCCTCTCCGCCGCGGCTCTGGTCGGGGAGCGGGGTATACCGGTGCTCGGGGTCAATCTCGGACGTCTGGGTTTCCTTTCGGAAAACAGGCCCGAATCGGTGGCGTCCGCCCTGCTGAAAGGGGAATACACCATGGAAAACAGGACTTTGCTCGGAGCGCGGTTTTCGGGAAGGACGGGGAATGACGACATTGACGGGCGCCCGTTCGCCCTGAATGAGGTTACTGTCCACAGATACGGAGGCGCGATGCTCGGTGTCGATGTCAGCATAGACGGAGTCAGGCTGCCGACATATTGGGCCGACGGTCTTCTTGTGGCGACAAGTTCCGGCTCGACCGCCTATTCCTTGAGTGTCGGGGGGCCGATCGTGCTTCCGGAGACCAGGGTGTTCATCATAGCCCCGATTGCCTCGCACAATCTCAATGTCAGGCCTCTGATCGTCCCTGACACGTCCAGGATAGAGATCGGGTTGCAGTCAAGGGATGACGAGGTTATCCTCACGATGGATAACAGGTCGGCCCGGATAGACCCGGATATGAAGATAGATGTTTCAATGGCACAATTTTCGCTGAAACGGGTCCGGCTCAACAGTTCTAATTTCATAAATGCCCTGACAGGGAAACTGTTCTGGGGCGAAGATATCAGAAATTCAACTGAAAAGTAGGTATGGAGGATCACAAGGGATTGCCTGTCCATGTCTCCATAATCATGGATGGAAACGGAAGATGGGCACAGGAGCGTGGCAAGGAAAGAATCTTCGGTCACGCGGAAGGAATTGAAAGCGTCAGGGCGTGTACTGAAGCCGCAGTGGAGACTGGGGTGCGCTATCTGTCGCTTTTTGCGTTTTCTGAAGAAAACTGGAGCCGGCCGGAGAAAGAGGTCGGCTTTCTCATGGAGATGATGCTCAAGTCATTGAAGGAGGAGGTGCCCAAGCTTCTCAGCAATGGGGTGAAACTGGTGGTTCTCGGCCATCGGGCACGGCTTTCGGACAGTCTCAATGCCACCATAGACCAGTGTATGGCCGAAACGGCTGGCAATACGGCGCTTACCCTCATCATTTTCCTGAGTTACAGCGGTAAATGGGACATCCTGCAGGCAGCGAAGAAGATGGCTGTCGAACTGATGGAACATCCGGAGCGGAAGGACAGTATTCTGGATATGGAGCCGGAAGGTTTCGACAGATACCTTGTTACGGCCGGCATTCCGGACCCGGACCTTATAGTGAGGACTTCAGGGGAGCAGAGGATAAGCAATTACCTGTTGTGGCAGGGGGCCTATTCGGAATTCCTTTTTACGGACGTCCTGTGGCCTGATTTCAGGAAAGAGCAGTTCCGTGAGGCACTTGATGAATATGCCAGGCGGGACAGACGTTATGGAAAAGTCAAATAAATGCTTATATTTGCAGTTTTGAATTTGAATTGGAATGATGAAATGCCATAAAATAATCCTGCTTTTGCTTCTTGCTGTCCTGGGGTACCCTTTGGCAGCGCAGCAGGACGACAACGGAGTGATTGTGGATTATAACAATCCGAAGAAATACATTGTCGGAGGTGTGACCGTGGAGGGGAACACCTATTTCGGTCCCAGCCAGATTATCCAACTCACCGGGCTGCAGAAAGGAATGGAGGTGACCGTGCCCGGGGACGATATGTCATCGATAGTCAACAGACTGTGGCTTCAGCGGTATTTCGAGGATGTGGCGATTTCCATAGACCATCTTGGCGAGACTCCTGATACCGCATATTTCAAGATAAGCATCACGGAACGCCCGAGGGTATCGCGATGGACCTATACCGGAGTGAAGAGCGGGGAGCGCAAGGAATTGGAGGAGAGGCTCAACCTCCGAAGAGGAGGGGAATTCTCCGAATACGTCGCCAAGACGGCTTCGGATATCATCAAGAGATATTACAAGGAAAAGGGTTTCCTGCTTGTGGATGTTGATGTCCAGACCCGGAAGGACACGATAGTGAGAAACGCCATCAGGGTCAATTTCGATGTAAACAGGGGAAGCAGGGTCAGAATCAAGACAATCACTTTCGAGGGCAATGACCATGTCAAGGAAGGCAAACTGGTCAGATCCATGAAGAAAACCAAGGACAACAGGCTCATCAACTTCTTCAGTTCAAAGAAATTCAACGAAAAGGAATACGACAACGACAAGCGCAACCTTATCAGTGCGTTCAACGAGGCCGGTTACAGGGATGCCCGGATCATCAAGGACTCCATATATTATATAGAACCGAACAGGCTTGCCATAGATTTCAAGATCGATGAAGGCAAGAAATACTATTTCAGGAATATCACATGGACGGGAAATTCCGTCTATTCCACTGATATCCTGAACAATATCCTAATGATCAAGAAAGGCGACGTCTATGACGTGGTCACCATGGAGCAGAGGATTTTCGGAGGAGGAAAGCAGAACGAATACAGCGTATCCCAACTGTATCGGGACAACGGTTACCTCTTCTTCGGCATACAGCCTGTGGAACTGAACATCAGCGGCGATTCAGTGGATGTGGAGATGCGTATCGTCGAAGGGAAGCCGGCTACCCTCAACAATATCATAATCAACGGCAACGACCTTACAAACGAGAGGGTGGTGCGCCGGCAGGTTTTCACAAGGCCGGGGTATCTTTTCAGCCAGACGGATTTCGAAAGGTCCATCAGGGAAATAGCATCCATGGGACAGTTCGATCCGGAGGCCATATCGGATCCTGCAAAAGGATGGTCGATAATTCCCAATCAGTTGGACAATACGGTGGATATCGTCTACAATGTCACGGAAAAGCCGTCGTCGCAGCTTGAACTTTCCGGAGGATGGGGAGGAAATACGTTTGTGGCCACTGTCGGAGTAAGTTTCAACAATTTCTCCACCAGACGTTTCTTCGACAAGTCCGCATGGCGGCCGGTCCCTCTGGGAGACGCACAGAATCTTGCGATAAGGTTCCAGACCAACGGTACATACTATACGAGCCTTTCCGCAAGTTTCATGGAACCATGGCTTTTCGGCAAGAAACCGACTTCCTTGAGCATGTCTCTCTACTATACAAGGCAGACCAACTCCTACATAGCGCTCGGAATGCTCAACAACGACGAGTATATGGAAGTGTACGGTGCAGCGGTCGGTATAGGAAGCCGTCTTAAATGGCCGGACAACTATTTCGTCCTTTACAACCAGTTAAGTTGGCAGACCTACAAACTGCATGACTGGATCAGCGGTTACTTCCTTTTCGATACGGGTATTTCGCATAACCTGAGTTATACGCTCAGCCTGTCCAGAACATCCACTGACCAGCAGATTTATCCGCGTCAGGGATCCGACTTCAGTTTTGCGGTCCAGTTGACCCCTCCTTATTCGCTTTTCAGGAAGAAGAGCGTGGACCAGAACGGGAATACCGTCAGGGTGGACAACTGGAGGGATGTACGCTATGACAGGATGACTTCGGAGCAGCGTTACCGCTGGATCGAGTATCATAAATGGACGTTCAAGGGTTCCATCTACACCAAACTGGTCGGAGACCTTGTGCTGATGGCGAGGGCACAGTTCGGATATCTGGGATACTACAACAGGAACTGGGGATATTCTCCGTTCGAGGGCTTCCTTGTCGGAGGAGACGGAATGTCGGGATACAATACCTACGGATCGGAGGTGATATCTCTCCGAGGATACGAGAACTACTCCCTTACCCCGTATGTGGCTACTCCATACGGTTCGGGTACAGCCTATTCGGGTAACGTTTACGATAAGTTCACTGTCGAACTGAGATATCCGGTAATACTCCAGCCACAGTCCACCATCTATGCTCTGGTATTCCTGGAGGGAGGTAACTGCTGGTCTGATATCAGGGACTTCAATCCGTTCCAGATCAAGAGGTCGGCCGGTGTCGGCGTGAGGGTATTCCTTCCTGTGGTCGGACTTCTCGGAGTCGACTGGGGATGGGGATTCGATGATCCGACATACGGAGGCAGCCAGTTCCATTTCGTGATCGGACAGCAGTTCTGATGACATTGCCGGCCGTGTACTGAAAGAACCTGAATTTTGAAAAACTTATAATTTTATTGATATGAAAAAATTTATCGTTATGATTGCTGCTGCGGCGTTTGCCTTTACAGCAGCCAGCGCGCAGAGTTACAAGTTCGCTCACGTTAATTTCCAGGAACTTGTACAACTGATGCCGGAGATGGATTCCGCAAGGGTTCAGATCGATGCGGCCAACCAGGAGACCCAGGAAACCTATGGGGCCATGGTACAGGAATTTCAGGACAAGTATTCACAGTATGAGCAGAAATCCGCTGAATGGTCTGCCGCTATCCGCCAGAGCAAGGAAAGGGAGCTTTCTGAAATCCAGAACAGGATCCAGGATTTCGAGCAGTCCGTACAGCAGGAGATGCAGCAACTCCAGTCTCAGTTGATGGGTCCTATCTACCAGAAGGCTACTGAAGCTGTGAACAACCTTGCAAAGGCAGGCGGATATATCTATGTCTTTGACACGACCCAGGCTCTTTATGTGGATCCGTCACAGAGCACTGACCTTACGGCCCAGGCCCGTACTGCCCTCAACATCCCGGCAGACAGGACCATGGAATCCCTCCAGCAGGAACTCCAGGCCCGTGCCCAGGCGCAGCAGTCAGCGGCCCAGCAGTAATCTCTGCACCTTCTGCCGTTTTCTGAACAGTCCACGCTGTCATTCTGATTTCTGAACAGACGCTGTCATTCTGAGCGAAGCGAAGAATCTGCTACAGAAAACCATAAAATAAAAGAGGTTGTGTCAAAATGGAAATTTTGGCGCGGCCTCTTTAGGTGTGTAAGAATTGATAAAATGCAAGGCATTGAGGGTGAGGGCGACAGGAGTTTACTTCCGTAAATGACTTAGCCCGAATCCCGATAATAACGCAGCAGTTTGCAATTATGCACACCGTCTTTGTATATATGGAGTTTGGAGGAGTTGTTGGAAGACTCTGTCAGAGTTCCGCTTCGCTTCATCCACCCTTCGGAACTCCGTTCCTTCGGGAGCCGCTCACGAGGCCGCGGCCGGCCACGCTCTGACAGAGCCTTCCAACAAACTACACAGCAATCTTCAATGATAGTTTTTCAGTAACCATCATCATGCTTTGGGCATATTTCTCCCTTATCCTTGTTTTGTGAGTTACATTATAGAACATGTTGTATTTCACATAAGGAGTCATACCATTGGCAAACAGGAACTCATAGTTCTGTTCGCTGCCATATCCGGAGTCCGCCACTATCTCAGAACTGTAGAAGCCGTATTTTTCATTAAATGATTCAAGAAAAGGGATAAGCGTACCGTAGTCAGTCGGCCTCCAATATAGATCGTAGTTTACGATGTATTCCTGACTTTGACAGCCTAAAAACGCGCTGGTTGTAACCATGTCATAATCAGCAGCTTCAGAAAATCCCTCCGATGACGCGGGTGACGCAAGC
>CALVAE010000070.1 GCA_944325465.1 uncultured Bacteroidales bacterium | reverse complement strand
GAATGGATGACCGGCGCCGGACTTCTGTACATCAAGGGGACGCAACTTCCGATAGCAACCGTATTCACTACCCATGCCACAGTGGTAGGGCGGTGTCTTGCCGGGAACAATCTTCCTCTGTATGATTCCATGCCTCTGTACGACGGGGATGCCAAGGCAAGGGACTTCAATGTCCTGGCCCGTCATTCCCTCGAAAAGAAGACGGCCCAGAATGCGGACATTTTCACTACTGTGAGCGAGATTACTGCCAGGGAATGTAAGCAGTTCCTTCAGAGGGATGTGGATGTCGTCACCCCGAACGGCTTTGAAAATGATTTCACGCCTGT
The DNA here is from genome assembly GCA_944325465.1 of uncultured Bacteroidales bacterium. Classification (GTDB taxonomy): domain Bacteria; phylum Bacteroidota; class Bacteroidia; order Bacteroidales; family UBA932; genus Cryptobacteroides. Next base: position 15,344 of record CALVAE010000070.1, on the reverse strand, counting down.
TACGGAGGAAGAATATGTCGTGAAAAGGACGGCCGCCAGGGACAGACTGGTTGAGGTCGCTGCCGCCATGTCCGGAGAGCCGGTGCCGGCCAATTCCATTTTCGTGGGCATAGGAGGCAGATACGAGTGGAGGAACAAAGGTATTGATGTGTTCATCGATGCCCTTGACAGTCTCAACAGGTCTTCTTTTGAAGGGAAGAGTATCCAGGCTTTCATTTTCATTCCTTCCGGAAACAACGGACCGGACAAGGAACTTGTGGCGAAGATGGCCGGGAACGGATCTTCCTATGTTACAAGGACATCCCATTATCTGATCGATCCCGAGTACGATATCATTTCACGCCGTCTTGACGAACTGAATTTCAAGAACGCGGTCGGAGACAAGGTCAAGGTATATTTTATCCCTTCATATCTCAACGGGAATGACGGGATATTCAATATGACCTATTATGACATTCTTGCAGGTCTTGACCTCACTCTGTTCCCGTCATATTACGAACCGTGGGGATATACTCCTCTTGAAAGCCTTGCATTCAAGGTGCCGACGGCTACGACAACTCTTGCCGGTTTCGGACTCTGGGTCAAGGAACATTGCAAAGGTGACCATCCGGGGATTCTGGTGATTCCGAGAAATGATTCCAATTACCGGAATGTCGTCGAGGATGTAGTCGGCAGGGTGAAGGAAATAGCCCGCCTTACGAAAGAGGAAAGGAAAGCATATATGGACAACGCCAGGGAGGTATCTGAGATCGCTCTCTGGGAAAACAATATTGTATATTATAAGGAAGCCTATTCCAAAGCGCTTGAGAAAGTGATTGCGGAGAAGGGGGCGTTTCCTGAAGTAAGAGATGATAAGACTATGCATTACAAGAAGATAGACGTCAACCAGCCATCCTGGAACAGCGTCTTTGTGTCAAGGCATCTTCCGGACAGCCTGAAGGGTCTCGAGACTCTCTCAAGGAATCTCTGGTGGTGCTGGAACGAATCGGCCAAGAATCTGTTCAGGTCTGTGGACGAACAGGCCTGGAAAGAGTCGGGAGAAAATCCTATCGCAATGTTGGACAAGGTGAAACTCAAGAGATACAAGGCTCTGGAAAATGATCCGGCCTTCTTGGGCAACCTCAAGTCCGTCATGGATGAATTCAATGCCTACATGGCCCTGAAGGCAGAGCGCAAGTCTCCTTCCATCGCATATTTCTGCATGGAGTACGGACTTGATACGTCATTGAAGATATATTCAGGAGGATTGGGTATCCTGGCCGGAGACTACCTCAAGGAGACCAGCGACATGAATACCAACCTGGTGGCCATCGGCCTCCTTTACAGGTACGGTTACTTCACGCAGATGCTGTCGGCCCAGGGAGAGCAGGTGGCAAAATATGATGCCCAGAATTTCATGAAGACCCCTGCGTATCCGGTACGTGATGCGGACGGCAACTGGATGGTGGTAAGCGTGGCCTTCCCTGGCCGTACTCTCAATGCAAGGCTCTGGAGGGTGGATGTAGGCCGTACCGAACTGTATCTGATGGATACGGACTATGAGGACAACCTTCCGGAGGACAGGAGTGTCACCCATCACCTTTATGGAGGTGACTGGGAGAACAGGCTGAAGCAGGAACTGCTGCTGGGAGTCGGAGGTATCCGGGCACTGCGCAAACTTGGGATGAATCCGGAGGTATATCATTGCAATGAAGGCCATGCCGCGTTCATCGGCCTTGAAAGGCTCAGGGAATATATCAACAATGACAACCTTGATTTCCCGGAGGCGATGGAAGTGGTGAGGGCGTCATCCCTGTTCACTACCCATACTCCGGTGCCTGCAGGCCATGACACGTTTGACGAGGGGCTTCTCCGCAAATATATCGGCCATTATCCGCAGCGGCTGAAGATAGACTGGACCACTATGATGGGCTTGGGCAAGATAAACGGGGAGGATGTCAACGAGAAATTCTCGATGAGTATCCTGGCCGCCAACATGTCCCAGAACATGAACGGCGTTTCATGGCTGCACGGCGAGGTGACACGCAATATGTTCTCCAACATGTGGCCGGGGTATCTGCCGGAAGAACTCTATGTCAGTTATGTCACCAACGGCGTACACTATCCTACGTGGACGGCCCAGGAGTGGAAGGATATCCATGCCCGTGTCTTCGGAGAGGCGTTCAAGACACATCACTATGACAAGTCTTGCTTTGAGGGAATCTACAAGGTGTCCGATGAAGAGGTTTGGAATGTCAGGACGAAACTCCGCAGCAAGTTGATCGAAGAGGTGAAGGACAGGCTTTCCAATCCTGCCGCCACAAACCACTATTCCCCTAAGCAGATTGTCACCATCAAGGAGACCCTGCGCGATGACGTGCTTACTATAGGATTCGCGAGGAGGTTCGCTACCTACAAGAGGGCCTATCTGCTGTTCCGTGACCTTGACAGGCTCAATGAGATTGTCAATGATCCTGACAGACCTGTACAGTTTATCTTTGCCGGCAAGGCACATCCGGCGGACAAGGCCGGTCAGGACCTTATCAAGAGGATAGTGGACATATCCAAGATGGACCAGTTCATCGGAAAGATAGTCTTTGTCCCTGACTATGACATAACTCTGGCGAAATATCTGGTCCAGGGTGTGGATGTATGGATGAACAATCCTACCCGTCCTCAGGAGGCTTCAGGCACGTCCGGAGAAAAGGCTTCCATGAACGGAGTGATGCATTTCTCCGTGCTTGACGGATGGTGGGTAGAGGGCTACAAGCCGGGAGCAGGCTGGGCCCTTCCGATGGAAAGCACCTATGATGACCCTAACTATCAGGATGAACTCGATGCCGCGACAATATATGCTACCATCGAGAACGAGATTGCTCCGGCATTCTACAATACCGATAGTGACGGACTTTCATCCGAATGGATAGAGTACATCAAGAATACGGTGGCCCAGGTGGCTTGTAATTTCACAACCAACAGGATGCTCACCGATTATATCAACCAGTATTACAATCCTCAGTCAGAGAGGACTGCAAGTCTGGTGGCGGATGATTACAGGCTCGCACGCCAGATCGCCGCATGGAAGAAACATCTGCGCAGGGAGTGGCAGAATGTCGGTGTCATCTCCATGGTCAAACCTGACAGTTCGCATGAGGATATCGCCCTTGGAAAAGAGTTCAATGCAGAGGTAGTTCTCAGTATCGGCGATCTTCAGCCTGAGGATGTCGGGGTGGAACTCCTGTTCGCTTCGTCCGATTCAAAAGGGGCTCTCCATATCCAGGAGCGCTTTGAATTCACACCTAAGGAATACAATGACGGAGTGGTCAGGTACGAGGCTTCGCTTCTTCCACAGACTACGGGGCTGTATCAGGTGGCTGCCAGGATATATGCGAAGAATCCTCTGCTTCCTCACAGACAGGATTTTGAATTTGTAAGATGGTTGTAGCAACCGGATTTTTCGACGGTGTCCACACCGGGCACCGTCTGGTTTTAGGCCGTCTGGTAGAGGCGGCGAAAGCACGCGGAGATGAGAGCCTGGTGGTGACATTCTGGCCTCATCCCCGCAATGTGCTTCAAAATGAGGCCAGCAGATTGAGGCTGCTGACATCTTTGGATGAGAAGAAGGCCCTGCTGAAATCTCTCGGTGTAGACCGGATAGAGGTCGTGGATTTCACAAAGGATTTCAGCCGGATGGGAGCGGAAGAGTATTTCCGGGAATATGTGGCAGGAAGATTCGGCGGGAGTGCAGTTGTCCTGGGGTATGACAACAGGGTCGGTTCCGACTGCAGAACATCCGAAGATGCCTTGAGGGCTGCCCGTAATGCCGGTCTTGAAGTGATTATGGCCGACAGGCTTGATTCCGATACCGGGATGGCGGTGAGTTCCACATGGATACGGGCAATGATCGGGGCGGGAGAGGTCCAGACGGCTGCCGGGATGCTCGGGTACAATTATATGATGACAGGAGTGGTTGTGGCAGGGGAGAGCCTTGGCAAGTCCATAGGATTCCCGACAGCGAACATGGAACTGTACGAGCCTCTCAAACTGGTGCCGGAAAACGGGGCCTACCTGGTGAAGGTCAGGACGCTCGGCCGTGCTTTCTATGGCATGTGCAATATCGGGAACCGCCCGACCGTGAGGGAGGGGAATGCGAGGACGATTGAAACGAATATCTTCGATTTTGATGAGGATATCTACGGCCTCGATATCAGCCTGTCATTCATAAGAAGGATAAGAAAGGAAATCCGCTTCGGTTCGATGGATGCTCTCAAGGAGCAGCTTGTCAAGGACAAGGAACTGTGCCGGAGCCTGATAGAATCGGTATATGGAGACTGAAAACAACCCTGGAATACGGGATCTGGAGGAAAACGTGGTTCCTGATGCAGGTCAGGAAGACGTCCGGCAGGAAGGAAAGAAGATAGACCTGAAAAAACTGGTCATATATTCCGAAATAATGTCTCCCAAGTTTAAGGAGCAGGAGACGTTTTAAAAAATTTTTCGTATATTTGCGAAGAAAGGGTTCTGTGTAGGAATACAACAGAACTCCTTTTGATTTGTATTTACAGGAACAGTTTGATGGATAATTTGCCGGAACGGCATTAAATTTTAGTTTTATGGCTATTCATTATATGACCCAGGAGGGTCTGGATAAGTTGAAAAAGGATCTGGCGGATGCAGTGGCGCAGAGGCCTGTGATATCTGCCCAGATAGCGGAAGCGCGGGATAAGGGGGATCTTTCCGAAAATGCAGAATATGAAGCGGCAAGGGAGGCGCAGGGCCTGCTGGAACTGAATATCGCAAAACTGCAGGATCTTGTGGCCAATGCCAGAGTCATTGACGAATCCCAGATAGGGACGGAGAAGGTGCAGATGTTGAACAAGGTGAAGGTGAAGAACCTTTCCAACGGGATGGTTATGGAATTCACTCTGGTCGGAGAAAGCGAGGCAGACTTCGCCCACGGCAAACTTGCAGCCACTACACCTATCGCAAAGGCGCTCATGGGGCATTCCAAAGGAGAGGTTGTTGAGGCCCATGTCCCGTCTGGTGTCATAAAATTCGAGATTCTGGATATTACATTATAGATTATGGCAACGGTTTTCACGAAGATAGCCAAAGGTGAGATTCCTTCATACAAGGTGGCTGAAAACGAGGATTTCTATGCCTTCCTCGATATTGCCCCTCTTGCAAAAGGTCATACTCTGGTCATCCCGAAGAATGTGGAGGATGACTATATCTTTCATCTTGACGAGCAGACCTATATGGGCTTGTGCGCCTTTGCACGCAAGGTGGCGCTTGCCATGATGAATGCGGTGCCGTGCAAGAGGATAGGCGTTGCCGTACTGGGAATGGAAGTGCCGCACACGCACATCCATCTTGTCCCTCTCCAGAGCGAGGCGGATCTGGATTTCAGAAAGGATAAGCTGAAACTTTCCGGGGATGAGATGGCGGCGATAGCGGAATCAATATCGGTAGAATATGAAAAACTTGTGTAGGTATCTCCTTTATGCGGCCTGCTACGTGTTTATAGCGGTTGCTCTTGTATCCTGTGCCGGCAAGGCTTCGGTCAAAGGCACGCTGGATAATGCCCCGGATTCGGAAGTCATAGTGAAACTCCTCAATATCAACAGATATGAGGTGCTGGATACCTTGAAGACCGATAAGGACGGATGTTTTTCCTATAAGGTGAATGTCCGCAAGGCCCAGCCGGAGTTCATATACCTTTTCTACAAGGATACGAAGATAGCGTCTCTGCTGCTTGAGACAGGGGACAGGGTGACGGTAGAGGCGGATACTCTCGGGTCCTATACCGTGTCCGGATCGGAAGAGTCCGAAAAGTTGATGCAGGTGGAGAAGGATCTGGCCGATTTCTCCATGCGTTTCATCGCGTTGTCCGACAGGCTTGACAATGCGGATGCCGCTTCTCCGGAAGCGGATTCCCTGAGGAGGAAGATGGCGGAGGAATATGTCAGATATTATCGCGGCAGGCTGAAATATATCATGGCCAATCCGTATTCGATGACGTGTATCCCTGTGTTCTTCCAGATGGTGGGGGCCAACATGCCTGTTTTCGGACAGCAGACAGATGCGATACATTTTGCGAATGTCAGCGATTCGCTTGCCACCCTCTATCCGGAGTCCCGGTATGTCAGGGCCTTGCGGCAGGAAGCGGACAGGCGTTTCCGTATGCTTGAGATGTCGGCCAAACTGAGGACGGCCCAGGAAGTGAATTATCTTGACATAGAGCAGCCTGATGTAAACGGGGAAAAGCGCAGGTTGAGCGAAGTCGGGGCAAAGGTTGTCCTTATTCATTTCTGGGATCCGGCGCAGCCTGCGCAGAAGATGTTCAACAATGACGTCCTCAAGCCTTTGTATGGGAAATATTCATCCAAGGGACTGGAAATATTCCAGGTGGCCATCACGGCGGACAAGGCAGGATGGGCGAGGGTAGTGAAAGAACAGGGGCTGGACTGGATCAATGTATGTGACGGCCTCGGAACGGCATCTCCGGTCGTGGCGGAATATAATCTCTCCTCTCTGCCCGTGTCGTTTGTCCTTTCGGATGACGAGATGCAAGAAGACCGCATCACTGATGCGGCCTCCCTGAACCGTGTCCTTTCCCGTCTCCTGAAATAGGAGATTGATCTTCCGGAAATTTACAGTAAGCCTGTCGTCAGAATTCTCTGATGACAGGCTTCTTTTCCAACCAGTTCAACATGTTGATTACAAGAGTGTTCCAATCCTGAAATCCGGGATTGAGAATCGGTTCTCCGTTGGATGGCTGATAATATTCATGCGATGATTTTCCGTTTCATGATCAGTATGTGTTTGTTTCTATTGTGACAGGTCCGATAAGTCCGGTTTTCTGAAGAGGCTCTCCGGCAGTCCAGGGTTGATATGCCACCCATGTATGCCTTTCTTCTTCCGGAAGATTGAGATCCCCGACAATCCTGTTTTTCCACGTGGTGGTCACTTCGATTTCAACGTCATTTTCTCCGTTCCGGACGGCATCAGTGATGTCGACACGGTATGGTGGAGTCCAGACACCGCCGACATACGTTCCGTTAATCCTGACTTTGGCCATTGCCACCAGTTCATTGAGATTGATGTAGATCCGTTGTCCGGCAGGAATTGTATCCAGATGGAAACCGTTGGAATATGTGACAGTCCCTGAGTAATGGCTGATGTTGAAATTCCTGTCGGTGGACAGGTCGTACAGGCTGTCTATCCTGACCGGTGCGGCAGGTCCGCGTCTGGCAGTATCGAATGACGCTGTCCATCCGCTGTCGATAACGGACTTCCGGAGGAAAGCCGGAAAATTGTCTTCATAATTTCCGGATATTCCATTGGAGTCAGCCTTGTCCCGGAATACGATGAAAATACTTTCATAACTATCCAGACGTATCGGCACGCGGATACCGTCTTCAGTAGATGTCCATGCCGGAAGTTTCCTGATTTTCCCGTCAGTGGCGCTCCATGCTTCAGGAATCTTGCCTGAAACACGGAATACCGGTTCGGCAACTACCGGTTCATTGCTCTGATTGGAGACGAAGTATATGTCAATATCCTTCATCTGACGATGACAATACAGCAGCGGTTTGTCACTGCAATTCCCGAAATCAGGGACAAGACCGATAAGTTTCAGTGCTTCAGTCATGTTCCGGCCGTCTATCAATGTCCCTTTGCCTATTCTGGCATATCCTGTTGCCGGATCTATTCTTGACCACAGCCTGTCGGAAACTGTCCGGACTACAGAATCTGCTGCAGGGTAGTTTTCGAGGCTTGGGGAGCGTTGCGGTGCTGGCCCCAGGACAACGGCTCCGTCCATGACGAGTTGCTCTATCTTTTCAAGAAGTTCCGGACGCATGGTATTCTGTTTGGGTAAGACAAGCATTCTGTACTGCGTGCCATGTGGCAGCGTCAGTATCCCGTCCTTGACATAAAGACTCTTTTCTATCACTTCGGCATTGATATAGTCGAACTGATAGCCGGACGGTAACGGAGGGTCTGTCACTCCGGTCATCTTTGGCGTATCCTCTCCTATGAAATAGGCCACATCGGCTATATTCATTCCCTGCTGGAGCATGAAGTTGGCCCGTTTCAGATAGGAGACGAACAGGTCAAGGTGAGGGAACCATGTATTTTTCCTGTTGAATTCATTGCTGAACGTGGCATTGACTCCGGGTTCACGGTCTTCATACGGCTGTGAGATATACAGGTGGAGCAGCGTGCTGTTGATACCTTCCGTGAAAAACCTGTCACCGCGCTGCTTCATCATTGCCGGATATCTGTGGTATCCGCCGCCTCCGGCTGTAAATGATTCCGCGTATATCCTGTTCTTACCGTATATATGCCCGCAGGATGAAGCGGCGCGGTTTTCTATGTCTCCGAGACTGCCTTCGCTCCAGAATTCACCGGCTATTTCATCGGACTGTCCTCCGTACTGAAGGAATTCTCCGGGGAATCCCCAGTGTCCGTAGTTTTCAAGCCATGTCGTGAGTCCGTATCTGTGGCTGATTTCTCTCAGACCGGCCACATAATCATAGGCGACCTTGTCTGCGACAAGCCTTCTCATATCCCAGAGAAATCAGTCGGAAATGTCTTTGTTCCCTACGACATTGCCATAATACACAGGGAGGAAAGGTACGGGATCATACCCGTAGCGGTTCTGGAATTCTCCTATGAAGCCGTCCGTAAAATTCTGTCCTCCTGTCTCGTATGAATCTTCGACAACTACTTTCCAGCATTTTCTGTCTTCTGCAGGGATTCTTCTGTAGATTTCTCCGAGGAATGCTTCGAAATGGTCCTCTATATGTTGCCTGCTCATTTTGTCTGTCTCCAAACCTGTGGCTTCAGGCCTTGCAGGGGAGTTCATGACGCCTGTCGGTAGCATTCCTGTCCTGAGAATGACCCATTCTCCTGCTGGAGCATCCCAACTCAGGCGGTCACCGTCCAGGCAGTCGCTGATGTCGATTACTTCATCGGGTCGAACCGTCAGCCCGGTGTCGGTATTGTCAGGCTGGTCTCTCCACATGTATTCATGCCAGTATGGCAGGGGAGTCTGATACATCTTGGCCAGTGTCTTTTCCGGATAGCGTTCCACAACCGGTAATGATGACAGCACGATGTCCTTCACTGCACTTCCCGGAGTGGGATTTATCAGTGTCACCCTGAATTCCACGGCTTCCGTGGCTGGGACAGAAATGACGACGGGAGCATAAGGGTCGAAACCTACGTTCAGATTCGGGTTGAACCGGGTAATCGGGAATTCGGCTAGAGTGACGAATTCTCCTTCCTGTCTGGCTTCGATTCTGGCCGGGCAGTCAACCGCGTTTTCTGTCATCTGAATGCGGAGACTTCTGAGTGTGAATGGGGTTTCTGAGGAGAAGCAGTAACTGACTTCCTGGCCTTCCCTCCGGCCTTTCCTGCCGTCAAGAGTCAGAGTCTTTCCGGAGACAGACGGATATGCAATGGTCCGGACATCCTGGAAGTCCTCTGCCCACCTGCTTTCGGGACGCGGCAGTTCCATTTCTATTTTCCTGCCTCCTGCAACCGTTACGGATGAACTTGCGAGGTAACGCATGGACTGTTCCGGTTTGACCCACGGTCCTCCGGACTGGCTCCATCCGGGGCAGTTGAAGATCCCTATCTCAATGCCGAGTTCGGTCGCTGTCTTCAGGGCGGCATGTGTTATCTCCCACCATTCATCACTGTAGAATTTGACCGGTCCTTCTCCCGATTCACTGTCTGCGAGTCCGATGTTGCCTATATAGGCACGGTCTATACCGGCTTCTTTCATTGATTGAAGGTCTTTTATTACACCTTCCTTGCTGATATGGTTCGAGATCCAGTACCAGTAGACGGAGGTCTTTATTGAATCCGGTGGTGTCATAAAGCCTCTTTCAAGGGCTTCACTGTCTGGATGTCCCGAGCATGAGCACAGTATCATGGCTGTCCCCAAAGCGGTTGCTATGTCTTTAATTTTCATGTGTGCTATTTTGTAACAATGAAACATGAACGGACGGAAGGGATCGATACGGAGACATACGTGCGTCCGTCCTGTATCCGGAAGTCCGCCTGTCTGGTATTTCCGGTGTGCGGATCCCATATTTCGACCTTTCTGAATTCTCCTCTCAAGGAAATTTCACCGTCATATCCTTTATCCGTTGTGTTGGTGATATAGTAAAAGTTTCTGCCATTCCTGACTTTATGCAGATAATTGATGTATCCGGCATTATCGGGGGCGGCGTCCGGTAAAATCACATCTGCCGTGTCTCCGGTGAGTTGCAGGGCTTCCGATACCTCATTGGCATTGCAGGATGGTGAGAATATGAACATCCCTCCGTTCCGTCCGGTCACGACAGTGTCCCTTGAAGGAAGTTCCGCTCCGAAGATATTGTGCATCGTTTCCTCGATTTCCCGGTCGCGGCCGAATTCGGATGACCGCACGGTAAGGGAAGCCAGGACTATGACCTTACCCCCATTGTCATAGAACCTGTATATCTCTTTCAGTGCATCTGCCGAGATATATTCTCCGCCGGGTATAATAAGTATCCGGTACTCCTGAATGTTTTCAATGTTGTTCAGCCGGAGTGTCTTGCCATTGACGGACACTTTCCCGTCCGAAAGGTTTTCCGGATGGATGTAGGTGAAATCTCGTTGGAGGCTGTCGGTGAGAATGTGGCTCAGGGTGTAGTTGACTACATTATCCGGCACCCAGTTGGCTATCGGCAGCCCTGAAGTCTGGTCACGGAACATCCATGATTCGGCCTGGACAGACTGTATTGGCCACAGTACTGCTATGTCGGAGACCCTTCTTCCTCCCTGAAGCAGCATACAAGACCTGCCGGTGGACAGGCTGTAATTTTTCAGTGCATCTTTCAGGAGCGGATTCTCCGGAGCAATCAACGGAGGGATACGGACGGCCTGGGGATCTGTGTCATACCACATGCCATGGGGTACAGTGAAATTTACTCCTCTGGCAAGAGCCTCCAGAGTGATTCTGTACATCATAAGAGAATCCATGTCGGCAGGGTAGGCGCCGCACAGTTCTGCCCCTACAACGGGCTTGTCATAAAGGTCTGCCGCTGACGATACCTGCTTGAACCCGTTGATTCCCCTGCGGAAGTAAAGGATAGCATCCAGGAGTGGGATATCCACGTGTCTGTAGAATTTCAGGATGTCTCCGCTGGCTACAACCGTGTTCGGACTGTAGTTCTCAGGCGGGTGTCCCATGCTTTTCATGTGACGGGTTTCAGCCCATTCCGACACTGTCTTTACATACCCTTCAGCCATAAGTTCCGCACGGATGTCGTAGAATGCTATCCGGGCCTTGCCGGTCTCCTCGCCTATGTCGTAGAACAGTGCCGGATAATACAGTGCCGGATTGAGTCCGTATTTTTCCCTGAATATGTCGGTTATGGCCGGAGTCCATGTATGTTCCATATGTACGAACCCCACATCGTCGAAGAAGGTTTTCCTGATGACATTGCCGAAATAACCGTTGAAACGTCTGTCGTATTCCCCGTAGGTCATCTTCATCAGTGTGTCCACGGCTTCCTTCTGCATATAGTCTACAAGGTGTCCGTGGACGCCACCTACTCCATAGCGGCATGTAAAAAGCATTATTTTCCATTTGCCGGCAGGAGCGTCCCAATCCAGAACGTTTCCGGAGAAATACGGCCCGAGGTCTACAGTTTCCCGTGAGTCCATTTCGAGTGCGGATACGGCCATGACCGTCATTGTGCTGTCCATATGGAATTCATGCCGGAAATGCCGTCCGCCTGTAATGTCCGTTTCCTGTGTTTCAAGATATTTTCGGGTATATTGCGGATATTCTTTGACCAGTCTTCCGCCGGCGGACCCGCTCGGGAAGTCTATGTCATCATACAGAATGATGTCAGTGCCGTTCCTGCGGGACACTTCGAGCATATCCATGTATCTGGCAAAATATTCATCACTCAGATATTCCGGTGTCATCCCCGGACACGGATGCCCGTCATACCAGTGAGGCTGCGAAGAAACGGGGAGGATTGCAATTCCTCCGAATCCGGCACTGTCCCTGGCTTCGGTGAACTGTCTATAGATATGATCCTTGTCCAGATGGCCGTTAAGGTGCAGGAAAGGTTGCGGTCGGAATTCATTGGCAGGCTCCCTGAAAGCCTTTTTCAATGCAGCGTCCGAACATGATGACAGCAATACGGCCGCTATGCCGGCTGTCAATAATAATGGATACGGTTTCATCTGATTTTTCCCTTATATAAGATTTCATTCCAGTCCGTGATGCCAAGGACTTCTTTGTACGGTTCCCGGACAGTTTCCCACTCAGGGGTCTCGAAGGCTCTGACTACATCCCAGATAGGTTTCTTCCCAAGGGGATCGTCCTTGAAGTCATGGAATTTGCGCAATCCAAGCCTCAGTCCTCCTTCTCCGTGATCGTCCGCCCAGAGATGATAGTAGTAGCATTTGATGTTTTCAAGATGCCGTATCTTTTCCCATGTGTACACCATCCCTGCAGCCTGGTCCCGCAAGGATTTTTCGCTGTAGTCAGGTGAGTTCAGACCCTGTTCAGTGAGATGTATTTCCCGCGGTATTCCTCTGTATCGCACATCGGGCAGATTTGCATAAGCATTGAGCACCTCCAGATTCTTCGGAGTCATGAAAGGCGTGTCAAAGGTATAGAGAGCCTGGTCATCTTCCCATGTGCGCGGATTGTTTATATCCTGCGGATACGGGTGGTAGGCTATTCCCCACTGGAAATCACCTTCCTTATGACTGAAGTCAAGGAGTATGTCCATGAGTTTCATGCCTTCATAACTGCGTTTGTTGCTCTTTCTGTTCCAGTCATGGTCAAGTGACACAAGTACCTGCGCATTAGGGTCGAACTGCCTCGCTATGTTGTAGACGGTACGCATCGATTTGTAGTACAGGTTCATGTATGTCATTATCTCCCTGTCGCCGGCGTTTGTCCAGAAGAACCCGTTCTGTATTTCATTGTGTATTATCCAGTGGTGGATGCGGCCGTGCTTCCCGGAACTGTAACGTTCGCACAGGTATGTCATTGCGGCGGCATAGGCTTCAACCCCTTCCCTTGAAAGCATATCGGGCATGGCAAATGCTGCGCTTGCCTGACATTCGGGGTGGTTGGCCGATGAAGACCATGTCCCGGGAGTATAATTACGGTCGATTGGCAGCAGCAGGATGCCGGAAATGAGCCATCCGTTTTCCATGGCTATCCGTGCATTCATGTCGATGCCGCGTATTGCCGGACAGTTTTCGTCCACATACCATGTCCGGTTTCCGTATTTGTATTCTGTGCGGCCTTCTGCCGGTTCAGTGAAAAGTATCTGGTCAAGCAGTACGTTGAAGTTGGCTCCTCCGACTCCGAGAAGTTTCATGTCTTCGTGATCGAACGGGCATCCTCCAATCCCTTTCAGGGACCTTGACGTCATTTCCGGCAAGTTTTCCCGCGGAATGATGTCATCGGGATAATGAACGGGAGACAGGAGGGCATAGCCGCTGTCCTGTTTTTCTACGACTGCCCATCCTGAAAGCAGTCTGTCATGGCTGTCTTCAGAGAGTCGCGGCAGGGTGAATTTGAATTTGCCTCGTTTTTCAAGCGGGATGAATTCCGCTATTTCCCTGAGTCTGGTGTATTCTGTCCACATTGGGATTTCCGCGAGGCCGATGTTTCCGGAGGCTCTGTCTGTCTTGCCTTCAATTGTCACGACTGCATCGGGATATGACACAGTGACATTGCTGATTACAGAAGAGAACTCTGTGTTAAGGTATCCTGCCAGTCTTTCGCTCAGTTCTTTGTCCGCTCTTGCCCGTCGTTCTACATTCTCCAGGATATCCCTGTCTCTGTCGTTCATCGGCCGCAGTCTTAGTCCGTTTATGATGAAACGGTTACCTCCGTTCATCCCGAAACGGATACGTATCCACTGAACGGGACCGTCAGCCGGGACATCGGACTTTGTAATGTCGTATGCATTGGTGGACCATCCCTCCGTGCGTGGCAGGGTGTACATGTTGCCTTCCACAAGATGGTCATTGTCGAGCCTGCCGACGAACAGTGCGAGAGGAAGAATGTCCGAAGTATTGAAACTGTTGAACTCCAGCATTCTGTAATGCGAAATGTCGACAGGACGGTCTGCATCGAGGAATACATACGGGTCATTCCCCGTAGTGGTGATGATGTAATTGTCACCGTCCCGCTCCACGGAGATATTGTGGGAGTCGGCGGATCGGATTGTCAGGGTGACATGGTCATCGCCGGCAGCTCCCATGGCAGGAACTGCCGCAATGACTGTCAGAAAGGTAAGGATTTTATGTAATTTCATTGATTTCCGGTTATTCAGTGATTTCACCTGTATGTACGACTTCATCCCAACTGCTGATGCCAATGACATCTAAATACGGGGCCGAGACTTCTTCCCAGTCCGGCTGTCCGAAGGCACGGAATACCTCCCATGAAGGTTTCTTTCCGTGAGGGTCGTCAGGATCATCCCCGTATTTCCGTAGTCCGAGCCGCAGGCCACCTTCTTCATGGGCATCGGCCCAGAGATGGTAGGCGTATGTGATGACATTGTCCATATGCTGTATTTTGGCCAATGACCATGCAAGGCCTGCCGCCTGATTGGTCAGTGACAGCGGTTCGTAGTCAGGAGAGTTGATACCCTGTTCGCTGAACTGGATTTCTCTCGGCTCAGTGCCGTTATAGCATACGGATGGCAGGGATACCCAGGCATCGAGTACTTCCAGGTTTTTCGGAGTTATGAATGGTGTGGAATAACTGTAGGTGGCCTGGTCATCCAGCCATGTCCTCGGATTGTTGATATCCTGCGGATAAGGATGGAATGCTATTCCCCAGTCGAAGTCGCCCTCCTGTCTGCTGTATTTGAGCAGTTGTTCGAGAAGGTCTTTCCCTGCATATGCCCTGTCGGATCCCTTGTATGTCCATCCATGGTCAAGGGAGATGAGGGCCTTTGCATTCGGATCATACTGTCTGGCTATTGTCTGGACGAGCCTCATTGACCTTTCGTACAGGTTCATGTATGTCTGCATGGTGCGTTCTCCTGCATTTGTCCAGTAGTACCCGGCCTGAATTTCGTTGTGGACAATCCAATGGTGTATGCGTCCGTATTCTTCCGTACTGTACCGTTCGCACAGGAAGTTCATTGTGGCAGCATATGCTTCCACGGCATCCCTTGACAGCATGTCCGGCATCGAAAATGCCGCACTGAATTCATTCTCCGGATGCGCGACGAGGTCGAGCCAGGACCCTTCGGCGGCTCCTTTGTTGACAGGTATCAGCAGGATTGCAGAGACCATAAGGCCCATTTCCTGAGAGATTTTCACATCCTTGT
>CALVAE010000069.1 GCA_944325465.1 uncultured Bacteroidales bacterium | reverse complement strand
ACTGGTGTACTATGTCCCTGTAAAGGGAATCCCTGTCTTCCTTGGGACCGAAACGGCGGGCATACTGGGTGTAGAACGGCAAGGCCATATACAGCCCGTCCAGCCAGACCTGATGCGGATATATCTGTTTGTGCCAGAATTCCCCGCTCCGTGTACGGGGCTGGGTATCAAGTTGTCCGCGGATCTCCCTGAGCACCCGGCGGTACTTCTGGTCGCCGGTCATCGAATAGAGGTCAAAGTAAATGCGGGCCGGACAGATGTGGTCCAGATTGTAATTCCCGATATCATAACCATAGACCTTTCCCTCGTCGGTCGCCATGGTGTCTGCCCATGCCCGGACATAATCCACTGCATACGGGAGATCATAACGGTGGGCGACATCAAGGAATGACTTGAGTTCCAGTCCGGTCGTATAATTCCATTTCCTTTTCCCTTCCCGTCCGTCCAGCCAGGTCGCCTCTGGGTTACGTATCATCTCGCTCATCATCATCTTCACCGAATACGGACGTATGTCACTGATAAACGCATACTCCGGATTCCCGACCTGGTCTTCCGCCGCAGCCGGTCCCGCGGTCCGGTCTCCTGCAGAGAGGACCAGTCCCGGAACAACGGCCGCCACAGCCAATAACAAAAACTTTTTCATTGCATGTATCATATCCTTGTTTTTTATTTCCATATTCTTTTTCTTCAGATCCTTCACTCCGCCTGCGGCTCCGTTCAGGATGACAAAGTCGGCTCCGTTCAGGATGACTGATCCGCCCTGTGCTCCTTCATATAGTCTGCCGGAGAAAGCCCGAAATGTTTCTTGAAAGACCTCGAGAAATACCCGGGATCGGAAAAGCCGACCTTATAGGAAGTCTCCGATACGGAATACTGCCCGCTCTTCAGATAATACGTCGCTTTCTCCAGCCTGAATTCCTGTATCAGTTCCACAGGTGACTTGCCGGTAAGGCCCTTTATCTTGTTGTACATCGATGTCCTTCCCATACCGACATACGCGGCAAGGCGGTCCACGGTGATTTCCGAATCGGACACATTCTCCTCCAGCCATTCACGCACTTTGGATATCAGTTCCTTGTCCTTGTCGGTTATGACGACTTCAGCCGGAGCAAGACTGACTTTCGGCTTCCTTTCACCGCCTGCATCATGACTTTCAGAAGCCATATTCGCAATGATACGTCTTCTGCTGTCAAGCAGATTGTCTATCCTTGCCACAAGAAGTTCCATTGTAAACGGTTTCGTCATATACCCGTCAGCGCCGTACCTCATGGCCTTGAGATGGGTGTCGGATTCGTGCTTGGCTGTAAACATGATTATCGGTATATGACTGGTATTGAAGTCGTTCCTTATGTGGTTTATCAGTTCGATGCCATTCATTTCCGGCATCATCAGATCCGTCACGATCACATCCGGCATCCAGGAATCCGACATCAGATTCAAGGCCTCCTTGCCGTTGGCCGCATCCTTCACCTCAAACCGGTTGACAAGATTGTTGTACATATAGACCCTGAGTTCCGCATTATCCTCGACTATAAGCACTTTCACCGCCCCTGCCGGATAGGTCGGAGACACCCTGTATTTGCTTAGACCGTATGATTCAGGCTCCAGGGTCTCTGAATTGAGTTCGATGAATTCTGCGGTCTCATTGGAGAAATGGTCCCTGTCTATCGGAAGCCGGACATAGAATTCCGACCCGCTGTCCTTTTCGCTCTCCACCCATATCCTGCCTCCGTGCATATCCGCTATCTGCTTACAGAAAGAAAGGCCTATACCGCTGCTGCTCATGCCTTTGAATGCCTCATGGGAGGCCTGGATAAAAGGTTCGAATATCGTCTTCTGCTTTTCTTTCGGGACACCTATCCCGTTGTCTTTCACCATTATGGTAAATTCCTGTTCTCCTTCCCTGTAATATACCGCCGCCTCTATCCGTCCTCCGTCAGCTGTATATTTGAAAGCATTCGACAGGAGATTGTAGATAAGCGCTTCGAGCCGCATCTCATCCCCCCAGATCATCAGGCTGTCTACGGAATGTGTCAGGCGCAGTTCGATCTGCCTTTCGGCCGACATGTCCTTGAAATCGTCATAGACGCGCCTCAACAGGTCTACTATGTCTATCTGACTCACTCTCAGACGGATCTTGCCGCTCACTATCTTCCGTATGTCCAGCAGCTGGTTCACGAGCGTCATCATCCTCTTGGCGTTCTTGTAGACCATATTGACGCTGTACTCGTTCCTGTCTCCTTTCGGAGTGTTGC
This sequence comes from uncultured Bacteroidales bacterium, assembly GCA_944325465.1. Lineage (GTDB taxonomy): Bacteria > Bacteroidota > Bacteroidia > Bacteroidales > UBA932 > Cryptobacteroides. The sequence continues at coordinate 16,681 of CALVAE010000069.1, read as the reverse complement.
GGCTGACTTCATCGATGCCTCCCAGAATAAGAGTCAGAGGTGTCCTCAACTCGTGGGAAATGTTGGTGAAGAATCTCACCTTGACATCATTGAGGTCCTGCTCCATCCTGATCCCGTTGCGCAGGCGGACGGACGTCATGAACATCCTCAACAGGATAACGGCCAGCAGCAGCGCGGCCAGCACGTAGGAAATCCTGGCAGGGACGGAATTCCATACTGACGGTCGCACCCTGAGGTCTATGCTTGCAGTCTCCGCAGAGGATGTGCCCTCATACGGAGTGACCGAAACGACAAAGGTATATTTCCCCGGCGGAATCCTCGAATATGTCACGCTTCTGTTGGACACATCGGTTATCCAGTCCTTGTCGTAGCCTTCAAGCCTGTATGAAAATTTCATCTGTCCCCTCACCCTGAAATTAAGGGAGGCGAAATCTATCCTGAAAAAGGAATAGTCATGCGGGATGTCGATAGTCTCCCCTGACATCGGGACCCTTCTGTCATTGACAGTAACTCCGGAAATGACAAGCCGGCTGTTCTCGCGGGCACGCCCGAATGATCCCGGATCAATCCTGTACACGTCGTTCAGGGTGCCGAAAAGCAGGGTGCCGTCAGGAAGGACGGCACATGTGGCTTCGCTGAATGTCGTAGGGATGATTCCGTCATATCTGGTATAATTGACAACGGTACCCTTGCCATGATCTATCCTGGACAGGCCGCGCTCGGTGGCGATCCATATATCCGATGCGGCATCCACCGCTCCCGAAAGGACGATGTTGCTCGAAAGGCCCTGGGCCGTGCTTATAATGTCAAAACGGGCATTGTCTTCCTGATCAAAGTAAATCCGGTTGAGACCGCCCCCGAAAGTACACAGGTAAGTGTTTTCCCCGCCGTTGTCGGAAAAGATATAGATAATGTCGTTGTTCCCTATCGAATGGATGTCCCCGGGGATCTTTCTCGTGGAATGGAAAACGGTCGTCTCCGGATTCTCTGCCGGATCGAACCACAGCAACCCGCCTACGGTAGCCACCAGCATCCTTCCGTCACGCATGCAATGCAGGTATCTGACCCTGTCCCCGTATTCTACCGGATAGCCGGGAAAACTGTTGTACATGTTCAGGAATTCATCCGTATCCGGATTACGGAGCATGGACAGCCCTCCCCCGAACGTGCCGACCCAGATCTTGCCCTCTCCGTCCTGCTCGATCGAATATACGTCATCCGAACTAAGGGACGAATTACTGGCCGGATTGTGCCGGTACCTCCTGACAGTTCCCGGATCCGCGTCAGGCCCCATCCTGACCAGCCCGTCACCCTTGGTCCCGAGCCATATATATCCGTCCCTGTCCTCAAAGATAGTGTATATCACCCCGAAATTCCCCCGAACCGGCCTGCACGTCTGCATATCCGGGCTGTACAGGTAGAGTTCCCTGCTTTTGGTAGCCACCCAGACATTGTCCTTGCTGTCCCGGAGAATCGCCCTGACCTCGGAAGCGGCGAGATTGTCCTCCGACCTTGTCGGGGGGTCTATGACCTCTACCTTCGGGGAGATTACGGTCACCCTTTCCAGGCCCCTCTGCGCCGTCGACATCCACAGCACGCCCGACCTGTCCACCTCAAAGCAGGCCACTCCGTTCATGAACCTGCAGTCAGGCCGGGTCTTGACGTTATTCAACGGAACTATCCGGTCGTTTTCCCTGTCATACCACCCGAAGCCGTAATCATTCATCTTTATCCAGGTCGTCCCGTCATGTTCCAGTACCCGGGCAAGGGTGTCGGCATAATACGACATGACATTCCTGGGATGCTCATACCTGCGGAAACGGTCCTTGTCGGGATTGTACGAAAAGATTCCTGTCCTGTCCGTTGCAATCCAGAGCAGCCCCCCGCTGTCCGGGAACAGGTATCTCACGCGGCCCATATCATATTTTCTGGGAGAATACTGCATGGAAAGGGTGTCAAGACAGGCAACTGCCCCGTTTCTGAATCCAAGATAAAGTTCTCTGGAATCCCCCTCTCCTGTCACCGTCATTGAAGTCAGCGGCCCTGTCTCTTCCGGACTGACGCTTATTTCAGGCAAAATCCCGGATGTCCTGTCTATGACAACGATTTCTTCCGCCCCCGCAAAATACAGTCTGTTGCCGAACTCGCAGAACGAGACCACGTCCGAGACCCTTGACAGGAGGGTCGGAATGCCGTCCTCCACTGCCGCCAGCCCCAGTTCCGAAACGATATAGATTGTCCCGTCGGATGATTCATAGATATGCCTTACATCCGTTCCCACCGCATTCGGGTCTCCGGAAGGGATCCTGCTTACTTCCAGATCGGGAGAAATCCGGTAAAATCCCGCCCCCGGCACGACAATCCAGGCATTCCCATTCCTGTCGCTGTGGAAACAGGTCACCTTGAGGTTCGCCCCTGAAAAATCAGGCAGTTCATCGGGAATCGCCACGAATTTTTCTGTCGCCGGATCGAACCTGTACATCCTGTAGTCATACGTCCTGAGCCACAGATACCCGTTCACATCCTCATCCAGGGAAAGCATTCTGTTGTGGGTCAGATTGGTGAAATCACCGGGAAGCATGATATAGTTGACGAAGGTATTTCCGTCAAACCTGCTCAGCCCGTACCACGTACATACCCAGATATATCCCCTTGCATCCTGGTGGATCTCAGCTATGGAATTGTGCGGAAGCCCGTCATCCGTTGAATAATGCTCGAACACATAATCGAATCTGGCAGTCTCCGCACTGGAGACCGCCCCGGAAAGCATCAGTAATGCGGCTGATATTATATGCAGTACATATCTCATATTCGTCCCGGACCCCTCACTCCGCCTGCGGACAATCCGGAAAAACATAAAAATAATAAAAAGATGGCAAACTTCCTCCTTTATCTGAATATTCTGTCGGCAAAAAACCATTTTACCGGCACTGACTCCCCGTTTTTGTCTATCTCGCTTCCGGCATCAAGCACCTTCTCCGGAACATACTCCGCCAGATCCTTCTTCTTCAACCGATGGCTCCATTTCACCCTTGTTCCGGGTGACGCTCCGGGACCTGATGAGCCGTATTCCGCATAAAAGGCGGTCTTTTCGGCATATTCCTTATTCCAGTCATGCCAGCCTTCCGGCCTTATGTGGCTGCCCATCGTGCAATCGATGAACACCGTCCTTGCATACGGCCTCCATGGTCTCCCGAGATATACGGCAGTCACTCCTTCCGCCGCCTCCAGCCTGCAGGACCGGAAGACATATCCGAAACTCTCGTTTTCAGGGGTGGATGCCGCCGTGATATAACTGTCTTTCCTGCTGAGGATAGTACAGTTCTCGAACCACGCCGTAGAGGCGCCGAAGATAAAGTCCGTCGTACCTTCTATCAGGCAGTTGCCGAAATACTGCCGCTGTCCCTTGCCGTAGGTATATATCGTATCCTGGTTGGCCTTGAACCTGCAACCGAGGAATGCCACCCTGTCGGCATCCACGGTGACGGCACAGGCCTGGGCGATCTCCTTGCCCTCGCCTGCGGTATTCTCGATGGTCAGATTCTCGGCCAGGAAGTCATCCCCGTAAACGAAGACCGTAGACGTGGCGGAAGTCCCCATGGGAATACCGTGAAAATCAGGCTTGAGGGCATAGTCTCCCCATGAAATCACAGTAGTCCGGGCATCATCTCCTGTCAGATGGATCTTCTGCCGGTTGGCGGGAACAGTCACTTTCTCCCTGTAGACTCCGGGACGGATATGGATAGATGTCTCTACCTTGCTGTAGTACGGAGACGCATCAATGGCCTCCTGCACCGTGAAGAAATCTCCCGAACCGTCTTTCGCCACCACGATATCATAGTTTCTGATGTGCTCCGACAGTTCCGGGATCACCTCGGCAATCGCCGGCAGAAGCAGTTCCACAAGCCTGCGGGCACCGGCCGCATTGGTGTGCGTATTGTCTGTCTTTCCGTCCGGATGTCTCGGGTTCGTGCCCTCCGGAATCCACATATAGTATTTCCGCGATGCCTCATCCCCGACCGATACCAGCCATTCCTGGGTAATCGCATTGGCATCTATGAAAGGCACACCGAATTTTTCCGCCACCCGTCTTGCCGCCTCCGGATAATACCCGTGGCAGTCTCTCTTCAGGTTGCCCCTGGAATCGAACCATCTGCGTGAAACCGGAGAAAAGACCACCGGCTTCGCCCCGACCGAAAGGGCATGTGAGACAAACATTTCCAGATTGTCCGTATAAAGTCCGAAAGCAGGGGCATAACGCTCCGGATCATCCGTCTTCGAATCATTGTGTCCGAACTGGATAAAGAGATAGTCCCCCTTGTCCAGGTCGGTCTTGACCCTGTCCCAGAGGCCGCGGCTGACAAAACTCCTGGTACTCCTTCCGTTCTGTGCGTAATTCACCACAGTGACGCAGGTATCGAGATGCGAAGGGAGCCGCTGCCCCCAGCCCCTTTCAGGATTCTGCCGGGAAAGGTCCTTGTCCGCCATGGTCGAATCCCCCATCAGACGAAGCACGATCTTCCCGGTGACTTCCTTGCCTGACGTTTCTGTCTCACGGCCTTCCGCCGCAGGCAACGGCCTGGAAACGACGGCCAGGACCACGGCAATCACATATAATATCCTCTTCATACCCCTATCTGATTTCTATACTTTCCGAGTTGTGTCTGCTGACTGTAAATTCTCCGGTCCCTTCATCTCCTGTACAGTCTTCCATAACGACGCTGCCGCAATTTGCAAAAGTATATGCAGGTCCGTCCTGCTGCCGGATATGCACCCCGTCCATCCTCACTCCGCCTGAATACCTGAGATCGGCTCCCTTGTCCGAGACTATCCTGCAGTTTTCCAGAGTTATGCCGGTTATCGGCTTCTCAGGAATACCGTTGAAATACATCGCCCTTCCTGCACCCTTGCAGACTATGTCCCTTATGCTGATGTTCCGGAATTCCGGAGTGGTCTCATCTGCCGGAACGAACGCTATATCATACGGGACAGCCCCGTCCTCGGCCGCTTCAATGGCGGACTTTCCTCCATAATGAAGGTCGAAAAGCAAAGGCTCGGCAGGAATATCCTTCATCAGGATATCCGAGATATGGATATTCTCCACGATTCCTCCCCTGCCCCGGCAACTCTTGAACCGCAGGCCTACATCCGTACCCAGGAACCTGCAGTCGGACACGGAGATGTTCTGCACATTGCCGGACATCTCGCTGCCCACGACAAAGCCTCCATGACCGTGGAAAACGGTACAGTTGCGGACAATCAGGTTCCTGCACGGCCTTGCCCTCCGCCGGCCATCCTCGTCCTTTCCGGACTTGATGCAAATGGCATCGTCCCCGACATCGAAATCCGAATCCACAAGAATGACATTTTCACAGGAATCGATGTCAATTCCGTCCCCGTTCTGGGAATACCACGGATTCCGCACCGATACATTATCGATTATCACATTCCTGCAAAGGAGAGGATGAAGGTTCCAGCAAGGGGAATTCTGGAAAAGGCAGTCTTCAAGGAGGACATTCTCACATTCCGTAAATTCCAGGAGCACGGGCCTGAGATAGGTCTTGACTGATTCCCAATCCGCGTCCGTTTCCATTCCCTGAGGGACATTGAAGGCATCGCTGACAAGGGCGCCTCGGTATGAGGAGGAATCCGGATACCATATATCCCCTTTTTCATTGGTGAATCCTCCGCTTGCCAGCAGGTCTTTCCATTGGCCTGCAGTCATTTTGGATTTCTTGACCTGCCGCCAGGAATCCCCGTTCCCGTCTATCGTACCGCCTCCCGTAATGGAAATGTCCGAAGCCCCAGAAGCATTGAGAGGAGCCAGACATCTGCGGGTATCCAGACCTTCAAAAACCGTTTCCACAATCGGATACAGGTCCCTGTCCGATGAAAACAGGATGACCGCATCTTCTTCGACATGCAGATCGATATGGCTTTTCAGGGTAATGGGGCCGGTCAGCCAGATACCCTGAGGCACGACCAGATGTCCGCCGCCCCTGGAATGCAGATACTCCACGGCCTCGGAAAAGGCGGCCGAATTGAGGGTAACCCCGTCTCCGACTCCTCCGAAATCAGTTATACAGACGCTATAGGACGGGATCCGCGGCTCAGGAATCCTCTCCATATCGAAAGGAAGATCTTCATAAAGGACGGCGTACCCTGATTCTTCTTCCGCACATCCCGTCATGAAGACAGCAAACACCGTCACGGATAAGGTCGCAACAATTATTCTGCCTATGACAGACTCGACTGATGGTTTTCGGTTCAGCATAATACTACATGGTTGTTCATGGTGCAAAATTATAAAGATTACCTGCTGACGGTTAGCATTTTTTGACACAAAACCTTGAAAATTTGTCATATCTTTGCCGCTTATGCCGATCTTCAGACAATACGGTGACGGATCACCCCGGACTCTCCGGATATCCGGAATGTACCGGAGGCTTTTCCGGACATTCCGGCCAGCGGCATTTTCTGCAATGGCCGTCCTGTTCCTCTTCCATAACCGGAACGCCATGGCGCAGACGGACTCGGGGAACAGTATCCGGACCAATGTAACGGACAGCCTGACAGAAGCGACCGTAACTGCCGGCAGATTGATCCAGGCAGCGGCACCTTCCGACAGCATTTCAGGAGAACGGCTGGAACTTTCAGTGAATGTCGCGGACGCAATAAGGGTCTTCGGAGGAATACAGTTGAAGGACTATGGAGGTGTCGGAGGACTCAAGACGGTCAATGTCAGAAGTATGGGCAGCGAACACACGGCGGTGTTCATCGACGGCATCCAGATCGGGAACGCCCAGAACGCCCAGGTGGATCTCGGGAGGTTCTCCACTGAAGACCTTGAGTCCATAAGTCTGTACACCGGGCTGTCCGGGGATGCCCTGCGGAGCGCGAAGGAATATTCATCAGGGGCATCCGTATATCTCCGGACTTCCAGACCGGATTTTTCAGACGGAAGGAATTTCCATGCAAGGATACGGGTCCGGGGAGGTTCTTTCGGGACAATCTCCCCTTATATAAGATGGGAACAAAGACTCGGGAAGGACATCAGTGCGACGGCCGGTCTGGAATATATCGGAGCCTCGGGCAGATACAGATTCAGGTGCAGGAAAGAAGCGATGACACCGGACGGGAAACTGACCGGATACGATACGACCATGGTCCGCAACAACAGTGACATCAGTGCCGTCAGGGCAGAACTGAATGTTTTCGGAAAGGTTTCCGGAGGGGAATGGACCGTGAAGGCATACATGTACGATTCGGAAAGAGGCCTGCCCGGAGCCGTCGTCAGGAAACCGGAACTGCTGTCTGCGGTCAGTGACAGGCAGAGGGACAGGAACATCCTCGTCCAGGGGCAGTTCCGGAAAGACCTGACCGCAAACTATACCCTACAGATAAAGGGGAAATATGCAAATGATTTCATGCGTTACCGTAACGATCCCCGGACCGACCCGTCGGCAATGCCGGCAGATGATTCCTACCTGCAGCATGGAGCCTGGCTGTCCTTTTCCAATCTGATACGGCTCTTCCCCTGGTGGAGGCTCACGGTGGCGGCTGATGCCCAGTTCAATGCACTTGATTCAGACAAGACCGGGTTTGTCCGTCCCCGGAGAGTGACATTCTGGGGAGCGGCAGGTACCGAATTCAATCTGAACAGGCTGACAATAACTGCAGGAGCCGTCTACAGTCTGGCTGCCGATTTCCGGGAAAGTTCCAGAAGCGGCAAAACCGAGGGCCCTTCATTCTCCGGGACAGGAGACCCGGGAAAGGCAGTTCCCGGGAAGACGACGGATTTCCGGAATACCGTCTCTCCCGCCGTAACCTTCCGCTACATTCCCTTTGACAGCCGCTGGATGACCGTAGGGGGATTCGTCCGCAGGTCATACAGGATGCCTACATTCAATGACCTGTACTACGTCAACTTCGGCAACGTGTCCCTGCGTCCGGAAGATGCGATGCAGTATGACCTCCGGCTGGATTTCAGGGTACGTCCCTCCGGGAAATGGACCCTTGCCGCAAAAGCGGAGGGATACTATAATAATATAAGGGACAAGATCATCGCAGTGCCGACTTCAAGCCAGTTCCGGTGGACCATGTACAATATCGGGCATACGCATATCGCCGGTGCCGAAGGGACCTTCGGTTGGGAATACTCCCCGTCCTGCATTCGGGTGTCAGCCGGTCAAACCCGGAAACCAGCCGGGGAAAACCGGGACACATCAAGGAAAGTCCGCAGGTCAGGAGCAGGCAAAGGGACGGACGCAAGCGGAACTGACAGGCTGAAAGTCGGGATGACAATAAGGTACACTTTCCAGAGGGCAATGGATGTATCGAAGCCCGGGTCTTCCACATACGGAGGGCAGATCCCGTACATTCCCAGGCACAGCGGCTCCGTCACAGCATCGGCAGGATGGAAAGGATGGAGTGCAGACTATTCATTCGTCTATACCGGCACTCGCTACACTTCATCCTCCAATATCCGGTCCACCGTCATGTATCCCTGGTCCACGCATGACGTGACCATATCCAGGGCATTCGGTTTCGGAGTGACCTTGCGGCTGTCAGTCAACAACATTCTCAACAGACAATACGAGATTGTCCCGAACTATCCCATGCCCCGGTGCAATTTCCTTCTTTCCGCCGAATACCGTTTCTGAATCCATCCCGGAGGTGGGGCATCCGGCTTCAATTCCAGAGAAATCCTACTTATCCGTATCCTTTCATCCCCCTTTTCCATACGCAGGTGGACGGATTTCATTATATTTGCCAACTTTTCCGGATAAACGATATGACAAGAATGAAGAAGATCCTTACGGCGACTTTTGTTTCCGCAGCCCTGCTTACCGGCTGCTCCGACCTGAAAACCGACGATATAACGGAAATTCCTCCTGCAACTTCGGACAGGCTGTATATTCTTAACGAAGGCCAGATGGGCATGAACAATTCATCCCTGGATTTCTATGATTTTACCGAAGGGACATATACTTCCGATGCATTCGCATCCGCCAATCCTGACGTGGCTCTCGGGCTCGGCGACACAGGCAATGACATTTCCGTCCATGACGGCAGATTGTGGATAGTGGTCAACGGTTCAAACCTCGTGGAAGTAATGGATGCAGCCACCCTGGAACACATCGCAGCCATAGACATACCTTCGGGAAGAGACATAACATTCAGTAACGGCTACGCATACGTCACTTCATGGGCTGGGGCGTACTTCGGAGGAGAGAAGAGACCAGGAGCGGTATATCGGATCAATACTGAAGATCTTTCCGTATCGGAACCTGTCGATGTGGGATATCAGCCGGAAGGCATTGCAGTCATTGACGGGAAAATATATGTGGCGAATTCGGGAGGAGTGACGGACGGTTATGACAACCGGCTCAGCATACTTGACGAAGAGAGTTTCACTCTGGAGCGCAATGTGGAAATAGCGTCAAATATCTGCGATATTGCAGTTGACAGCCAGGGCAGGCTATGGATAAGTTCCCCTGGAGACTATTATTCGACACATTCAGGAATCTACATCTATGATACCGGTTCCGGAACAGCCGGAAATGCGGGTGACGGCAAAGCGGCAAATACAAGTCCCGAATGGTTGAAAGACATAAGGGTATCCTCAATGTACTCAACCGGAGACCGGATCTGGGTTATCGGCAACGAGAATGAATGGGACTATACTCCAGGAAGCGGGAAATATGTCCTCTACGTAATTGACACAAGACAGATGACAGTAGGCAGGACATCCCTCTCCGATACGGACGCAGCCCGGGCTGTGGTTCCGTACGGCATCTGGGTATCGGACGACAGCCGGAATATATTCATCGCTGATGCAGGCGACTATATCAATCCAGGGTCGGTATTCATGCTCGACTCCGAACTGAACCTTGTCGGGACATTCCAGGCCGGAGTCAATCCCGGACATTTCGCCTTCTTCACCGCGTCCGGGAAGACATTACCTACCACCTGGTAAAAGGGCATTCGGACAGCATTGAATTGTAATACCTGCGGTCTCCCGTAACCTCCTCACCCAGCCAGGATGGCCGGGTGAACTGCTCGTCCTCGCTTCCAAGTTCTATCTCGGCCACTACCAGCCCCTCATTATCACCGGAAAATTCATCTACCTCCCATTTTCTTGCCTGATGTCCTGAAGCGGCCTCCCCACAGCCGCCTGCCGGGACTATATACCTGACCTTATCAATGATTCCTCCCTGACAGAGGGTCATAAGCCGACGTGCATCCTCTACAGGGATCTCCATTTCCCACTCCAGGCGGCTCATCCCGCTGCCGGAACTCTGCCCCTTTATCGTAAGGTATGCCTTGTCATCCGCTATCCTGACCCTGACGGTCCGTCCGCTTTCACGGCAGATATATCCCTGTACCAGACGATGCGACTCCACGGCTTCTGCCCTGAAACCGTCATCCCTGACCAGGAATTTCCTCTCAATCTCTATATCAGTCATTTTTGATTCAATCTGTTTCCAATATCAACCCGGGGCCCGTTTCCCTCGGAAGGATTTCCGAAAACAATGACACCCTGAAACCGCAGCGGCGCCCGTCTACATCAGATAGGCGGAAGCATCAATCCCGGCAGCAAAGGCAGCCCTGAGTTCGGAAGATGATATATCCACCATCGGGGCTTCCTCCATCAGCATTATCTTATAAATACCATTGTCCGGCCGGATTCTGACACCATCCTGCCCTGCAACAGGAGCCTGCTTCGCCGGTTTTCCGCACTCCGCCATCAGCCCGGCCCTGAGCGCCGCCATATCATACCCTTTCCTGGGATAGACCACCACGCCGAAATCCGACAGGATTCTTCCGTAATCCCTCCATCTGCGGATATTCGCCAGATTGTCAGCCCCGAGCACAAAAGTAAAAGAGTTATCCGGTTCCCTGGCGGCAAGGGCATCCAGTGTCCTGATCGTATATTGAGGCTCAGGCATCCCGAGTTCTATGTCATCCACCCTGACTTTCAGTTCAGGATGTCTTGATACAGCCGCGACCGCAGCCTCATATCTTTCGCGTCCCGTGTCAGCGCTTACCGTATCCTTTATCGGGTTCTTCGGAGAAACCACAAGATACACCATATCGAATCCCATATCCCCGGTCAGATAGCGCATTATCGCCAGATGCCCGATGTGAAGAGGGTTGAATGACCCCGCATATACCGCTATTCTCATATATCTTCCGTATCAGATTCTTCACTTCGTTCAGAATGACATGTCGCTTCGTTCAGAATGACATGCCGCTTCAGTTCAGAATGACATGCCGCTTCGTTCAGAATGACATGCCGCTTCAGGCCACATGACATGTCTCTTCATTATGAAAGGCGTGTCGCTCCGTCAATAGTCACTGCAAGGCGATGAAGTCCGCCACAACCTTCTCCGCCTCTGCAAAAGCCTTCTGAAGGTCATCATTGACAAGTACATAGTCGAACTTCCCTCTTGCGAATTCCGTCTCATCCTCCGCCTTGGCCACACGCCGGTCTATCGCCTCCGGAGAATCAGTCCCCCTGGCTTCAAGCCTCCGGCGCAGTTCCTCCACCGAAGGAGCCTTGATGAATATCGAAAAGGCCTTGTCACCGAATATCCGTTTGACATTCACACCTCCACGCACATCTATATCGAAGACAATGATATGTCCTTTCGCCCATATCCTCTCCACCTCTGATTTGAGTGTACCGTAGAATGATCCCGGATAGACCTCCTCATACTCGACAAAACTGTCCTTCGCTATCAGATCCCTGAACTCCTGCTCCGAAAAGAAATAATATTCCACCCCGTCCTTCTCGCTGCCCCTCGGAGCCCTGGAAGTCGCGGAAATGGAAAACTCCATCTCCGGATGCAGTCCGAGAATATGATTCACTATCGTACTCTTGCCTGCTCCTGAAGGAGCGGAAAATATAATAACCTTATTCATATCCGATTTCCTAATTTCGTGCAAAAATAGTATTTTTGCACTGCTTTTTGAAAAAGTATCGCGCTTTTCAAAAACTGCACTGATTTTATGGCCGTACCTGTCACGCCTGCCTGCTGTCTGCCGGCATGAAGACAATGGCAAAGTTATTGCAGCACGAAAGCGGCTTATTTTGAATAATTTTCTAAATCATTATAGATTATGGTATCTTATAAAACAATCGGTCTTGTAAACACAAGGGAAATGTTTGCAAAGGCCATCAATGGCGGTTATGCGATCCCTGCATTCAACTTCAACAATATGGAGCAGCTCCAGGCCATCATCCAGGCCGCAGCAGAGACAAAGTCTCCGGTTATCCTCCAGGTATCAAAGGGTGCGCGTAACTATGCAAACCAGACCCTTCTCCGTTATATGGCAGAAGGCGCTGTCGAATATGCAAAGGAACTCGGCTGGGAGAAACCCCAGATCGTGCTTCACCTCGACCACGGTGATTCATTCGAACTCTGCAAGAGTTGCGTGGACATGGGATTCTCTTCAGTCATGATCGACGGTTCCCACCTTCCTTATGATGAAAACGTTGCCCTCACCAAGAAGGTCGTAGACTACGCCCACCAGTTCGATGTAACGGTAGAAGGCGAACTCGGAGTCCTCGCCGGCGTAGAGGATGAGGTTCAGGCAGAACATCACACATATACCCGTCCTGAAGAAGTCGTTGACTTCACCGGCAAGACCGGATGCGACTCTCTCGCAATCTCCATCGGGACTTCCCACGGCGCATACAAGTTCAAGCCGGAGCAGTGCCACCTCGACCCTGCAACCGGTCGTCTCGTACCTCCGCCACTCGCATTCGATGTTCTTGACGGAGTAATGAAGGAACTTCCGGGATTCCCTATCGTTCTTCACGGATCATCTTCAGTTCCACAGGAATACGTAGACATGATCAACCAGTACGGAGGAAAACTCGAGGCTGCTATCGGTATCCCGGAGGAAGAACTCCGCAAGGCTGCCAAGTCCGCTGTCTGCAAGATCAACATCGATTCAGACTCCCGTCTTGCAATGACTGCCGCTGTCCGCAAGGTATTCGCCGAGAAACCGGCAGAGTTCGATCCTCGTAAATACCTCGGTCCTGCACGTGATGAGATGAAGAAACTCTACATGCACAAGATCATCAACGTTCTCGGTTCAGACGGAAAGGCTGAATAATCAGAAGGGGAATATTATACCTTATCGGAAGGAGGCTGCGCCATATTTTGACGCAGCCTCTTCTTCTTTATGGTTTGTCCTGGCCTTCCCTGTACTCATCTCTGCAGATCTGTGGACCTGCGCAGTGGAAGTGCCACCAGAAGCGTATATTGAAGGTCTGCTGCGCACATCCCACTTTTTGGTGTGGACCTGCGCAGTGGAAGTGCCACTGGAAGCGTATATTGAGGGTCCGCTGCGCACATCCTACTTTTTGGTGTAGACCTGCGCAGTGGAAGTGCCACTGGAAGCGTATATTGAGGGTCCGCTGCGCACATCCCACTTTTTGGTGTGGACCTGCGCAGTGGAAGTGCCGCCGCTGTCGCGCCATATATACTGTTCACGCCTCGGCATAACAAATAAATTTGTTCTGCTCTCGGCTTCTGCGTATATTTGCCCATCAAAAATGAGGGCCGGAGCACGGCAGAAATTTATGGAAAACAAGAAACAGTTATACCCGCTGAAATTCATTCCTATCCCATCCAAGAGAGTATGGGGCGGATCAAACCTTATCAAGAAACTCGGCAAGGAATTCTACGAGGCCGATGAAGACGGTAATGAAAGGAAACTCACTGCTGACGAGGCAATCGGGGAAAGTTGGGAAATCGCTGACATGGGCGCCCAGGATTCGGTAGTCGCAAACGGATGGCTTGCAGGCAATACCATAAGCGAACTGATGGAGACCTATCTGGACAGGATAGTCGGAGAGGACGTCTACGACCGATACGGAAGACAGTTTCCCCTGCTAATCAAATTCCTTGATATCCAGAACAAACTGTCGGTACAGGTCCACCCGGACGACGAGGTGGCTCAGCAGAGATATGACTCCTTGGGCAAAAGCGAGATCTGGTATGTGCTGGACGCAGCCGAAGGATCAAAGGTCTATGCAGGATTCAACAGGGAAATTTCGGCACAGGAACTCTATGACCGCTGTCACAACGGTACGGTAGAGGAAGTGCTCAACGTACTCCACCCGAAGAAAGGGGATGCCATCCGCATCGTACCAGGGACGATACATGCTGCCGACGGAGGACTTCTCATCGCCGAAATCCAGGAATCTTCAGACCTGACCTTCCGTCTCTATGACTGGGGACGGGAATTCAATCCCAAGACAGCCAGGAAGATGCACCTTGATGAAGCCATTGACCTGATCAACTACAGCAAGTTCGATGAAAGCCTCTTCATCAAGGGACCTCTCTGGGGAGACGAATGCAAGACGGACGGACCCGTCCGAGAACTCGCCAGATGCCCCCAGTTCACTGTCAACGAGATGAAGGTAAGCGAACCTCTCAGCATCTCGAAAGAGAAATTCAACGGATTCCTCATATACATGTGCATCGAGGGTGGGGCATCCATCCAGGTCCGGACTCCTGACGGCAAAGGCGGACATACGACAGAATCCACCGAAGTCCGCAAGGGCGACACGGTTCTCGTGCCGGCGGACATGCCAGACTTTTTCATCGTTCCGACAGAAAGGGATACCCTCCTCGTTGAGGCAATGGTGGAAAGACAGGAAGAAACCGACAGTTACATCAACCCCGACACTGAACCGTACCTTGAAGGTGAGGATTACGAAGGAATCGACAGGGAAGATCCGGAAGAATAAATATATGGCAGAAGAGACAAGGATAGACAAGTACCTGTGGGCGATCAGGATATACAAGACACGTACGGATGCCACAGATGCCTGCAAAGGCGGCAAGGTACGGCTTAACGGAAACGACGTCAAGCCGTCAAAGACAGTGAAGCCCGGAGATGTGATATGCGCAAGGAAAGGGGCCGTGCAATATACCTACAATGTCCTTGCATTGACTGACAAGCGTGTGGGGGCCAGACTTGTCCCCGATTATGCGGAAAATGTCACCCCGCAGGAAGAACTGGACAAACTCAGGCATCCGGTCGAAACCTTTTTTCTCAAACGGGACCCCGGTTCGGGAAGGCCTACGAAAAAGGACCGCCGCCAGATGGAATCTCTGTGGAATTCCCTGGATTTCGATGTGCCGGATGATGTCGCAGAAGATTTTGCAGGGGAATTTGGACTGGATGACGAATGATATCCTGTCATCTAAGGGAACGAAGTCATTGCTTTGTCATCCTGACGAATGATTCCCTTTCATCCTGAACGAAGCCGCCAGGCGGAGTGAAGGATCTGGAATACCACTACGGTTTTCAGCACCAGATTCTTCGCTGCGCTCAGAATGACAGGAAGGCGTTCAGAATGACAATCTGCGATCAGAATGACATTGCTGTATTCCTTTAGACAATGCTACACTCAGAAAGCCTTCTGCTCCACGGCCGATGCCTTCCTGATTTCCTGCCTCAATTCCATAGGATTGTCGGTAGTGATGCAGTCTATGCCGAGACCTACCATCTTCTGCATGTCCCCGGTCTCATTGACTGTCCAGCAGTTGACGAACATTCCAAGTTCCCTCATGCGTCCCAGCCAGTCAGGATGTTTCCCGAAGACCGCATAATGATAGTCCGCGCCGTTGATTCCGTCCTCATGGAGACTGTCAGGGCCGAAATCATCCCTGAGGTACATGCAGATGAACTCAGGCATCTCCCTTGCTATCTTGTCACAGATGAACTTGCTGAACGAGATGAAGATGACCCTGGCAGGATCGTAAAGTCCGTATTCCCTGAGTTTTGCCGCTGACCTTTCAACAAGTTCCGACTCTATCTCCTGAGTGGAATGCTCTTTCAGTTCATACACGAGCACAGTCTCAGGATGCTTAAGGGCCTGTTTCAGATAGTCATCAATGACAGGGATCCTCTCCCCGTTCTCCAGCCTGACATCCTTGAATTCGGAATACGGAGTCCTGTCAATCTTCTTTCCGCCTATCGAACCGTCGTGATAGACAAGGAGCACCCCGTCGGAAGTCATATTCACATCGAACTCGCTGCCCCAGAGTCCTGCCTCCTGGGCACATTTCAAGGCAGCCACTGAATTCCTGGCATATCCGGCCTCTTCACAGTTCCAGTATCCCCTGTGGGCGACAATCCTGATCTTGCCGTCATTCCAGCCGTTGAGGGCCACACCGGTCACTTTCCCCTTGCCGGATGACCCTTCCCTGGCAGGATTGTCCTGGGCATCGAGCGGCATGACTGACAATGACAGTACCGCAAAAGAGGCGAATACGGAAGCAATGATTCTTTTTACCATAATATCTGTTATTTAACGATGAATCGTCGGTTTTACCGCGACCGCGTGCCATTAGGGCATTCTGACGCTATCAGAAACAACTGGAACCGTCAAAGCAATGGGTACACACCTTGCACTTCGGAAGCCCTATCGCCTTTATCAGTGTCTCGATTGTATTGAATTTCAATGACGTAAGTCCGAATCTATTCTTTATTTCATCCACAAGTCTCCGATATTCAGGAGAGTCAGTCGTGGCGTATTTTTCCAGATTCTTGTCCGGATCCCCTTCGAACTCCTTTATTATCCGCCTGGAAATCAGTTCAAGGTCAGTCTTGGAAGCGGAGAAACCTATGAACGGACATCCGTATATAAGAG
>CALVAE010000068.1 GCA_944325465.1 uncultured Bacteroidales bacterium | reverse complement strand
TAAGGTTCAAAGATTTATCCGTCAATGAGAAAGAAACCTATTGTCGCTCTTATATACGACTTTGACGGGACCTTGTCTCCCGGGAACATGCAGGAATTCGGATTCATCCAGGCCATAGGGAAAAGCCCGGAAGAATTCTGGAGGATGAGCGATGACATAGCCAAAGGTCAGGACGCGAGCAACATCCTGAGTTATATGAAACTGATGTTCGACGAAGCACGCAGGCAGGGGATTAAGTTGCGCAGGGAGGATTTCCAGAGATTCGGCAAGGACATAGAACTGTTCGAAGGTGTCAGGGAATGGTTCGGACTTGTCAACAGGTACGGAAAGGAAAACGGTGTGGTCATCGAGCACTACATCAACTCATCCGGACTGGCGGAAATAGTGGAAGGCACCCCGATAGCCCATGAATTCAAACGGATTTTCGCCTGCTCCTTCCTCTACAATGAAGAAGGGGAAGCGGTGTGGCCTGGGGTGGCAGTCGACTACACGGCCAAGACGCAGTTCATATTCAAGATAAACAAGGGCATACTGAGCATAAGGGACAACAAGAAGGTCAACGAAAGCCAACTTGAGGAAAACAAGAGGATTCCTTTCCCGAACATGATCTATTTCGGGGACGGGGAAACGGATGTGCCGTGCATGAAGATTGTCAAAATGTTCGGAGGCAACTCCATCGCTGTCTACAATCCCTCGATCAGCAGGAAACGGGCCACCGCACGGAAACTGCTAAGGCAAGGCAGGGTCAATTTCATATCACCCGCCACCTATACGGCCGAAAGCAGGACATTCAAGGTTGTATGCGCCATCATCGACAAGATAAAGGCCGAACATAACCTGAAAATGCTGGACCAGACCGAATGACCGGTCCGGCATCCTCCTTCATCCGGCCGCCCGGATCAGTAGACCTTTACTGAAAGTTTTGCATATGCCCTTTCCACTTTCGCCAGGGCTTCCTCCACTGTAGGGGCTGTCGCAAGCAACACTCCCAGACGGCGGTGACCCTTTATTTCGGGTTTGCCGAATATCCTCATATTCACCCCAGGCTCTTCAAGGACCTTTTCGAGATTACAGAATTCATATTCCCTCGTATCTCCCTCGACCACTATCGCCTTGGATGCCGACGGACCGTAGAACCTGACTTCCGGCACGGGCAGGCCGAGCACAGCCCTGGCATGAAGGGCGAACTCAGAGAGATCCTGTGAAATCATCGTCACCATTCCCGTATCATGCGGACGCGGAGACACCTCGCTGAAAATGACATCTTCCCCTTTGACAAACAGTTCCACTCCGAAAATACCGTATCCGCCAAGGGCTTCCGTGATAGCCCCCGCGATATGTTCCGCCTTTGCTATCGCCGAAGATGACATATCCTGCGGCTGCCATGATTCCCTGTAGTCGCCGTCCACCTGATGATGTCCTATCGGTTTGAGGAAAGTCGTACCGGCACAATGACGCACCGTAAGAAGGGTAATCTCATAGTCAAAGTCGACAAAGCCTTCGACAATCACTTTTCCGCTGCCTGCCCGTCCGCCTTCCTGGGATATGTGCCAGGCCTTGTCAATGTCCTCTTCACTACGGATCACGCTCTGGCCGTGTCCTGAAGAACTCATCACCGGTTTCACTACGCAAGGAATGCCGATTTCCCTGACCGCCTTGTCGAACTCTTCCCTGGTCTCCGCGAATGCGTACCTTGATGTCGGTAGGCCGAGTTGCTCTGCCGCGAGCCTTCTTATCCCCTCCCTGTTCATCGTAAGCCTTGCCGCATTGGCTGTCGGAATGACATTGAAGCCTTCTTTTTCAAGGGCAACAAGTTCGTCAGTGGCAATGGCCTCAATCTCAGGGATGATATAGTCAGGCTTCTCCTGCTCGATCACCTCTCTCAATGCCTTGCCGTCAAGCATCGGGATCACGTGGAACGAATTGGCAACCTGCATTGCCGGAGCGCCTTCATATTTGTCAAGGGCGACTACCTGCACTCCGAATCTCTCCAGTTCTATCGCCACTTCCTTGCCCAGTTCGCCTGAACCGCACAGAAGGGCTTTCTTCCCATATCTGGTGAATGTTGTACCGATTGATGCCATAATTTTATAATTTAAAGTTAAAACAATAATCCATGTCCTGACCGTTTCGAGGGTGGAGCCGTATTACAGGCAATACCATAATAAAATTATGGCACATTCCAACCCCCACCGCTTTGCGGAGCCCCCTACAGGGGGCGTCTCCCTCCTCAAATCCTCCCTCTCCGGGAGGACTTTTCCGAAAAACTCCGTTTTTCTCGAAACAAGGTAACAATAATCCATGTCCTGACCGTTTCGAGGGAGGAGCCGTCAAGGATACTATCTGCCGTAACGGAGAAGCAGGTCCCCATAGGCGTCGATACGGCGGTCCCGGAAGAACGGCCAGCCTCTCCTGACATATTCCGTACGGTCTAGGTCTATCCCGACCACACGTACCCCTTCCTCGTCCTTTCCGAACTCGGTCAGCAGTTCACCCTGAGGTCCCGTAGCGAAGGAACGTCCCCAGAACCTGATTCCTTTCGTATTTCCGGTAGGATCATCCTCCTGTCCAGTCCTGTTCACCGTCACTACAGGAAGTCCGTTAGCCACAGAATGTCCCCTCTGCACCAGTTGCCAGGCATCGCTCTGGACCTTCTGTTCCTCTTCGGGGTCTGTATAGACTCCTCCGATTGCCGTCGGATAGATCAGAATCTGTGCCCCGTGCAATGCCATCAGCCTTGCTGCCTCCGGATACCACTGGTCCCAGCACACAAGCACTCCCAGTTCCCCTACTGACGTATGTATCGGATTGAACCCCATGTCTCCCGGGGTAAAATAGAATTTTTCGTAGTAGCAAGGGTCGTCCGGTATATGCATCTTGCGGTACTTGCCTGCAATCGAACCGTCCTTCTCTATTACGACTGCCGTGTTGTGGTAGATGCCTGCCGTCCTGCGTTCGAAAAGAGACAGCACCAGCACAATGCCCAGTTCCCTGGCAAGAGCCCCGAACGTCTCTGTCGAAGGTCCCGGCACCGGTTCCGCGAGGTCGCACAGGGAGGCATCCTCATGTTTGCAGAAATATACCGAGTTGTGCAGTTCCTGCAATACGACCAGTTGCGCCCCCAACGACGCACATTTCCTGATGTTTTCCTTGAGTTTGGCGATATTGGCAGCGATGTCATCGGTGCAGGACTGCTGCACCATTCCTACTTTCAGTACGTTCATGTCTTGTGTGTTTTGCATGTTGTGTATCAGATTCTTCGCTTCGCTCAGAATGACAATCTTTTGTTACTTCGGGCTTCGCTCAAAATGACAGGAGTATCATTCCGTACGGAGCCAGCCTTCAGGAAACTGCATCGTGACGCAGTGCAGGGATCCGTGGCCGGAAAGCAATGCCCTGCAGTCTATCACAACCACCTCCCTGTCAGGGAATACCTCCTGCAGGAGCCTCCTGGCAACCTCATCCTTCTCCGAGCCTGAACCCGGCACCAGCACCCCGCCGTTGACAATCAGGAAATTCGCATACGAGGCAGGAAGCCTGTAGTCATCCAGATAAAGGGCATCCGGGAGCGGAAGAGGCACCAGCCTGTACCGTTTACCGTTCTTCGTCCTGAAGGAACGCAACTGGTACTCCATCCGGGCCAGGTCATCATAATGAGGGTCATCCGGATCAGTACACTGGACATAGGCAATGGTATCCGGTGAGCAGAACCGCGCAAGGGTGTCCACATGGCCATCCGTATCGTCCCCGATTATCCCCCCGTGATCCAGCCACAAGACACGTTCAAGTCCGAAATAACGCTTCAGTTCATCCTCGATCTCATCCCTTGTCATATATTCGTTGCGGTTGACACTGGTCAGACACTCCGTTGTCGTCAGCAGAGTCCCCTGTCCGTCAGAGTCTATGCTTCCGCCCTCCAACACGAAAGGCCGCATATCGGCTCCCGTCACATCATCCTCGAAAACACCCTGGGAGAATATGGTCTTCGTAATCTGATTGTCCAGATTGGAAGCGAACTTCAGCCCCCATCCGTTGAACACGAAATCATAGAGATATTTCTCCCCTTCATCTCCATACACGGCTATGCCACCATGATCCCGGGCCCATGTGTCGTTGAGATGAGCCTGACAGAAGGTCACCTTGTCAGAATCAAGCGACAGACCCTTTCTGCCGCAGATTCCTGATATGTCCGCCTTCGCCTCTTCAATGTCCCTGCACACGATGAGCAGGTGTTCAAAGCGGGTTATATTTACGGCTATGTCCACATAGCACTCCAATACCTTGTCCAGTTGATACCATTCCGTATCGCAATGCGGCCATGTCAGTTGCACGCCGCTCTGTCTTTCCCATTCTGCCGGAAGTCTCATAATCGTCAAATATCAGACAAAGATACTAAAAACTCCGTTACAGTCTGAACTCTTCCGGAAATTCAAGAATCTTCTTCTGAAGAAGGGCCTCATCCCCCAACAGACACAGGACGGAACCGTAATACGCCTCTTCAAGGACATGAGGCGGCTGCTCTCCCGTGAGGACACTGTGGCAGAAAGCCTGCATCATTTCCAGGGACCCGTCCCCCTCGACGGCCTCCGGCATAATCGAGATTCCGGAATCCGCGGATGCGCTCTCCGCATTCCAACTCGTTCCCGCAAAGGCGGAACTGCTGAAAATCCCCTGCTCTATCTCCCCCACCAACTGACGGATTCCGCTCCGAGGCTTCGGATTCTCGGCATACAGACGTCCTGAAGCCAGATCAATGGTTGCATCCTTGCACAGGATCTGTTCCCCCATACCGAAATGCTTGTTGGATATCACTGACTCGAAAGTCATGTTCACTCCGTTTGGAAAAGTGTATATCGTGCTGACACTGTCGAACACTTCCCTTCCGTCTTTCCAATAGATGATACTGCCCGTCCCCATCACCTGCTGAGGCAGCATTCCGAGAGCCCATGTGCCGTTCTGCAACTGATGGCAGGCAAGTTCGGTCATCAGGCCGCGTGAATATTCCCGGTAAAGGCGCCAGTTGATGTGCCTTTCCAGATCCGGAGACGGCACGGAACGTCTCCAGTCATTGTTTCTGAACCAGTAGTTTCGGACATTCACCACAGGACCGAACTCGCCTTTCCTGACCGAGTCCATTATCATGATATATTTCGGGTCGAAAAGCCTTTGCTGGCCGACGAAGAATATCTTGCCCGAAGCCCGGCCCTTTCTGTACATATCAAGGCACTCCTCCATCGTATAGGCCATGGCCTTCTCGCAGAAGACATTCTTTCCGGCCGAGAAGGCATCCACCGTCATCCTGTAATGAAGGTTGAGCGGAGTGGCTATGACAACGGCATCCACCTCCTTGTCCTCCAGGAGTTTCCTGTAGTCATCATATCTCCTTGCGGACGGAACCTTGGCGGACGCCTTGTCAAGATTGGCCTTGTAGTTGTCGCACAGGGCCACTATCTCCGCCTGCGGAATCTTCAGGAGATTGTCGATATGGAAGCGTCCCCTTGAACCGGGGCCTATTATGCCGATTCTCACTTTTTCTCCAGATATCTCCTCCTGACCGGCCGGAGTGCATCCCTTCAGCCACGGGACAGATGAGGCCAGCAAACCGGCCGCCCCCATGGATCCGAATCTTTTTATAAATTCTCTCCTATCCATTGTTTCATATCCTGTTTTATCAATTTATAAGAATATCCGTCAAAAGCGGAAATTATCGCAGGGCGCATCCTTTCCGGAGCGGCATACAGGGAGGTGGACAACACTTCACAGACAAAGGCCGAGCGCCCCTGCACGGCGACAAGCCCCGGGAATCCGACAAGCGAGCCGTCCACAGGGTCCATAATATGCGCCGTTCCGTCCGGTCTGAGACCCGACACTGACAACGAGGAATCCTTCAACCTGAATGTCCCCCCGCCAGTCTTCACATCCACCGCCCAGCAGTCTCCAAAAGGATGGCTGCCGAGAGCAGTCACGGAACTGTCCCCGAAATTGAGAAGGGCATCCTTCACATCCTCCTCCACAAGCAGTTGCCGTACCCTGTCAAGCGCATATCCCTTGCCGAACCCTCCGGCATCAAGCAGTATGTCCTCTCCGGAAAGAGTGACTGACTTCGTTTCAGGAGACAGGGAATATGCAGGCCGTACGGAATTGCCGGACAAGACGGCTATGTCGAAATATCCGGCCGTACTCTTTCTGAAGGTCTCGCAGAACTGAAGCACTGAAAAGACCTCATCATCCACTTCGACCGGAGAACCGGGCCCGGAAGAACACAGCCTTGCAAAAGGACTGTCAGGATCATGACGGCTGATCTTTTTCTCAATACCGGTCACCAGCAGACGGACTTTCTCCGCTATGGACCTGGCCCTGGGTTCCCCGACCCGGACCAACACCATCTCAAAGACAGTGTGCATCGCCCCGAATGACGCGAATGCGGCCTCTGCCCCTCCGTTTCCGTTGCTGTAAACGAACTCCATCGGTTATCTTCCCCTGCGTATCAGGGCCATCACCGCCATGATGCACAGACGGATGACCCACACCACCGCATAGATGATTACCGACAGAACAATCACATAGCCTATCTGGGTAAACATTTCGGTCCACGGCGTCCCGAAACGTATTATGGCATAGACATTGACAAGAAAAGCGGCAAGGAAACATCCTGCTGCCAGTGATATTTCCCTGCGCTTTACCTTTGCTGTTATTACTGTATCTTTCACGATTCAATCCTTAATGGAACGGCTATATGCGGTAGAATTCCTCCCATCCCTCGCGTGGCACCGTCCCCCACAGGAGCTGGTTGGCAAGCGGATTGTTGGTTATCTGCTTCGTCTTCCTGTCGAACAGAATCTTCTGTCCGGTCCACTGGCTGATCACACCCAGGCAGAACACCTGGCTGAGAGGGCCTGATACGGAGAAAGGAGAACGCGGTTTCTCCTTGCCCATAACCGAAAGCAGGAAGTTCGCATAGTGGTTGGACGTGGATTCCGGCACTTCCGGCAACCTGCCCTCCATTTCCCTTGCCTTTTCGTCAGGAATTATGGACAAGGTACTTCCGTGCGAGCCGCCCTTGAATGTCAGTTCCTTTGAATAGATTTCCTTGCCCGGATTGAGTTTCGCCGGCTGTATCTTCTGCCCCGCCACGGACGGGATATTCGGATCGAGTTCTGACACGCCGTATCCCTCCGGAACAGCCGGGATATTGTCCAGCCCGTCATACCAGGTAATATCGAGCGCCGGCATCCCCTGCCTTTCCGGGAATCTGAAGAGAATCGTCGAGGACATCGGATAGAAGAACGGATTGTGGTCCTTGAGATAAAGCGGGTTGACTTCGTACGGCAGGCCGAGTTCAAGGAATTCGTGCACTGAATCTATGATATGTGCCCCCCAGTCTCCGAGAGCCCCCATGCCGAATTCATACCAGCAACGCCACTGTCCGTTATGGAAATCATGGTTATACGCATGTTCATGGGCAGCGCAAAGCCATGTGTCCCAGTCAAGGGTCGAAGGCACGGATTCCGCTGCAGGGTATGCAGTCATTCCAGGATTCCAGCCGTGCCAGCGGCGCGGATTGTTCATGTGGGCTGTAACCGCAGTCACATCCTTGATGATTCCGGCATCCTTCCATGCCTTGAACTGGAAATAGTTGGCTTCGGAATGTCCCTGGTTGCCCATCTGGGTTACCACGCCGTATTTCTTCTCCGCTTCCATCAGCATCTCGCACTCAAAGAAGGTGCGTGCAAGCGGCTTCTCGACATACACGTGGATACCTTCCCTCATGGCAGCCATGCAGATAGGGAAATGGCTGTGGTCCGGAGTGCAGACAACCACCGCATCGATTTTCCGTGCCATCTCATCGAAAAGTTTGCGGAAATCCTTGTATTTGGGAACACCCGGGAACATCGCCTCTATCTCCCTGGTATGTTTCGCCCCCATGTCCACGTCGCAAAGGGCGACTACATTGCATAGTCCGGTAGCATTGAACTGTTTGGACACTTCATTGCCCCTGTTGCCTATGCCTATAAGGGCGACATTGACCTTGTCGTTGGCTCCGACCTTTCTCGGAGTCGGGGCGGCATTGCCGTTGAACCCCATTGCCATTGAAGGCATCATGGCTGCACCGCCTATCACGGCAGCCCTCTGCAGAAAGTCTCTGCGGGATATGGTTTTCCCTGACATATCTCTATCGTTTTAAAAAGTTTGCCGTACCGTCAATAAAGAGGCTTCAGATCCACCGTCAGAAGTTCCCTGATCTTGATGTTCTTGTAATACACCTTGTCACCATGGTCCTGGATAAGGATATGTCCGGTCTCGAAGTTCCCGAAATTGACCCAATCCTTATATTTGCTGTAATCCACGAATGCATTCCACATCTGGTTGTTGCGCTCGTATTCCAGAATCTTGACATCATTGAGCCAGTGCTCCACATGGTTCCCGCGGACAACGATCTTGCCGGTATTGAAGAAACCTTTCCGGAAAGGCTTGTCGGTCGGAGCAGGGATAAGGTCATAGAGGGAACCGAGCGTACGGTTACCGTTGACTCCGAGTTTCGCATCCGGATGCTTCTCGTCATCAAGCACCTGGAACTCACATCCTATCGAAGAACCCGACATGGCATTGTTCACATCCGGATTCACGAAATACTTGACACCGCTGTTCGCCCCCTCGGTCAGTTTGAAATCAAAGGTCAGTTCGAAATCGCGGTACTTCCTGTCAGTGATGATGTCACCGCCGTTGCCAGATTCCGCACCATCAGCCTTCTCCACGACAAGCATTCCATCCTCGATATGCCAGCCTTTGGACGGGAATTCCGGAGCCTTGTGGCTGCGCCAGCCCTCGGTGGTCTTCCCGTCCCAGAGAAGTTTCCAGCCTTCAGCCGCCTCACGTTCGGAAATCGTATTCGGTATGCAGTTCTTCTGGACTATTCCGGTTTCCGGAGACACCTCATATTCCAGACCCTCTGTCATTATCCTTATATCCTTCCATGAAATGGCCTTGCCGACAGACTCCTCGTCATACACTGCATGTACCTGAAGAGCGATGTATCCTGATGCATCCTGCGCATCAAGCACATCCGCTGCCGGAACTCCGTTGATCCATGTACGGATGCGGTTGCCGACAGCCTCTATCCTGGCCTTGTTCCAGTCACCATGACGGAAGGCGGCCTGCGCCTCCGGATTCACGGTCAGCGGATAGAGCCATCCCAGACGGGCCTCATCATAGATTCCTCCGGTCCATGCCCTTGATGTAGGGTCGATTTCGTACTGGTATCCGTACATACGGCCATCTTCCCTGACATGGCTGCGCAACTGCACACCGGAATTGAAATACTTGAAATTTTCATCGATCTTGAACAGGAATTCCAGAATGAAGTCTCCGTATTCCCTGTCAGTGCAAAGGAAGGTATTCCTGTTGTCCACCTTCGTACTGACTCCGGTTATCACTCCATCCTTGACCGAATATTCGGCCGTTCCTCCGACAATCTTCCATCCTTTGAGATTCTTCCCGTTGAAAAGAGGCTGCCACTGCGCACTTGCATTCACTACCGCAAGGCAGGACAGCACGAGCAATAAGAATTTTTTCATATCCGCTATAATTACATGGTGTAAATAAAAATTTCAGGGCAAATTTAAGTTATTCAATCGAAGAAAAACATCACAATTTTCTCAAATTAGCGTAAAATTTTCTCAAATTCACCTTACAGGCACAAAAAAACCGGACGGCTCTGACCGAACCGCCCGGATATCCGTCACAGACCTACGCCTCTACTCCGCATATTTGAGAACCACGCATCTGTTGAGAACAGGTTTGCCGTCGATGAATGCCGTCTCGGCTCCTACAGCCCTGACTATAAGACGGTCTTCGGAAACATTGTATCTGGTCTTCAGAAGATCGAGTACATATTCAACCCTCTTTTCGCTCAGATACAGGTTGCGTTTCTTTCCGCCTGTATCCTTGTCCGCATATCCCGTCAGGACAAACGTGGCGTCCGCATCCTGTTCAATCACATTCCTTATATAGAAGTCAAGATGATAAAGTTCCTTTTCATCCAGTTCGGTACAGCCTATCGTAAAGAATACCGCACCCGGAGTCACGGCCAGCCTCTTCTCGGCAGCAGCCTTCATTGCAGCCTCTTCCACTTCCGACATCCTGCTTCTGAGAGCCGCATTCTCATCGGCCAGGGCGGCGTTTTCCGCTGCAAGCCGTTCAATATCCTTTGCATATTGCCCGGCATCAGCCTTGAGTGCCTCGACTGACTCGATTTCATACGGTGCATACCCTTCAGGAACCTCCGTAGCACGCTTCCAGTTGGTCCGTCCGAGATTTACCGCAACACCTACGGAAATCGAACTCATGGATGCAAGTCCGCCGGCATTGCCGTTGAACGACCCCTTGAAGAAAAGTTGGCGGGCATCGAGAGTAAGGTTCACCCTGTTGCTCAGGCGGAGAGTATTGTAGATACCGGCACCCATTGCGAACTGGTTGCTCGACGCAGTCACTCCGGACACGCCATAGCCGTGAAGCAGACCTGCAGAGACATACGGAACGACATTCCAGAATCTGGTCTCCTTATATCCGCTGAACGCATTGGAGATGTTCCACATCAGATCACCGTGAATGTATGCGAAATTGACTTTCTCCTTGAACAGGTTACGGGAACTGTCGAATTCCGAAGCATACACCGTACTGTGAGGGCTCCATCCGTTCGCCCTGAGTCCGCTGTATCCAACACGTGCCCCTACGCTTGGAGTAAACCATTTTCCAACATATATGTCAAGTGCCGGAGCGACTCTTGTCCTGTGGTCCGAATTTCCGAACCATCCGTCTTCCAGGAGATTTATTCCTCCGCCTGCTCCGATAAACCAGTTATCGCCTGCACCATTAGTCTCGTAAGGACCGCGGACGATCCTTCCCAAGGAATCCCTGTTGGCATTTTCCTGCGCAACAGCACTGCTTTCAGAGGCAATGGCAAATATTGCCAGAAACGCCCCGATGCAAAATAATTTCAATTGTTTCATGACAAATAAATCTTTACAGATCATGTAACTTCATATCCTGCAAAGATACCAATAATATCCGTATTGTCCTATTCTTTTGTTTTAAAAATATTTTCATTATCTTTGTCTGATTCGTTTTTGCGATAAAACAACTTAACATTTCCCCAAATGAATTCAACTGAAGTTCTTAACGGGCTCATCAGAAGGTTTCCGAATGAGCCGGAGTACCACCAGGCGGTCTCTGAAGTCCTGGCAAGCATCGAGGATGTCTACAACAGCCATCCTGAATTCGAAGAATACAATCTCATCGAAAGATTGTGCATCCCGGACAGGATCGTGTCTTTCCGTGTGACATGGACAGATGACTACGGTCGTGTCCGGACCAATATGGGATACCGGGTGCAGCACAACTGCGCCATCGGACCATACAAGGGAGGGATCAGGTTCCACGCATCTGTCAACCAGTCCATCCTCAAGTTCCTCGCCTTCGAGCAGACTTTCAAGAACGCTCTTACCACCCTGCCGATGGGAGGAGCCAAAGGAGGGTCCGATTTCAACCCGAAAGGCAAGTCTGACGACGAGATCATGCGTTTCTGTCAGGCCTTCATCCTCGAACTGTGGAGACATATCGGTCCCGAAACTGATGTGCCTGCAGGAGACATCGGCGTAGGCGGCCGTGAGATCGGATACATGTTCGGCATGTACAAGAAACTCGCAAGGGAACATACGGGCACCTTTACAGGAAAGGGCATCACCTACGGAGGATCGCTGATGCGCCCTGAAGCCACCGGTTACGGGAACGTCTACTTCCTGCAGCAGATGCTCGCTACCAGAGGACTGGAACTTGAGGGAAAGACAGTATGCATCTCTGGTTCAGGAAACGTGGCACAGTACACTGCCGAGAAACTCATCAGTCTCGGGGCGAAGGTGGTAACGATGTCCGACTCCAACGGCTACATATACGATCCTGACGGCATCACCAGGGAAAAACTGGACTACATAATGCACCTCAAGAACGTGGAAAGAGGCCGCATCAGGGAATATGCGGAAAAATACGGATGCAAGTATGTGGAAGGGGCCCGTCCGTGGGGTGAAAAATGCGACATCGCCATGCCGAGCGCCACACAGAACGAAATCAACGGAGATGAAGCGAAGACACTGCTTGCAAACGGCTGCATTGCCGTATCGGAGGGAGCGAACATGCCTTCCACTCCTGAAGCGGTCGATGCCTTCCTGAACGCAAGAATACTGTATGCCCCCGGCAAGGCGGCAAATGCAGGAGGGGTGTCCGTCTCCGGGCTGGAAATGACCCAGAACTCGCAGAAACTCTCCTGGAGCAGCGAAGAGGTGGACAACAGGCTCAAGAGCATCATGGAGAACATCCACAGCCAGTGCGTCAAGTACGGCACACAGGCTGACGGCTATGTCAACTATGTAAAGGGAGCCAATGTATCAGGCTTCATGAAGGTCGCGACGGCAATGATGGAACAGGGTATCCTGTAACGGAAGCGGCTACGGCGACAAGGGCGCCGTGTCATGGAAATAAGACAACAGGAAGCCGACCCAAAGGTCGGCTTCTCTTTTATCTATATGAATCGTACCTGGAGGTCTTCAACCACTTGTCACCGTCGCCCCGCCCGTCGTCCGTGAACTTCCGGACTATTTGTTGTACCTTATGGCAATGTATTCGATGCTGCTTGAATGCTCAGATGCAAGGGCCGCACCGCTTGCGCTGTCGCTGAGGCGGGCATTGGAGTAGTCGCTTCCGTCACTGCACTGGTCACTCACAGGACGCAGACGGATGTACACGTCAGGATGGCCGAGTATCTCCTGCGGAAGTTCGAAATTGATCCCCTTGTAGGCGACTATTGAAGAATACAGGGTATTGGACCATACGGAGACATCCGGCACGGTATATTCCCCTACAAGATGCCACTGGTCATCGTCTTCCTCCGCCTGGGAGTCAGTCAGAGCCCACTCCACGCACCAGAAACGTGGTGAATAGAATGACTGCTGCGTATTCAGGACGGAAATCTGAAGGGATATGTGTGAGGTGGTGATTCCTTCAGTCGAGAAATTGACAAGCCAGGCGTAAGGCCGTCCGGTATCGTCATCCCACCAGAAGTGGTTTCCGAAAGCGGTATAGCAGTTGCCGCTGACATTGGCCTTGCCGCGCATGGATGTGCTGCCGCTGTAGTTGATCTGCTGCGAATTGGTCGGGATGGCATCATTGCCCGGCCAGCCGCCCAGACCGTTTGCCGCATACTGGTTCGTCGCATACGGACCGCACCATTCTATGGTCCCGTCAGGATTGTGGCTGACAAGATTGTCCATCGCACTGTTCCAACTCTCCTTTGAAGGGTCTATGACAACCCCGATACCGTTTTTGTTGCCGTAATTGGCTCCGAACAGATTGTTTGCGTTGTTCCCTATCGGACCGAGGTACTCGTATGTTCCGGACCCGAACATGTGCTGCTGGTAAGTGGACTGAAGGTATTCCTTGGCAGGAGAGCCGGAATACTTCTCCTGGTACGTATGGGTGAAATAGCCGTTGGTACCGTACGTAGGTCTCTGCACCTTGTTCTCCACATCAGGATTCCAGTAGCGGTATTCCGTCAGCAGAGCGGAGAAACTGTCCTCGACACTGTCGTTCATCTGTCCCCAGATGTCATTCTTTGTCTGGTGGCGTATCTGGTAACGGCCGATATAGCCGAGAGTAGGGTCCTCCTCCATCTCCGCAGGGTCTGCACCGTTCCTCCACTCGAACCTGGAGAAACGTTCGTGGACAATCACTCCGGATATCTTTCCGGAACCGTAAGGCAGGCGGGTGCCATCGCTCCTGTATGCACAGTTCGTATTCGTGAGCATGTACATGTCATCTCCGTTGATGTCGCGGACAAGGAGAGGATACTTGCTGATACGGTGGGCGTTGGTTCCGATCGAATAGCCTTCGTTGACAGGAGTGATGGAACCTTTCCTCACAGGGAACTCCACATCCTTGAGGGTCACGTATGTGTAAATGTCATCATCGGTAAGTTCATTCATGTACTTTTCCTTGACAGGGACATCCGAAGCGCTGCCGGCCTCCTGTGATATGACCATCGCCCTGGTGACCCCGACAAGTTCATATCTGTCCGGATTCTCCACCAGATTGGCTGTCGCACCGTTGATAAGGACCTGCACATGATCGTACTGATTGAATACATTGTCCTCCTCCGTCGCGGTCTGCATCGATATTCCGTACCTTCCGTCGTAGGATTCAAGGTACACGGTCTTTTCCGATACGGTATAGTCTATGGATGATGTCGTGTTCTGAGGATTCTCCCCTGCATTGCGGTTCTCCGTATTGCTTACCACAATTCCGCTGATGATCACATAGTCCTCTACCGGACGGTTGAGGGCATAGTTCTGCCTGAATTCCTCCATCGTTATCTCACGACCCAAGGTCTCCCTTGAACTGCGCTGCAGGAGATTGAACATGACCGATACGGTCTCGTCCCATCCGTCCGTGAAAGAGAGGGACACGGAGGCGGTACGTGGCGCTTCCTCATCCGGATTGGGCTCGACCTCTATGATCAGGTCACGGTTCTCGCTTTCGGAATCCGTTATCTCTATGTTCCTGATCCATCCGGCAGCAGTCTCGTCCGTATATTCCGTCGTCACGGTAATCTCTTCAAAAGGGATGTTGGTGGTTATGGAAGAAGTGTTCTGCCCTCCGGCACCCGGCACTATTACGGAAGAATTGGCGAAGGAAATGGCAGCATCCACCAGTGCCTTCTGCTTAACGAAAAGAGTATCCCTGCGTGAATCGAGGTCAGAGCACAGAACGAACCCCGCCTGTCTCTTGAAATCCTCGTTGAATTTGCAGGATGCGGTTATCTTCGCCTTGCCGTCCACGGCTTCGCCGCAGGAAAGGCTGAGCCAGTCCGCCTCGTTGATATATTCTATATGGTACGGACCGTTAGTGTATATGTCTATGTCGAAGGTGCTTGCCTCCGCCTCGATGACATACTCCTTCTGGATTGCACCGAGTTTGACAAGAGGGATTTCCTCCGGCTCGGCAAAGGCACAGGATGCCGCTGCTGCCGCTGTCGCAATGATTCCGCAGACATTGAATATGGATATCCTTGTATTCATCTTGTTCCTATTAATTCATTAGTTATAACGTAAAGTGATTGTTCCGACACGTACCGGACAGTTGGATGCCGAAACCGATTCGGTAAGCATGCCCTTTTCTATGCCGAGTGCAGTGAGATAATTGCCTGAATTCGCCTTAGGGTCGATATCTGTCACCTTGTCAGCTACCTGAAGACGGAGAATAACCTTTTCCTTGCCGAAGCAGTCGGACGGAAGTCTTCTCAGATGCTCGGTATATCCCGGTGTCGAATCCTGGGATGTGCCGCTCCACCAGACAATCGAACGTTTCCTGATGATTCCACTGTCAGGGACAGGACTGAAGGAATCGCCTCCGTCCACGGAATAGAGCAGGTTCCAGTGGGAAGGACCGGTCAGGGTAGTATTGTTCATCTGCCCGTGGCCCCACACGATACCGAAGACCATGTTTGACCCGCTTATGCCGGCAGTGGAGAACGATATGTCGAAATAACGTCCTTCATCTGCGGAGAAATCCCACCACTGCCTCGTGAGAAGCACCGCTCCGTTGGCTACCAGGCCTTTCTGCTCGGATGACGAACCGCCCTTGCCCGAACATACCACATTGTTGAAATCAGGAGAACCGGCCATCCTTGCATCGTATATGTCAATCTCCCCTTCCCCTATCTCCGGGACAAGGTCCGTTTTCCTGTCATTCCAGTTCCATTCCACGATGGTCTTGGAGAAAGGTTCCCCATCCAGGGCTATCTCACTTTCCGTCATGGCCCTCAACTGGTATCTTCCGAGATCCCCGTAACGGACCGGAGCCACATCATCCGCCACGACTATCCCACGGAATGTCCCGGACCCCTGAGGCACAACGCTACCGAATTCAAGATCGTGCCCTGTGCTGAAACGTCTCCAGGATGCACCTGCGTTTGTAAGCATGAAGATAGTCTCTCCGGTATTGTCGTAGCACAGAAGAGGAGCCACATCCCATCTCGGCGAGGTGGTGCCTATGGCATTCAGGTCATCCTTGAGGGAATACCCGTCAGTACAGTTGGTATATGCCCCGTCCTTGCACATTATCTCAAGACCTGTCACAGAGACAAGGGTGAATATGTCATCATCCGTCAGTTCCGATATCCTTTTCGTCTTTACCGGGATCCTGAACTCATCCGGAGACACCGTTTCAAGTATATTGGCGGCAGTCAGGCCTGATATCGTATAGCACTCCGGATCATCCTTCTTCTGGAGGACCGCCCCGTCAATGGAAAGACGCACCTTGGAGAATCTCTCGAGGGTATTGTCCTCCTGTGAGACGAATTTCAGGCAGAAACCGTATTGTCCGTCCGTGCTCTCCAGATAGACCGTCCTGCCGTTCTCCGTCCTGTCAAACTGGAACTGCGCCGTCTGCGGGCTGGACACGATGTTGGTGCTCTCAGGATCGCTGACCACATATCCTTCGATGTAGCCGAGCAGGTCTATTTCTCCCGGAGTCATTGACCTGACTTCAGCGAAACTTACTTCTGCCGGATAAGGTACCTGGACTACGGTATATGATGCAGAGACTGTCTCACCCGCGCCGTCCGTGAAACGCACTCCTATTACGGCTGTACGCTCCGTCTGTCCGGCATTCATCAGGAGGGAGAACTGAAGCCCCTCTGAAGTGAGAGACGGAGCGACAACCCATTCTTCACCTTCCGCGACAGGAGATGAATATTCCACCGAATATTCCACCTTGTCCGAATATGCCGTGATATTGTTTGCCATTGCAGCCACGGAGCATTCCTGGGCGAAACCTTCATACCTGCCTTCCTCCGATTCCAGCCTGAACTGCGGACCGGCTATACCCTGGGTGATGCTCAACCTTGCCTGGGTCTCGTTGTCATCCGCATCCGATATCGACAGGAGAAGTTCCGCAATGCGCGGTGCAGCACCGGGATTCTCCCCGACATGGAAAGACACCCCTTCTTCGGAAACGGATACACCTGATATCCACTGGTCCGGAGCCGGGGCAGGAACTTCGCCGTCAAGAGAGACTACAGGGACAGGCTCACCCGGCTGTCCGTCCTCACCGTAGTAGATGACTGCCGCTTCCATGTCGCCGACGGAATAGCGGAGGTTGGTGTTCAGCGGAGCAAGGATATCCGCTTCCGCCTTCAGCAGAGTGACCGCCGGAGCGGAGAATGCAAGTTGCGGATCCGTTATGTTGCCTGCCTGGGAGAACATCACGGTATCCGTGAGCCCGTCCTTGTCGAAGACAACGCCGACCTTCCTCGATATTCCGTAATTGGCTGAATAGGTGAACACGATTTCATTGTTGCCGTATCCTTCCTGCCTGTCGAGGGAAGCCCAGATCACATTTCTGGTCAGTCTTGCCTTCCACTGTCCCGTAGAATATACGAGTACATGGGTGGAACCGGCCTCCTCGGTCAATGACAGGTCTCTGGAAGACACGGCCAGCGGGAGGTCAAGTTCGAATTCCTTCTGGCATCCCGCCAAAGTGAGCAGCATTGCCGCCGCAGCACCCAGCGCACCGGAAAAAGATTTGATATGCTGTATTGTTTTCATATTCTGGGTTCCTTTGGATTACAGTCCGTATGCATTGTATTCCTTATTGTCAAGATTGTTTCTGGAATAGGTCACTTCCTTGTCCGGGATAGGATAATAGCGGTGGCAAGGCTTTATCCTGCTGTTCTCGGTGTTCAACTGGAGATAGGCGTAGTCGCTGTTTGCAGTCACCGCATCATACCATATACCCCAACGGACGAGGTCATACTTGCGCTGGAACTCCCCGAAGAGTTCCCTGGCCCTCTCGTTCCTGATTTCCTCTTCAAGACGGGCAGGAGTACGATAGGTGTAATTGTCGAGACCCGCTCTGGTCCTGGTCATGTCGAGATACCTGACTGATGTCTCGTAATCCCCTTTGTAGAAATAGCATTCCGACATCATCAGCACGGCGTCCGCATAGCGGAAGACCTTGTAGTTGTTACCGTCCGCAGAGGACTGCATGTCAGGACACCAGAACTTCGGACCGCACCACGGCCTGGTGTTGGTGCTGTTGAAGGTCTTGTCCTCATAGCCCCAGGCCATGTTGTAGTTGCGTCTTATGTCCTTGCTCATCTTGGACTGAAGTCCCTGGCAGAAATACACGTTCGGACGCATCGCCGACCAGACAGTCGACTGGTTACCGAGTTCCGGAATCTCGACACCATCATAGACCGCGGAGTTGGCCGCACGCGGATACGGCTGGCAGATGCACGCCACATTGGAAGTGTAGGTAAGGCCGCCCTGGGTGTAGGTATGCTGGACCTCCATGATGGATTCGGGAGTGTTCTTGTTGCGGAAAAGGATGTTCTCGGCATAGTCGTACTGGGACAGGGAGCCGTAGATGGCCTCAAGATTCCCGAGGGCCTCCAGAGCCACATCCCATTCCTTGTTCCACATAGCCATCTTGGCGATAAGCATGTAGGCACAGGCCGCACCGAGACGGTTCCCTTCATTGTCGGATGTACGTGTCTGCGGAGCGAGAGGGGCTATGGTGAGAAGGTCCTCGATGACCTTTTCCCTGGTCTGTACAGCATCCATTCTCGGAAGAACCTGGATTTTCGCAAGCACCTCGTTGTCGGATACATTGTCAAAATAGAACGGCACATCCCCGAAGAAGCAGGTAAGCGTCCAGTAGTAGAATGCCCTGAGGGTCTTTGCCTCGCATAGCAACTGATAGTACTGTTCCTCCGTGATAATCCCGCCCGCGAAGGCCTGCTCTATGCCTTCCACCGCGAAATTGCATCTCTGCACCCCGAGATAGCCCTGGGTCCACACGGTGGAGCCGAAACGCGGCACGGCCGGGGATATGTCCAGACTGGCATCAAGAGTACCGGAAGGACAATAGGCTATGTCGGTCACGCATTCGGTAGCCAGCATATACTGGTACGTATATATGGACTTGATCGGAATATAACAACTGTTCACCACGGACTGGCACTCGGAATATTTCCTGAAATAGTTGTCCGGACTTGATATCCCCGACGTATCTTCCTGCAGGGAGCAGGACTGTACCCCGGACAGGGCCGCAACGGCCAACGCAAATGATATGAGTCTTTTTTTCATCTCTTTCTGTTTTCTGACATTGTCCTTTTCTAATATCTGAACTGAAGGCTGAACACCACAGTGCGCGGCTTCGGATAGGCTCCGAGGTCCATTCTTCGGAGAGTGGACGAGGTCCCTTCACTGGATACGTCCGGGTCGAAGCCGTTATACTTCTTCCAGAGGTAAAGGTTCTCCGCCGTAACCCCGAGAGTGATGTCCTTCAGCCAGGAGCATTTCTGCTTCAGGTCAAACGTATATGAAAGGGAAAGGCTCTTGAGACGGAGATAGGTGGCATCGTGGATCATGAAATCGCTCGGAAGGGCGGCATCGCTCTTCGCCCCTGACCTCGGGATATCCGAATCCGGATTCCTCACCGGATGCCAGGCATCGAGCATATAGCGGTACTGGTTGGTAAACTGCGAACCCGCCATATAGATTTCGGAATAGTTGTAGATTTTCCCTCCGAGGGAATAGACGAAATATACGCCCAGAGTGAATCCGTGGACATAGAAGGTATTCTGCAGTCCGCCATAGAGGAACGGATCGGCATTTCCCTGATAGATAAGGTCTTCCTTGGACATCACCCCATCGTGGTTGATATCATAGTAACGCGGGCCTCCATCCGTATTGGCAGGGCTGACGTATGTCCGGGTCACCGCGTTCTCCTCACGTTCTTCGGCGCTCTTCCATGTCCCTCCGTACTTGAATCCCCAGAGAGAGTTAAGCGGATATCCCTTGACATATCCGTACATCATATACGGGTTGTTTCCCGGGGAATTGTATGCGGAAATAAAGTCTTCAGAACCGATATCGTTGACCATCTGGCTGTTGTGTGACAAGGTAAGGGCAGTGGTCCAGTGGAATTTCGGCTTCACGATGTTCTGGCTCTCGATTGCAAGTTCGACACCCTTGTTGGATGTGATGCCGATATTGGTCCAGCGTGATGAATATCCGGTCTGGGTAGCCACGGCAAGGGTCATGAGAAGGTCCGTAGTCCTGGACATATAGGCCTCGGCAGTGATATTGAGCCTGCCCTTGAACATGGACCAGTCTATTCCGAGGTTATATGCCGTGGTCTTCTCCCATGTCAGGTCCGGAGAATCGAGACGGCTCCTGTAGAATGCTACAGGCTGTGAGCCGTCAAACAGGTATCCCCCGGTAGTGGAAGACAGGGCTGCAAGAGACCTGTATGTGCTGATTGCATCGTTTCCGGTCATACCGGCACTCAAACGCAGCGAAAGGTCGTCTATCCAGTCACAGTCCCTGAGGAAGTCCTCGTTGGAGATGTTCCATTTGAACGCCGCTGAAGGGAAGAAGGCCCATTTGTTGTTGGCTGCGAAATTGGACGCTCCGTCGTACCGGCCCGTAACCGTCAGATAGTAACGCGACTTCCAGTTGTAGTTGACCCTCGCATAGAATGACATTTTTGTCTTCTTGGAATATGAGGACCCTGCCGAATAGGTCTCCTTGTCGAGAACCGCATTCATGTTGTTCCACAGGATGGCATCATCCATATATCCCTTGCCGCTCAAATTGAAGTCATGTGACACGAATCTGTATGCGGAGAATCCGGCAAGTACATCGAACGAATGCCCCTTACGCGAAAGGCGGTATCCTGCTGTCGTCTCCCAGGAGAAGGAATTCTCATCCCATTCCGCCCGGTATGCCTCTCCGCCCTCATTCTCACTCTTGGCCGGCAGGGTACCGGGATAATAACGGTAGGTATGACGCTGGTA
>CALVAE010000067.1 GCA_944325465.1 uncultured Bacteroidales bacterium | reverse complement strand
TTTGGAAAGAAAATTTGCCGACGAAAACGATTCTCTCCTCAATGACCTTAAGAAGTGCGCCACAGTCAGGGAATTCCGTCTTGATGAACTCCATCTCAAATGGAGGCAGGATAATAAAAGGTAGGACCGGAAATCAGGATGACAATGGACAGGATGACCAGAGAACAGCGGCACAAAGTAAGCATCTTTTAGATTTGCACCGTGATTCCAATATGGGATTACGGTGTTCTTTTTATATTTGTTTTTGAAGTGAGGCGAGTCGGTCAGAATGAACTATCCTCCGAACTAGCTCCCGTGTCTAAAAGTGGTAATAGATTCATCCGTTCTCTCTCCTTCATTAACAATATAAAGACTGACCGGAAAGAGAGAGTGAACCAAGTAAGCCTCTAGAGCCTTGTGCCTTCTGTCGGTATTGGACTCTCTCTTTCCCCATATTGAAGTGACCATTTAGAATCGTAGACCAGACAGTCTAATAAAAGTAATTGCGTCGAATACAATATGGCGTCAGCCAAACTAAACACCACAAATTTATGTATTTTTCTCAATTTATTGGAGTTGATATCTCCAAAGACACGCTGGATGCGGCAATATATCCAGCGAAAGATAAGAAAATGGACTTCCTCCATTTTGACAACACATCTAAAGGCCTCTGCGAAATGTTAGCCTGGTTGAAGCGCCGCGGAATAAAATCCTCAGAGATGGTCATTTGCGCAGAACACACTGGTGTATATACGAATCCGCTAATTGCATTTGCTGAAAAGAAAGGCCTGGCATTGAGCCTTAATTCCCCTTTGGATATCAAACATTCCATGGGCATAGCCAGAGGAAAGAATGATGCCGTGGATGCCGGTCGCATTGCCGAGTATGCACATAGACACCAAGACAAGCTAAAACTTTATGAGAAGCCATCGGAAACGATAATAAAGTTACAATACCTACTTACTGAACGCCGGCTGTATATGCGTCAAAGGACGGCCTTGCTGAATATAAATAGCGCAATGGGCAAGTACGAAACCGCAGAGGCCCGTTCACGTAATGAATCCGCCATACACCACATCGAGAAAATGGTCAAGAAGGTTGAAGGGCAGATGACAGCCATTATCAACGATGATCCGGAAATAAAGCGCAACTTCGACTTGATAAGTAGCGTTAAAGGCATAGGTCTCATAAATGCTATCAACACAGTTGTATATACCAATAACTTCAAATCTTTTGAGACACCTCGACGATATGCATGTTATATTGGCGTAGCTCCGTTCGACTACACTTCCGGTATAAGTGTAAAAGGGAAGACGCAAGTGTCAAAGATTTGCCGGACACAACAAAAAGCAGAGCTATCCATGGCGGCTCGTAGCGCCATCATTCACGACCCCGGACTGCGTAGATACTACCAACGGAAAATGAAAGAAAAGGGCGGCGGGAAAGAGGCACATGGTGTTGTCCTTAATGCGGTGAAGTTCAAGCTCATCCTTAGAATGTTTGCAGTTGTCCGTTCAGGAGAGCCTTATAAAGTACTTAATTATTGAAAATCAATCGGTTGAACTATCTATATCTTTAGTGCCTGATTGCGGGAGATGCAACCAATTAGAGTAGTAGACACGGGTCTAATCAAAGTAATAGTATCGCTCCATCTATACAAAGGCACAAAGTGGAAAGTAAAACCACATAGTCGTTATGAAGAGACATTATCATAAAGATATTGACACCTGTATCAATAGGTATCGTGAAGCCTTGCTCGCGTGCGCGGAGGATCCGGAAAATGAGGATTACATCCTGTGGGAATCGTGTGCTCAATGCGAATTGGAAGAGGCTATCGAAGAAAAGGTCAAAGCTCGTGTATTATCCGACATTGCAGCTTGGCTTAGAAACGAATTGCCCTTCTAAACAATAGATGAAGGCATATCTATGACAGCGGCGAGGAGCCATTGGTTCTCCGCCAAATATTGTATTGTTTACTAGGGGTGGCCGCGCGGCAAGGGGCAGGATGCCCCTTTGAGCGCAATAAATATCCACAAAATACCCCGTCGAATCGAAGAGTAGACATATCTTTCACTTTTTTCAAAAAAGACTTGGAAAAGTCTTAGAATACCGATAAAGTACATCTTGCAAAGTAGATAAAGTTATCCCGACATTGAGGAAGTTAGGTCAAAGTCGGGGTATTTGATTAAAGCCGGTCAACTTTACGCGAAGTCGTTCAACGTTGATTGCAGTTGTTTGAGTCGGGTTTCCAGTTTATGGGAAGCAGGTGGGTGACATCTGCTCTGCCGTTCTCATATTCAGGGATTCTCCTAATCACATCTTCGAACCACTCTCTTGGTTCGATGCCGCAGGCTTTGCAGGTAGCGATGAACGAGTATATCATGGAGGCCCGCACGGCAGATGGTCGTTGCCGCAGAAGAGATAGTTCTTGCGGCCTATTGCCAGCGGTCTGATTGCATTCTCGACTCCGTTGTTGTCGATATTCCAGTTGCCGTTCGTCACGTACATGGACAGTTTCGGCAGTCTCTTGAAGGTGTATTCTATCGCTTTCCTCATCAGCGGACCCATTGACGGGTCAAAGTACTTTTGCCAGCATCCACCATTCCTCGAACCTGCGTATCTGCGGATATGATTTCTCCCTGCGCATCTTCACCCGTTCCTCATCACCCAGTCCGGATGCCAGGCTCTCGACATGATAGAGGCCTCCGATGTACACCAGCGCTTCCGAGGCAAGCCGCTCGTTCTCCTTCATGGCCTCCACGAACTTCCGTCTCGCATGAGCCCAGCAACCGAGCATCGTCTTCCCCTCCAGTCCCGTGAACTTCTCGTATACGTCGTATCCGTCACTCTGGATGGCTCCACGATAGTCCTTGAGCAGCGACATCGCCACCTGGGTGCTGCGCGAGCCCAGGTCGTAATGAAAGAACACGCCTCCTCCCGATGCGTCCCTGACACACCACATGTATCCATTCCTCGTCTTTGACTTCTCGTTGTCTATGACGGGGATTCTGCTTTCATCTACTTGGATATATGGATAGGACAGTATGTCGGATTTCAGTCGGTCATACAGGATCTTCAGTTTCTCACATACAGCAGCATACCATCCTCCGAGAGTCGAGTCGTTGACGGTGACACCCATCTCGCGGTACTTCTGTATGACCCTGTAGAACGGAAGGTGATATACGAACTTCTGGACCAGGATATCGACGAGTACGGACTCGGATGCCATGCACTTGTGGATTGGGGCGGGAGGCAGGGCTGCGACCTCGAAGACATGCCGTTCCGGATGGGCCTGCTGAAGGAAAGCCTTCAGCACATACTTGTGGCGTACGATTCTGCGGATGTACATTTTCTGGGGAACCAGGACAAGACTTTCCGTAACAAGCGGCTCCACTTCGTCATATTCTTCAGGATTGATCCCGTCTGGATATATGTGCTCACTCCTCGCGGACTTCGAGTCTGGACGTGTCGATCGGTTTGCGGACCTTGCGCTCGTAGCCGTCTACCTTGAGTAGTTTTTCGCGTCTCTCTTCATCTTTGGCTATTGCTGAATCAAGACCCTGCTGCTCACGGGCGTCGATCTCTGTCGGGGACAGGCTGAACTGAAGGGCATCGGGACTTATCGGAAGGTGTTTTTCCGAACGGCGGCCATACAACTGCCGCTCAAGATAGGCGATACGGTGATCCTTTGCGACAAGCCTTTTCTCAAGTTCGGCATTCCTCTCCTCCAGTTGCCTTATGCGTGCTTCAAGTGTCATCCTTGTATCTTTGTTTCTGACTACAAGATACAAAACTGCGCTTCAGTATACTTTCACTCCGCTGCGCAGACATCTCAACCGGTAGCCGGGATCCCCGATCACATGACGTATCATACCGGCAAGATTCCGCCACTGGAGTGCCCTGCTGACTGCCCCTGCTCTATGGAAGGCAGGCGGAGCCTTCCGTAGTCAAGCATTATCGCGTAGATTACAAGACCTCCGGGTTCTTTCCGCAGAAGCTTGATGCGGTTGCGGTTCTTGTTGACGAAGATGAACACGTCTCCGTTCCGCAGGTCGGCCCCCATCAGGTTGTTCACGATGCCGCTCAGCATGTGGAAACTCTTCCGCATGTCCGTAGGTTCGGTGAAGAGCCAGTAGCGCATGCTGTCGTCCAGGCTGGACATGACTACCGGAGGCCTGACATTATCACTCCGAGGTGCTCGCTTGTCAGGCTCCTCTAAATACGCATCGCAGTTCCTGACTCCGTTCGCAGTTCCAGCGTCATCTGACTTTCTACTGGTATATTCTTGCCCTTGCGTGTAACGGATGCCGGCCTTGAGGGTTCGCTGCAGGCCAGTCCGGAGGTGCCGCCC
This sequence comes from uncultured Bacteroidales bacterium, assembly GCA_944325465.1. GTDB lineage: Bacteria > Bacteroidota > Bacteroidia > Bacteroidales > UBA932 > Cryptobacteroides. The sequence continues at coordinate 9,516 of CALVAE010000067.1, read as the reverse complement.
AATCGGATGAACGTGCCTTCAGAAGCGCTTTGTCGCATTGAGTGTGCCAGACGGGCATAATAAAAGTTGGACTCGGGGATGTCGAGTTCATGCAGGCACTGCTTCACCGTGATGCAGTTCTCGGAGCAATAGCTCTCGATCGACTGGATTTTTTCTATGGTCATCATGATTTCTCCTTTTGGACGCAAATGTAGACAGAGATTACCCTGGCTACAAGATGCACGTTATCGGAGGCTTACCAGCCGCCAGCCGGAACCGGATAAAAAGCACTCCCGCAGCAGATTCTGCCGCGGGAGTGTATTCATTATGTCATTTGACAGTCCGTCAGTCATTGTCTCCGGGATCATCGTCTCCGGTCGAATACTGGGAAATGTCATTGTCCGGGAGATCATCCCTCTCTCCTGCTGATCCTACTCCTCCGTCTTCATCGTCATCATCTCCGTCAAGCCACCTTTCTATATCCTCTGCATCATCTGTCTGCACCTTGATCTTGACCAGATAAATGGCATCCGGAATTTCCAGTGTGACCGCATAGAAACTTGTTCCATCCGGCTTGTCATACTTGACCAGATCCGGAAAATAGTCACTGAACCCTTTCGGGTATTTCTCCGCAAATGCAGCCGCCAGTTCCTTTGACATATTCTCATAACTGACCACTGCCCTTTTCTTCTGATTACTATCCATATAGAACACTATTTACTTCTGTCGAATTTTCCGGGTGCAATTATAGGGATATTTTTCTGAATGACGATGGCATCCATCAACTTTTTTATACCAGACGGTGCCTTTTAGTCTATTATGTGCCTTGAGGTCCCGCCATCCGCATACCGTACTATGACAGAAGGACAGTCAACATCAAACCGCTGTCCGACCAATTCGTAGTTTCCAGGGACATGGAGAACAGCGCAGATGACATCCCCGTAGCGCACCGCCTGACAGTCAGCATCATTGCGCAGCACTGCAACGGGAGACCTGCGGCCGCCTCTGAAATATTTCTTCGCAAATCCTGCAGTCTGTCTTGCAGTGGAGCACGGAACAACAGCGTATGCATAAGAGCCGCTCTTCCCATCTGAAAGTCCGTCCACAGGATGTTCAAACCAGCATTTGAACACCTGTCCTGAATCTTTCTTTCCTTTGAGTGCAGGGTCGACAGCCCCCCAGTCTCCTGTCTGTACGCTGTCACTGATATGTATCTCCGCCCCATCCAGACTGACATACCCTCTGGAGGCATGATGCACCCAGGACTTCCCTTTCTTGACATCGCCGACCAGATGAGTCTGGTCTATCGCGGTAGTGACCCCGGTAATATCATCCCGCGAGACACTGATGTCGACACCGAGATTCACGACACATCCTGGAAAAAAGAACACACTCTTCAACGCATGCAGACCGTCTCTGTCAAGTTCCATAGTGGCTACCATTACATCCCCATCCGCCGCACCGCCGACGTGAGAGGACCAGTTACGCTTCCCGGCGACGGAATCATCGCACTTGATTGGCCTGCCATCATTGTATGCTGTCACTCCAGGGATCTTTCTCCAGTCCCAGTATGCAAAAATATTGTCGAATTCCCTGCCGTCCTGCATTATGATCAATGCTCCGTCCGCCGAGAAATTGGCCAGAGTATTCTCTTTATTGGTAAATTCAAAACCAACAGTCCTTTCTGAATGCATTCTGATGGAGGCATACCAGTCCGGCTGCCTGTAAATACCGCAGTCCGACCTCCAGTAGTATCTCGACCCGACCAATGTATTGGCATAAAGGTCAGGACGGAGATTCTCAAGGGAAATCCTTGAATAGAGCCGGGATTCCTCGCCATCTGTCGCCGCCGCCATATTCTGTGCCGCAACGGCCAGCGCGTATGCCTTTCCTGTCCCTCCGTTGATAAAATTCTGTCTTCCGCAGAAACTCGGATCCATCACACCTCTGTACACGCTCCAGCAAATACCATCCTTCATCAGTCTGGAGACTATGTCGACCTGCTCTTCGGAGAACGCATATTCAGAGCCCTTCAGAACCCGAAGCCAGAATGAAATCCCATCCACGTATGCAAGGCCGTAATTCCCGAACTGTATCTGGGGGCCGTGCTGATGGAAAGACCAGTCCTCCTGGATACCCTCATTGTCCGTAACGTATATCTCTTCCCCAATCTGTCTCCTGGCTTCCGCAACTAGAGCGGGATCATCGACAAGGAGCCCCTTCATCAGGTTGTTCCCCGCAAGCCACACCTTGTTCTGCCCTGTCATCCCGAACTTCGAACGCTCAAGCACTTTGAGCCCTCCGGCAATCTCCTCAGGAGACAGTTCATCCATAAGCATCAGCAGAACGGAAGTCATCTTCTTCGGAACCCCTATATCATTGTGCCACCAGTTGGGACATACCGGCATATTGCTGAACCACCATCCCATCGCGGAATGCAGAAGTTTATGCAATTCCTCGGATCCTTCCCATTCATTGCCTGGATATCTGTACAGTTTAGCCAGGGCATACATCCTCGTCACGTGCAGGGTCGCAGGCCATCTTCCCCTGTCCTTTGCGGCATAGTCTATATCCGTCCAGCACCCGTGCTCCCAATCGAACGCATCGAGCAGCCTCCTGACCTCCGTATCAGGAAGATGCACGTACATATACAGTTGGAGCAGGAGCACATCATTCGCCCTGCCATAATCGGAGTATTCAAGGAATTTCTCGGTCACTTCTTCGTCCGGCGCATACGTGGCGACAGAAGCCTCGACAAAAGCATTCCTTATTTTCGAGAGCCCTGTATCATGCGCCAGGGCGGCCATACCGGGACACTGGAATAATATAGCAACCAGAAAAAATGAGAACAGTATATTTTTCATCTGCATAATATTTTTGTCATCTCAAAATTTCTGCAATTTAATGAATCCATATCAGAATTGAAAATAAAAGGGATGCCGGAAAAGACTTTCCGGCATCCCGGGATTCAAGTCCACCAGGCCGGCGTACCCATGGCAGACCGATCATGGAATCGGTATAGTACTATCTGTTCTCAACATCCTTCATACAGCGTACAGGATAACCATGTGCCCTGTTACCGTTCTGAACGGTAGTCCAAGGCTCTGACTTGAACCTGTATACAAAGACATAGGCATTCGCCCCGTCCTGCTCATAACTTGTAATCGTGGAATTGGACCAGCAGGCACAGATATCGTGGGTATTGTCATCGCAGTTTCCTCCGTTGGAACCCCATTTGCAACCACTGAACGGCCATACAGCCTGTGAACCGTCAGGCAGTTCATAAAGCATGAAATTAGGTTCAGTGAATCTGTCTTCTGTACCCGGATAATAATAACCGTTACCTCTGTTCTCGATATCCTCACTGTCATATTTCAAAGTGGCGGTCCTGAACATTTCGGAAAGCAGTTTCGGAGAAGGGACCATATAGCCTTTAGGGCACGGATCGTATATGGATTTCGTTCCGGTGGTCTGGACAATCTCCTCTCCCGTCAGATTCTGGTTCCCCCAGAGATCATCGAGATGTTCGTTCCTGGCTCCGGTATGCGCTCCAAGATACCAGTCTCCTCCCTGTGACGGATCGACATTGGCCATGTGATAGAATATATCCGGATGCTCTGCAGATATACCGAGATCCGTAACTGTTGTCGATGCTCCTACAAAAAGTCCGCCCGATGATGACCATCCGGTCTGGAACGGACGTCCCCACTGATAGTAGGAACCGCCCTGATAGCCGTATCCCCTGTCTTCAGAACCTATGTTTCTGTCAAGCATCACACCGTTTGCGTATGTCTGTTCCTGAAGTTGTTCCTTGTTGCCCCATACGTTGAATGCCCAGATACATACTCCGTCTTCATCGTACAGGCAGATCTTGGAACTGTATCCCGTGTATGATCCGGCCGCATCCGCCTTGACGGATACATTATAATTGTCATTCAAAGGGATGGTGACATATTGGGTGCCGTCCCATCCGTTTGTCCCGTTGATGATCAGATTTGTCCTGTTGTTCACATTATGTTCACAGGCATTGCGGACCCTCAATGATACAGGTTTCCTGCAACGGATGAAATTCCCTCTTGCCTTGACATCAAATGTAACCGCATCCCCGTCATAATAGGCTACGAAGCAGTTGGCCGGGCCATAACTCCAGCCGTCTCCGAAAGCCGCCACATACCTCGTTTCCACTGGCTCATACCAGTCGAATTCATTGGTATCGTAACTTATGTTGCTGACTGTAATGACTGACAGACAACTTTCTCTCAATACGCCACCGGTAACTTTTGCAGGTATTTCGACAGTCATGGTTCCTGCCGGATCCTGCATTGTCACTATAACATAGGTTTCAGCGCCGGTAAGGTCACATGGAAGCGCCGTAAAATAGAATTCCTGGACTTCTGAAAAAGCAGACGGATTGGAAATGGTGACTCCTACATAATCCTTGGTATCGGAATACGTCATTTCTCCTGTAGCAAGGTTACATGAAATGTTTCCCGACAGTTGCTTGCCCGGGGCATAAAGTTTTGCGCTGACTACATTGAGGTCCGAATACTCGGATGTGGAAAGGATAAGTTTGACGTATGCCGTTTTCTGCTCAAGAGCGAAATTCACGTCCTCTATCTGGCCTGCCGCAAGAGTAATTTCATCATAGGAAAAAGAATAATTTCCTACGTGGATACTTGAACTCGGAGCCAACTGGGTCTGTTTTTCAGGAACTGCACCCGTAATCGTACCTTCCGCATACAGCACTGAATTTCCCGGATATGTCACCACGACGTCCATATCCGTCGCAGGATTCAGTTCATTGTAGGTCTGGAACAGTCCGGATGTCTCTCCGGCAGAATCGGAGAACAGTTCCGCCTGCTCGTTGATGAATGCACCTGAAGTATTCGCATCAACAGTATTTATGGAAATTATGTCACCCGCGCCCCATAACAAAGGATAGACTGCACCGTCCTTTTCTCCTATGGACACTTTCGTATTTTCCGTTTCAGTTGTGGTTCCCGACAAAGTCATGCGTACACCGTCTTTTGCCGGCTGCCCGATATTGCTTTCTTCGACAGAGCAGGATACAGCCAAAAATGCTGCCACACTCATTGCAAAAATATGTCTTTTCATCTCGTTTCTGATTTAAACCGTTACCATTCAATCTCTTCAAGTTCACCCGGATTGTTGTCAGTACTCCATCCGTCAGGAAGTCCGACCGGATCCCAGGTAACATACTGGACATCCACCGCTCTTCCCGTACTGTCATAAACAATCACGGCTGTGAACTTTTTCTGACCCAGCCTTATATCCGTCAATGTGTTTGAATACGGGAGTTCGATATCCACCCCGTTCTCAATCACATAGTTCGTTAACTGGATCTCGCTCTCAAGATCAATCGTAACATCCTGCAAATCGATCATTTCGATAATTCTTGCTCCATAGAAGTTACCCGCAGTCAGACTGACATTGATAGTGGCGCAATTGTCCGCTATGCCGGTCACTTCAAGAGAAACTTCTATTGTTTCCTGTTGGGACTGCTGATTTTCAGGCTTGTTACAGCCCGAAAGCAATGCTGTCATTACAACAGCAATGAATAATAGAATCCGTTTCATTTTTTTAGATTTTGGTTATTGAAAAGTTTTAATGTGTATTCTTACAGAGCCGGATCATCGGGTGACAATCTTACCCTGATTGTCGCCGAATCGCCCGCCTTGACAGTAAGTTCATATCCGCATTCGTAATATCCGGTATTGGCAGCATCCCAGAAATTGGAACTTACTGTACTCCATGTCCTGTAGGATACCCTGTCGCCGGTAGGTGATGTCGCTGACAGATACAGGTTCTTTCCGGTTGCACTGGAAAGTTGTATCCTGTTAAACCCTATTTCCGGAGTGGCCCTTGTCACCATAGTCCATCTTACTTCCGCATCCTTGTCGGTTCTGGCGGTAATCCTATCCTCGACTATCAGGTCATCACCTTCAAGATAAATGCTCCTTATCGCTGACGAGACATCATTACTCAACGGTTCGGTAATATCGACAGTGGCTCCTTTCTGCCCGTTTGAGTTGATGACTCCGGTTATGACTCCTTCACCGGCCACTCTGTGATAATTTCCGTTCACTGTCAGAGTACTGTGATTGAAATTATTGTATCTGAAGGCGGTCCACCTTTCAGATCCGTCGTTCATATCCCACAGGTTGATGTACGGTTCAAGCGTCCCGTAACTCTGCAATCCAAGATCCGCCGACCATCGTACTCCGAAAGCATCATATACAAAACTGCCGGCATCCATATGGGCATGACTCGTATTCGCCTTGCCGCCTTTTATTCCGAGAAACTTATCGGTATCATCCATTGCCCAATTATCGTGAATCAGGACGACCGGAGTAGTTCCTTCACCTCTGAAAATCGGTTCCGTCGGAGCGGAAATCGCACTAAGGGTAATATTAGAGGCATAATAAGCCACAAGAGGCAGCAATCTGGCTTCCGCACAGCCTGCATAATTTTCTATACGGTCCTGTTCAAGATAAAGGAGGGACAGGTCGTTGAACTTCCATGCAAAATACCATTGAGCCAGACAAGGGACACTGGCAGGAGCGCAATCGGAATAATTGAAGCATGACCTTGTGGTTCCTTCCATATACAACATATACTTGCCGGTCTCGGAGAATCCTTCGGTGCCGGAAAGTCCCGTATCCGTACCTGCAGCCGTTTCGAGTGCAGTCAGCATGAGAGCCTCGTAAATGGTCCCATAGCACCAGTATGAATATCCTTCCGGATAGTTCCCGTCCGGAGCATACAAGGCCTGCATTACAGGAAGATTGGATTCTATGGCCTTTTCGATGATGCCTTGTGCAACAGACGGATTGTTCTCATAAACGGCAAGAGCCGCACAGACAAGGCCTCCGTTACATACCTGGTTCCAGTTGCTTTCCGCTTCATAGAAATTCAGGTTCCACGTCCCTTCGTTTGCAGGAGTAAACGCGAAATCATTCAAGGCATTACGTGCAAGTTCCCTGGTTTCGGGAGACAATTCGTCATACAACCAGTCGTAGCCTAAACCGACTCCTGCCGCCATTTCCCCTACATCAAGGAAATGCTGACGGGCATTCCAGTCCGGAAAACCGCACACCGTCCGGATATCATGTTCTGCCTGTTCAAGATATCTGGCTTCACCCGTCGTCTTGTATGCATACGCACAGAAAAGAATTCTCTGCTCGGCATTCCGGCTTACCGAAAGCAACCTTTTCCCTGCAAGTTCATATTTTATATCTTCTGCCCCGCAATATGAATTTGCAGAAGATATTATCCTGCTGTGTATGGAATTGAATATTTCATCAGCTCCGGAAGTTACCTTCTCGCTGATAGCCGCAAAATCTTCATCGGTAAAAATGATTCTCGGATGGTTTTCAGCCGTAAGCCCGGAATAATCCGGTTCCTCGAGAGATACCGGCGGATCCGGGTCCGGCTGTCCAGGATCCTGCACATCTTCCTTATGACTGCTCCCCGGGTAGAATATGGGATAGCCGTCTTCCGAACAGCCTCCACATAGAAAGGCCGATACGGCAATCAGTAATATTGACATCTTTATCTTCATCGGTACATATATTTTTATTTTATTAAATCTGATACAGATTCTTCGCTTCGCTCAGAATGACAGAGAACGGACTGTCGCAGATTCTTCGCTTCGCTCAGAATGACATCAATAAGCCCATCCAGGTTTCTGCTTGAGGTTTGGATTACGCTGGCATTCGCCCGCAGGCGCTCCCCACGGATACATGTCATCCGTATAATACCAGTTATAATTATATCCCTGCCATTCTTTCCACCAGTTCTGGCCTCCGTAAGTATCCTTTCCCTTGAACTTCATCTCTTTGTACGTTCCCCATCTCCACTCATCAAAGTAATCATGACCTTCAAGGCAAAGTTCCACACGCCGCTCGTAACGGATTGCTTCCATCACTTCCCCATCGGTTCCGACACTGACATCCGGCATACCTGCACGTGAACGGATCCGGTTTACAATAGAGACTGCATCACCTGACCTTCCGACATGGACATAGGCTTCCGCCAATTGCAGCGCAACATCCGTATATCTGATAAGAGGCCAGTCAGTAGGACAACGGAGACGGTCGATAAGATCTTCAGGCCTGCTATAAGAATATTTTTTATAGACATACATACTCTGATAGTCACCGATATAATAATCTCCGTAATCATCGCCTTCATTAAGGAAAGGCCAGCGAAGTTCTTTTCCTGTCTGGATCCGTCCTCCGTTATCAGTAGCATCCTTAAACGTATCGTACGGCTCATACGGAGTAAGGACAATGTCTTTCAAACGGGGATCGCGGTTTTCATACGCTGACCGGACCCGGTCTTCATTCCCTTCCGGCAAATAGTATTTTCTGAATATGTCCACTCCTATACGCTGAATCCTTTCCCTGATTACAGCGGCTTCGTCATCGGACCAGTAACGGACTCCGTCCTGCTGTGTAATGACATTGTCATTGGCATCAAGGTATATCCCGTCCCTGAAGAAAAAGACTTCCCTTTTGTAGAAATTCTCATCCGGCGTGAAATCCGATCCGTTCCATTCAGGTATTACCTGTTCCCAACTGAATGCGGTACCGTCAGCATTCTGAAAATAATCCACGAAATCCGAAGAAGGACGGACATTTGACCAACTGTTCCACGTATCACGGCCTCCTATCATCAACTGCAGATTGTCACAATAGCCAGCATCGGCATTGAACTGCAGAGGGAAAATCATTTCATGGTCCTTCTCATTCGTATAGTTGAAGAAATCGATGAACCTGCCTGCCCATAACCCGTAACCGCAGTCATCAACCATTTCAAAATCATTTACCGCCAACTGATAATAATGGGCGGCATCGAATTCAGTAGGGGTTTCTCCTTTTTCAGCCTCATATGCCATCCACATATATGCCATTCCTCTGAGAGAATAAGCAGCGCCTTTGGAAGGACGTCCGTAATTTTCGGAAAGGGTATTGTCCGGACAATACGGACTGTCAATACAATAATTGAGGTCCGAAATCACTGCATTCCATATTTCCACTGCCGTAGATTGGCCCTTGGTACACTGGTCTTCGGAAATCACCTCCAGATAAAGAGGGACTCCGCCGTAAATCTTGTTCAGACGTGAATAGAACCATGCCCTGAGGAAACGGGCCTCACAGATATAACGTTCATATTTCTCCGTGGTGAGCCCGGCTCTGTGAAGATTTGCCAGTGCATCATTGATCTGATGGATAGAAGTGTATGCCCACTTCCATTCATACCATACGACAAACTCGGTCGCATCCTTCGTGGCATCGGAAAGCGCCCTGAGATGGTAATTGTCCGAAACGAAATCCGTCTGGAACTCCATCCCCATCCAACCTTGTCTGTTGATACCTGTCATATCGTTATGTCTCAACTGTATACGGGACAGATCATCTCTATAGAAATTATCATACAGACCTGCCATTCCCTTATCAGCAAGACTCTCTGTAGTCCACATGTTGGCACTGGCTATCTGATTGGCCGGAGCGA